>CAYMGE010000026.1:0-65012 GCA_964389925.1 uncultured Ardenticatenaceae bacterium
TTTTTTATGGCAGAGCTAATCTTCGATTTTCCCAAATATTTCAGCGAACGTTGAGCAAAAGTAAATGAAACACACCCATTTCAATTACTGTCCCACTGTCATTCCCGCGCAGGCGGGAATCCATTCTTCAAAATTGGACACTAATTCAGGTCACGTTCCTTGTAGGAACACGGTTTTTTGTTCAAAAAATAGGTTGCGGTGTTGTATCAGTTCAATAAAATACATTCATGGAAATAAAATTTGCGAGTGAATATGGAAAAATTGTTCATGGTGATTCGTTAGAGGTAATGAAGTCGATTGAGGATGATTCGCTAGATTTAATCGTGACCAGTCCCCCCTTCGCGTTGACTCGAAAGAAAGATTACGGAAATGTCGCCGCAGAGGAGTATGTCGATTGGTTTGAAACGTTTGCCCATCAATTTCACCGCATTTTGAAAGAGACAGGCTCTCTTGTGATCGACATTGGCGGCTCTTGGCAGTCTGGGCAGCCAACACGCAATTTATATCATTTTGAACTGCTGCTAATGCTCTGCAAAAAAGTTGGCTTTTTCCTAGCTCAAGAATTTTATTGGTGGAATCCATCCAAATTGCCTACGCCAGCGGAATGGGTCAATATTCGAAGAATCCGCGTGAAAGATGCTGTTAACTGCGTTTTCTGGCTTTCTAAATCTCCTTGGCCTAAAGCCAGTAATCGACGTGTATTGACTCCATACAGTGGCTCCATGCTAGATTTGCTTGAGAATGGGTACAAAGCTAAATTACGCCCCAGCGGTCACGACATTAGCGATAAATTTCAAAAGAATAATGGTGGAGCCATTCCCCCTAATTTAATTGCAATTCCCAACACTGAAAGCAATTCATACTACCTTCGTTATTGTAAAGAAAACGATATTAAACCGCACCCTGCCCGTTTCCCAGCTAAATTGCCTGAATTTTTTATCAGAATGTTGACCGATATTGGGGATCGTGTGCTTGATCCTTTCGCGGGCAGTTGCGTCACAGGAGAGGTTTGCGAGACGTTACAGCGACAATGGATTTGTTGTGAGGTTGAAGAAAGTTATATTTTGGGTGGAATCGGCCGATTTGACCCTGCCGCTACCTCAACAAATGGCTCAAAAGACCCTCTATTTTACAAATTATTTAGTTCGTCGGCTTTATGGAACACGATTCCACAAGAAGAAATCGTTCCACTTTCCCCTGATGGCGGTCGTAAAAGACCTGCCAAAAACGGTAAATCTGCGAAGTAATTATGCCTCGTTTACAACCACGTCAGCTACTTCGTGCAATTGAAGATGCGTATGCTGAAAGTGATGCGTCTGTCTTATTAGTGTCGCCATTACGCTCTAATCCACGCCGATTTATTGTCACGGCAGGACGCAATTCATTTGAGGTTTGGGCTTACATCTGGACATTAACGCATGGTGGAGGCCGTCACAGACCCACACACGAATATCGTATTCAAATGACGGGCATTGAGTCACCAATCGAAGTGAATCCAAATGGAATGACTCTATTGCTTGGGTTTGAGCCAGACACTCAATGTTTCGCTGGTTTCGACATCACCAAACACTTCACATTCACGGGTCGCTCACCGTCAATTCAAATTCCGATCACGGTTTTGCATGATGCCTTACAAAATGGATTTTCGTTCAAAACAAAAGGGAATGATGAGATCGCCATTGGAATCAGACCTGACCAACTTTTGGCATATACATTAAATAGTATTGCTCTACATGAACAAGGAGCAGATGCTGATACCGTTTCATTTTTATCGAGAGTCGTTGTTCAAAACAATATCTCAGACGAAGAATTGGAGCGTGTGCCTGTTGAGCGTCAGCGCATTGTTCGCACAGTTTCTCGGCTGTCTCGTGATTCAAGTTTTCGGCGTAAAGTAATCACCGCTTATGACCGTCGCTGTGCCGTTACGAGAGCGCAGTTACGTCTCATTGATGCAGCGCACATACTGCCCGTCGTCGCGGAGGCAAGTCGTGACGATGTTACAAATGGGCTATGCTTGTCTCCAACTTATCATCGTGCATTCGATCAAGCCCTCATCTATCTTGACACTGACTTGAAAATGCAAATAAACCGTGACCGTGAAGCAGCATTGATTGAGAGTGGACTTGCAGGTGGCTTAGAACAGTTCAAATCATTTTTAAATACACGAATACATTTGCCAGAGGATAAACAGTTGTGGCCGAATTTGCAGTACATTCGTGACGCGAATCGTTTTCGAGGAATTAGATAGTGCAGGTTGAACTAAAAAATATCACGAAAACGTTTGGCCCCGTCCGAGCCAATGACAACATTACGTTGACGGTTGAGGGCGGGTCAATTCAGGGGCTTTTGGGCGAAAATGGCGCGGGAAAAAGCACCTTGATGAAGGTGCTTTCTGGTTTTATTTCGTCTGATTCTGGTGAACTGATTCTGAACAAGCGATCTGTTCAACTTGTCTCGCCGCAGGATGCTATCGCGCACGGGGTGGGTATGTTACACCAAGACCCGCTCGATTTTCCGCCGATGCGCCTAATCGAAAATTTTCTTGTTGGGTGCGAGGGGATGGGACTGGAGACTAAATCGGCCGAAACCACCTTCCGCGACCTCGCCACCCAATTCAACTTCGACCTCGACCCCCACGCCTTTGTCAATGAAATCACCGTCGGTGAACGCCAGCAGCTAGAAATTATTCGCCTGCTCTGGCGCGGGGTTGAAACGCTGATTTTGGATGAGCCGACAACCGGTATCTCCGCACCACAGAAAGTCCTACTTTTTGCCACGCTCAAAAAATTGGCACAATCAGGCAAATCGATCATCTTTGTCTCGCACAAGTTGGAAGATGTCGAAAAGCTTTGCGACAATGTGGCTGTCCTACGACAAGGAAAACTCGTCGCAGAGATGACGCGCCCATTTGACATTGAAGCTCTCGTCACCTCTATGTTTGGGCAGGTGATGACGACGAGTGCGCGACCATCTGTCCCGCTGGGAAAACCGCTGCTACAACTCAGCAGTCTCACCCTCACCGACTATCGCATGACGATGAATGAGGTCAACGCCAGCGTACAGGCAGGTGAGGTCATTGGCGTGGCAGGGTTAGAAGGGTCTGGACAACGCCTGTTGATGCAGGCGTGTGCGGGGTTGCTTCGACCAAAATCCGGCACCATTCAAATCGACTCCCAAAATCTGACAGGCAAAACTTATCCCGCGTATGCGGCTGCGGGGGTTGCTTTTATGCCGGCCGACCGTATGGCAGAAGGACTGGTTGAGGGATTGACAATTGCGGAACATGTCGTCTTGGCACGGCGATTGCGACAGAAGAAGCAAGATCGGGCGAGATTGATCGCGTGGGATGAGGCAAACATGACAGCTTCGGCCGACATCGCCGAATTTAACATCAAAGGCCGCCCCGATAGCACCGTTGAGTCCCTCTCCGGCGGCAACCAGCAGCGCACGCTTCTCGCTCTGCTCCCCGACCAGTTGCGCTTGCTCATCATGGAGCATCCGACACGCGGCCTAGATGTTGAATCGGCGCAATACATTTGGGGCAAGCTGTTGGCACGGCGTGAGGATGGGACGGCGATCATGTTTAGTTCGGCCGATCTCGACGAAGTTTTTCAATACAGTGACCGAATTTGGGTCTGCTTTGATGGTCAGATCATCGCTGACATTCCAACCTCTGATACTACAATCGAAGCCCTCGGCTACCTCATCGGCGGGAAGAAACTGCCAAATACCGACCAATAAATATCGACATGCGCCGACTAAGCCCAACGCTCCCGCTCATATCCGCTCTTCTAATCGCCTCGCTGCTCATCCTGATGCTGGGCGAAAACCCCTTCAACGTCTACCAAACATTAATTCGTGGCTCAGTCGGCACATCTGTCAAACTCGCCGATACGCTCGTTGTCTGGACATCACTCACGATTGTCTCGGCCGGCCTACTCATCAGCTTTCGCGCTGGACAATGGAACATCGGCATTGAGGGGCAAATCGGCATGGGCGCGGTTTTTGCATTTGCAGCGGCGCGACTCTTTTGGGAAAGCAACGGATTTATAGCGATTACAGCAATGCTATTAGCTGGCATCGTTGGCGGGATGTTTTGGGGGCTAGTTGTCGCGCTGTTGAAAATTTACGGCAGCGTCAATGAAATTTTTGGTGGCCTCGCGCTCAACTACGTCGTCAATGGTCTCACTATCTATTTGATTGCCGGCCCGTGGAAACAAGTGGGGTCGAGCAATGTCAGTTCCAGTGAAACATTGCCACAGACAATTTGGTTACCAACCATTGGAACACTGCGTGTCAGTGTGGTCAGCCTTGTGTTGGCGGTTATTGTGGCAATCATCGTTTATCTGGCTCTGCGAGGCACAATCTGGGGATTACAGTTAAAAGCGGTCGGCAAAAATTTACGTTCAGCCATTCTACTTGGTATTCCCACACAGCGCATCTTACTTTCAGCCTATCTCGCATGTGGCGCATGTGCAGGGCTAGCTGGCGGCCTGCTATTGACGGGATTTCGTCACCAGCTTATTCCTAGCATCTCTGGTGGGCATGGGTTTTTAGGCATTTTGATCGTGTTGCTCTCAGCATTTAATGGGGCATGGTTGGCTCCCATCGCCTTCTTTTTTGCCGCTGCGAGCGTTGGTGGCACATCGTTACGCATCTCGCTCGGCCTTGACTCATCGCTTGGCGGCGTATTGATTGGCTTGATTGTTCTCTCGTTTGAATTGTTACAGGGGATTCGCGCAAAGTATTTTGGCAAGCAGGCAATTGTGTCGCGCAATTAATCTCGCGTGGCGATGTTTGTTCCCAGCGGAATCCCGATACCCTGTGCTGTTATGCGTTCATCTAGGATTGGAATCGGCCGATTCGTAAAAGCATCATACACCGTCAGCCATGCCGCGACCGTCTGACCATCAAATGTTGGCTCGCCTAATTTGAGTGGATGTGGATCGCTAATTCTTGAGCCAGCAATCCACTTGAGTGTTGGGATGGCCCCCGTCGCCGGCACACTATCGTTTTGGTCTATCCATGCCCATGTTTCTCCATCTGATTGATAGCCTACAAAGCGAACACCGATGCGAAGGTCGCGGGTAATCGGTCGATTTGCCACAAAGTCCTGCACGCTGACAAAATCCTCGCCGCTCACGCCATTTCCCCCCAACCAAACAACACCTTGCCCCAACGGAACGTACTGTGTTTGTTGCAGTGTCATCGTGTGACGACCTACAGTGGCATGATCTGTGTCTCGCACGATGCTATAGAATCCATCCTCTGTTCGCCAATGTAGATAGAGACGCGGCGCGAGCGTCACATCAAAATCATAGCCAACCAGTCGATCTCCATGTTCATTTTTGCTGCCAAAGAACACTGGATTGCGCGTGAAGGGTCGCCATACGGTCGGCCGAATAACCAAATTCGTCAACAATGTACGCGGCTCACTGCGCTCATTCAACAGTGGCGTGCCATCGACCAAATAGCCACCTACCAAAATGCGGTAGGTACCCGGCACCGCGCCCAAACGTGGGGTCAGCCGTAGTTGTGTGACTGAAAACCCTTCCCTCTGCATGATGGCTGGCACATCATCCTGTGCGAAGAGTTGCCCGCTTTCAACATCGACCAAATGGGCAAACAGATTCATTGCAGGCAGTTCTTCTCTCGGTTCCCAGACCAGCGTGATGGTCATTTCTTCGCCAACCGCTGCCTCCGTCGCACTCAGCTGATACCCTAAAATCTGAATCGTTGCGCCTAATTGCGCCTCAAATTGCACAAAGCCGTTTAGTGGAGGCCACAGTGGGTCAGCGTTATACAGAAACGCAGCTCCTAACGGGCGAGGTGAAGTGCCACCATGAAAATCGGTTGTGATCGTTGGGGGAGCGGCCGATGCAATCGCTGTTTCCCACTTTTCCTGCACCGTTTCCCCCTGTGGGAAAACAAACTGCACGCCCAGATCAGGGCGTACCCCTTCAACAGCTTGCAAATAACGCATCGACGTGAACCAATGCCAGTTTGATAGCACCGTTGCGTCTTGCGGCGCATTCTCTAGGATACTTTTCGCGTGGCCGGTGGAGACCGTCTCATCTCGCAACCACCAAAAACTCGGGAAACGCACTAACCCCTGCCAGATAATTAGACCGATAAATAAGAACGTCAATGCGCCTCTCAAAAAATAGAGTACATGGCTCATCGCATTCACATAAGTAACAAATGTCCAAAACCCGACACCAACACAAATAGCCAGCGGCACATAAGCTGGCAACATATACTCGACCGTTTGGGGGGCGCGATAGGTCGCCGTGATGATTGTGTGAATGAGAAAGGTTCCACCGAGCAAGATGCCAATGGCGCGACGTTTCCACAGCAGCCAAAGGAAACCCACCAGTGCCGTGACGAGCAAGAGTGGATGAAATTGGAAGGTCAAAATGTTCCACATCACCCCAGCCCGTAGCCAGAGCTGTGATGGCGTGCTGAAGTAGAAGAAATCACCTCCAAAGCCTAGTCCGAGTGCGTAATTGATAAATTCAGTCGGGCTTCGCAAATTTGGCTCACGAATTGGTAAATAGATGAGTGGTAGCAGTCCCGCTAGCCCAACTGTTAACTGCCACCAACTGCGCCAGTCGCGCCATGCGACCCATAAAATCATCACCAGTCCCATAAACGCCAGCGATAGATGGTGTGTAAATCCAAATCCAAACGCAAGCGCAAACAACAGAATGAATGACTTGTTTTTCTGTGCTTGTTCGCCCTCATCGTTTATCTGGACGGCCGATTTCACTAAGAAGTAAAGACATAGTGCTGCAAACAACGCAGTCAAGCTGCGAATGTTTGCAGTTGTTGACTGCGCCCAAAACGTTGTTGCAGTTCCCAGAGCGGCCGTCCCGATCAGTGCCGCACTTTGAGAATAGCGCATGTTTTGATTGTATTCGGACTTTACGATGGAGAGGATAATGGAGAAAACAATGCTGAGAGTGAGTGTGCTGGTGACGGCCGAAAAAAGACTAACCTTGAGCGCAGGCGAGAATGGCAATGGCAGCTTTGTGAAGAAATGGGCAAGAAGCGTGTAAAGCGGGAAGCCTGGGGGATGAGCAAGACCGAGCATGGTGCTGACAAGTTGAAATTCAGCATTATCGGCCGTTAACACGCCACGCGCTAGCGTGACAATGTATAGCCCAAAAAAGAAGAGACAACTTAGCCAACGAACCATGTCGCTATGTCAGGTTGAAGTCATAATAGGTGGTACATACACAGGTTCATAATCAGGAATCGGCAAGCCGTCAAAAGCATCTCCGACCGTCATCACGGGTTTTAAAGGGAAAAGACTCAAGACATCACCATGTGTTGCAGAAGGCAAACAAGCTCTTGTTGCTAGGTCGTTTCGAGAGCCAATAAAAATCAAACGTTTACGTTTTTGAGGGCTACCAAAATCCGTTGCTGTTAGTACACGGTATCGTACAAAATATCCTGACGACTCCATCTCATCAACTATTTGTTCAAGTAATTGTCCCTTATCAATCCCCTTTAGGTTGGAAACATTTTCCATTACGAAATATGCTGGCTTGATCTCCGACACAATTCGTATGAATTCAAAGATTAAATCACCACGAGCATCATGCTTCCCCTTTTGTTTACCCGCTTGACTAAACGATTGGCAAGGCGGCCCACCATAGATCAAGTTGACCTCATCGAGTGTGAGTCCACAAATACGAACAAGCTCATCGGCAACCACATATCGTATATCTTGCTGGAAGACACGGCTTCGGCCGCCAAAATAGCCTTGTAGCGTATTGCATCGATCTTGTTCAGATTCAACACATGCAAAAGATTTGATTGATGCACCTGATGGGTGTTCCATAGACTCCGCCGCTATATCAAATCCTCCAGCACCGCTGAACAAACTCAGCGCCTTAAATTCTTTTTTATTGGGAAACATATTTGTCAGTGCATCTAATACTGATCCAAATATCGCCCTACCAAGCTGGATGGGAACTGCATCACCAACCTGTCTTTGAACACTTGTCAATGTCCCTTTGAACTCTAAGTCATCTGGAAACCCTTGCAATCGTGCCGCTTCCCTTGGGGTTATAAACCGATCTTCATAAGGATGCACAAACTTATTAAAAATAAAGCCTGTCACAGTAAGTGAGGGTTTCGATGGGTCTAGACGGATTAACCTAAGATTCGGCCCGCCTTTCCTAGTTGGGTCTTCTTTAACATAAAACCGAAAACTTTTATGCCATAATTCCTCCGGCAAATCTTGCATTTTTTGCCCAATTTTCAAAGCGTTGATACGCCTTTGCACATCAATACCAACCTTTCGTGGTGTATGGTTAAAAGCCATTTGTTCCCCTAAAAGTCGAAGATAGCTTGCACCCAAGAATCTCTTGCCAATGGTTGAGTGAGAGAAATAATTCCATCAAAGAGATTAAACAGTGGAGCATCAGGTGACAAATCACGAATGGTTGTAGCTTGCCCACTTTCATCACGAATCCAAACAATGTCCTCCAGAATCGTCAAGTATTGATCGTGATGACGTACAGCATGAATATTGGAAATGACACCAGTTCGAAAATGAAACTCTTTTGAAGGGTTCCCTTCAGCACCTATTTTGAGAACTTGATAGGTGGCCTTTTTCAAATCATCTGTGCGATCCATACCTACACTGGTTTTTCCGTCAGAAATAGACTCAAAGCCAGATGCACGACTTCTTCGAGGCCAATTTTCTGGACGAGGAAAGGGCTGTCCACAAGCATTGGTTAGCCAAAACACACCTGTCTGCGACTTTTCTTCATAGCTTTTCAAAGCTTGTTTCCAGAACCCCACGTATGCTCGAATGAAATCAGCACTAGATTGAACCAGTTTCAGCAGACTTCTATACGCCCATTCCTGATCGTTGCTATCTTGACAAGTGCCAAAAGGAATTAGCTGCCATACATCATCACTCTGATTTGAGGGAAGGAACAAACTTAAATTAGAGCCATACAACGTTGTATGATCAGATATACGATGTCCAGTAGGTACAATCATTCCATCTTGATCAGCAGTCAAAAGTTGTGATTCACACGCAAGTGGGATCGGAATAAGTGGGGCAGCTTTGATTTCTGCAAACATCACAGAGGTTATATGTTGCTGCTCTTCAATCAATACGATGTCAACAGGTTCAACCCCCTTCAAAACATTTACTGAACGACCGTTTCGTAGGAACAGCGTTTGCAAAAATGAAGCAAGTAGCCGAGAAGTTTTTGACCCAATGACACCTGATTTTGGTTTGTTAGCCTTATGAAAAAAGAATGCGTCGCTTAAAGCGCATCTGGGACAAACGTTTGTATAAGGATAAATTAGTAGGGGTGGGCTTTCTGCTGGACAATATACCCAGTTTGCATGACCAACATTTCGATAATACTCTGCCGATACAATCAGATCGAACGCCGCTGCCAATGCGAGTTTCCGCTCTGTGCTATGGTTGAAAATAGTGTAAACTGAATCGATCAGCGCGGAAATTGTCTCTTGCTCAATAGGGCTTACAACTATTTCTCGTGAACGTTCAATGATGTTACTTATCCACTGATCGCCTTTAAGCCTTTGGCTCTTGTTATTGCTTAACATGTCAGTAGTAATAGCTCTTGATGAACAAAGATGCTAGCCAGATTGTTCCCCCGATATTATGACCTGCTACGCTAATTCTGTCGGTCATTCACAACAAACGTCAGAAAAATAAAACCTAATTCAACTATGTTCCGGCGGTGTTTCATCAGGCGGTTGCTCTGGCGATGGATAGTCGATTTGCACCCGCGTGACTGCCATGCCATCGACACCCAATATCTTCACAACGACGCTTCCATCTAGCTCGACAATATCACCTGATTTGGGCGGTCGGCCGAGTTTTGTCACAATCAGCCCCCCAACTGTATCAACCGCAGGCAAATCCTCGTCTTCACCAATGTAAATATCTTCCTTCAAATCATCAATTAGATAATCACCTGATGTTTCAAGCGTTCCCGGTTCGAGTTCGACATAAGGTTCACGTTCCACATCAAATTCGTCACGCACCTCACCAACAATTTCTTCAACCAAATCTTCAAGCGTCACAATCCCGGCGACGCCGCCATGCTCATCCAGCACAACCGCCATGTGAATCCGTTGCAGCTTAAACGCCTGCAATAAATCGGTCACATTGTCATGCTCTGTCACAACCGGCGTGGGGCGCAGCATGTCGCGCAGGTTGACTGGTTGACCACCTGCACGATGGTGTGTAATAAAATCCTTGAGATGCAAAATGCCAACGACATGATCTAAGTCCTCTTCGTACACGGGGAAGCGACTGTGATTGCTTTCAGCAACCCACTTCACCAAATCATCCCACGCAATATCGACAGGAATGCCATCCACTTTACGACGTGGGGTCATAATTTGCCCAACGTCACGGTCATGGAAGTCGAGGATGTTGCCAATGATCTCTTCTGCTTCCTGCGTAATGAGGCCACCCTCTGTGCTTTCCATCACGAGTTGTTCGATCTCTTCAGGAGAGTAAAGTCGCGCTGTACCAGCCTCAAGCGGAATGCCAAACAGACGTAGCAACACATCGCCTAGCGTGTTGAGAATCCAAATTGGGATAAAGAATACCCAGCGTAGCCCCGCCATAAAACGGTCAAGTGAGAGTGCCGTCTTGTTTGGTTCACTGAGCGCAATCGACTTAGGAACCATCTCGCCAATTACAACATGCAGATACGTTAACACTGCGATCGTTGCGATATACCCAATAATTGCAATGAGACCTTCATTCTCGATAAAACGTGCGAGGACGTTGATTTCAAACCAGTGTGCCAGCTTTGCCTCACCATACATGGCTAACCCAAGCGTTACAACAGTGATGCCAAGTTGAGCCGTGGCGAGATAGGTGTTTTGGTTGCGTGGATTTTCGAGAACTTCAAGGACGTGATGAGCGCGGTCGTTGCCCTGAGCCGCTATCGTTTCCATGCGCGTCGGCCGCGCTCCCAGAATAGCAAACTCGGCCGCCACAAAGATGCCATTTATCACAATCAGAACGGCGACAATGATGAGCGGCAAAATTAGAGCTTGCCAAAGTGTTTCATCTTCGGCAAGTCGTGCGATCAGGGGTAGCGCGAGGTAGATATTAATCACGTTCCACCTCCCATTCACCAATAGAGGGGATGGTCATATCGGCCGAACCCTCCAACGACACGACCCCAACCCGCAAGTCATCCACTTCTTCAACCGTAAACATAACACCCTCTATTTCAACTGTTTGCTCAGTCTCGATTATGCCTCGTAGCTGCGTGAGAACCAGTCCTCCAATTGTGTCTGCACTCTCATTCGGCAATGTCAATTGCAGATACTCATTGACATCTGAGACGAGCAGATCGCCACGCAAGTAGACTCGCCCATCTTTGCCGACCTTAACCAACGCAGTTTCCTGATCAAATTCATCCTGAAGTTCGCCAAATATCTCTTCGATCAAATCTTCCTGCGTGATAATTCCAGCTGTGCCACCATACTCATCAAAAACAACGGCCATATATTTGCGCTGTGTATTGAGCTTTTCCCAGACATCAACAATCGATAATGCCTCCGGAATGTAGACGACCTCACGCAATGATTCACGTAGATCGTTGACTCCTGCTACATGCAAACGGAATACATCTTTGACGTGAACAAACCCAATAATTTTGTCAATGTCGCCTTCATAAAGCGGGATGCGAGAATGACCTGACTCAAGCGAGGTGTCGAGCAGCTTGTTTGCACCACTAGTAACATCTTCGGCCGTCAAGCGCGTTCGATGTACCATGACCTGTCGCGCCGTCAAATCTTTGAGGCGAAACGCATTTCGCAACATCGTGCGCTCATCGTCTTCGAGCAAGCCCCCTTCGTGGCTTTCGGTGACGAGCATCTCGATCTCTTGGCTAGAGTAAAGGTGTCCATGTCCTTCGACTTTTTCTTTGCCAAGCAAGCCGAGCAGGATACGACCACTGCCGTTAAACAGCCAAATGAGCGGGCGGAAAACGTTTTGGCTCCAAATAATCGGCCGAATCACCCACAACGCAACGGTTTCAGGAAACTGTACAGCGAGCGACTTTGGGAATAGTTCGCCCAACACGACCTGCAACAAGGTAAAGATCAAGAGGACAACCGTTGAGACAATGGCGGCCGATGCAAAAGTAAGCTGCCCTGATACATACTGCTGGGCAAATGCCCCCAATGCCAGCGAAGAAATGGTGATCCCAAGCTGACAAGTCGCTACATACTCATCGAGTGCGTGTGTATCTTCCATCACGGGCAAGAGAGCTTGAGCGTTGCTATTTCCTTCGGCCGCCAACTGGCGAACGCGCGTTCGCCGTGCGCCCACTGTCGCAAACTCGGCCGCGACGTACAGTCCATTAAAAAATATCATGATCGCCGCAACTGCGAAGATCGTTAAGAACAAACTAAGAGTCATTTTTTCCGTTTGGAGTTTTGTGAACGCAAAAATCCACGTCACGTGTACGCGGCGTGCGCTGCGAAGCAACCATATTCGATTGTTTATCAGAATAGGGGTCAGGCTCGGAGGCTAACATCTATCTTGCGCCCCCATTGTGGAGTAGGCCGTCACAGAAACTCAGTTTCGACATCGTTATTAAGTAAGGATTATAGAGCAGGCGAAGAATGTGATCAAACGACGGTAAGATACCAAGGTGCCAGTACACGAGAGCGTAATTCGGTAAAAATGATCGAATACCACCTTGCAAACCTATCAGCTACTTACGCTGTGTTGTTAAAAGCCCGCATGATGTTTTAATGTCCATACGGACGTGGTACACCCTGTGCGCCCACCTGATCCATTAGGTTCCAAACCTCTTTAACATCTTCACCCGTGAAGCGAGCCGTGTGGTCAGACGGGGCGAGCGGTTCGTCGTAGAAGAATTGAGGCAGACTGTCATCGGCCGCCGTAAACCCAGCCTTGCGATTAAACTCATTTTCCAACCTTAATGTTTCGCGGCCGATTTTGTGAAAGAAGGTCGGCTCAAGATCGCTCCCTACAGCTGCGTTGAAGACATTAGCGAGAAAATCGACGTTGGGGTTTGTGACGGTTCGGCCGAAAATACACAGTCCAATCGAGTCAGCGGCCGCACTCGCAATTTGTGCCTCAAGGCTCACCTTGAGCAGCGTCTCTACGTCCTTATCGCGTGAGTCAAAGCGTGCCACATTGCCAGCCGTGTGGTCAGCCCCCTGCGCGGTTGTCATCATCGAAAGCCCTGTCACCTCAATGACACGCGGATCATACGCGCTGATCGCCTGACGTTTAATGACCGGCACACGTTCTACGCCGTAGTGTTCACCGACTCGCGCCGTCCCCTGCGCCCAAATTTGGCCCTCCTCCGTCCCCACCAGCATTTCCTCAAAAACGTGCCGCATAAATGCCACATCACCAAACTCTGCTAGACCTGCTTCCATTAAAACGGCGATCATCGCGCCCGTTTCAATTGTGTCGATGCCCAAATCATTACAGTGCTGATTCATCACAGCGAGGTCATCAGGGTCGGTTAAACCGCAATTCGTGCCGAGCAAGCCGAGTGTCTCGTATTCGACTGGCGAAGTCATCTCGTTGCCATCGGCATCGACGTAAACGTTGCTACATTGAATGACGCAACCGGGCATACAGGCGTGCGTTTGCTCGCCACCACGACTAGTGTTGAGCGCACTGATGTGTGACCCACCCATCTGAAAATCACCCTCAGCGGAGAAATTTTCCTGTTTACCGATGGAAAAGTTGTTGACGGGTAGTGCGCCGATATGATTAGTGTAATCCGCCATGCCCATGGTGCCAAGTGGCTGAAAGAAGTTTTGTACCAACGGATCGGCGTTTAGCTTCTGTGCATAATCCCGACTGCCGCTGAGCGCTTTTTTGCGCTCATGTAAGGTTGGCATTTTATTTAACTCGATGACAATCGCCTTCACCTTTTTGTTGCCCATCACCGCGCCGACACCACCACGCGCCGCCAAACGTGAGGCTCGCCCATCACTATCGCTGACTGTGACCCCGGCGAGCAAGCCTGCATATTCTCCGACAGGACCACACAGACCAAATGCGATCTTCTTGCCATATTGCGCGTAGAGTAGGGCGGCACATTCACTGTTTGTTTTGCCAAGATAAGGAGAGGCATCATCAAAGGAGAGATTGCCTTTTTTATCAAAGTGAAGAATTGTCCAATCGGCCGCTATCCCATGCAGCGTAAATCCACACATCTCAATTCGCCCCATCCCATACGCCAACGTTCCACCCGCATTTGCCTCTTTGATCCCACCCGTGAGCGGACTTTTGCAGCCGACGCTCAAACGATTGGCGTTTGACATCGTTGTGCCAGCCATGGGGCCGGCTGAAAAGATCAACGGATTCTCTTCCCCTAACGGATCGACGTTTGCAATGTTCATTTCGGTCAGCTTTTTGGCGATAAGATAGCGTCCTGCTTTAACAAGTTGCTCCCCTTCCAACGTTTCACTTTCTACTCGCTGTTCATTCAGATAGATGTCTAAGTATTGGCGCATGATGATTTCCTTCGATAGGTTCGATTATGAACAGAGATTATAACCTAACCATCGGGATAGCAATGAGACTTCTCTCAGAGGTTGCGGAAGGCAAAATTATCGGCTTGACTAACGATAAAGGTCAAGCTCAGGCGGCCGATATTGATCGGCCGCACACCCATCCCCCACCAGCTTGAGACCGCGCAAATGCACAATCGGTGTCGATTCGGCCGCTGCCCCCATCAACAAACTTGCCGCCGCCGCGATCTCGTCTGCAATCCCAATCGTCGTGGCGTGCAAAATATACCCATAACGATCTGGTTCACCGCGCTTGTCAAGAATGGTTGGCAACCCTGCTGCGCCAATTGCCACACCGATTGTGCCGAGACGATGCGGCCGACCGTGCGTGTCTGTGATAACAACGCCCACAGCAATCCCTGTGTGTTCTAAAATTGTCTGACGAATCTGGCGTGCGGAGTGATCGGGGTCTATCGGCAGCAATAAGACCCACTCACCCGCCTCACGCTGTGGCACATTAGAGCGGTCGATCCCTGAATTGGCACTGACAAAACCGAGTCGGTGACGTGTGATAAGAACGCCGGGTCGATGGCGGGAAATTTCAGGTTGCCCATTATGTGTCGCCTCCTGCAAGATCAATTCGACCAAACGAGCATCTTTTTCGGTCTTTTTGGCTACATCGAGGGCGGCGGCCGATGGCGTGACCTGAGCCAGATCGAAATAGCGACCTTCTGCTTTTGAGACAATTTTCTGGGCAATTGTGATGATGTCGTGAGGCTGTAGCGTAATATTCGCCGCAGACAGACTGGCACAGACGATCCGCCCCACATCATCACTAGGGTTGATCTCTGGAACGTTGGGCAATGCTGTTAACCTAAGCTGGTTCAACTTATTCTATCCGTCCCATAACGCATTAAGATGTTCAATTGCAACTACGAGCTAGGCCGTCTAATCGCTGTAGATTGATTGGTATCTAGCACAATACCTAATTTGAGGGAAACACTATTTTCCGAAATGCGGAGCCTCTTATTACTTGAGTAACCCTTTTTCTTGAAGAAGGATGAGTGTGTCGGTGACATCTTTTGTGAGAGCAGTTTCGGCCGATACGTCAAACTGTTCACGCAACACCGCTTCGATTTGCGCGACAGTATGATTGCCATCACAGCATTGCCAGATGACATCGGCCGTTGTGTTCAAAATATGAACGGCTTTTCCCTTACCATCGAGCAGAATGGTTTCATTGCCGATCTGCTGACGAGTGATTTTAGGCGATTGTTTTGGTTGCCAGTTAATCTCTAAACTCCTCACCAAACAACAGTACTTCGTCTGAGATACGTCCTTCTGATATCGCCCTTGCCGGACCAAGGTGTTGCTGTAATGTCTCGATTGTGTAACTAACTATCTGAGGTGGCATGTATAATGGTTTTTCTTCACGTGGTGTTATCGACTGTTCTCTATAATACTGCATAGTACTGCTATTCTCCTGAATCTCGATTTGCTCGATTATAGCAGCTTCACTCAAATAGGCATAAATTACCTTTACTGCTTAAAAATTACGATTGTTCAACACAAGTGAAGAGAGAAACCTAGGCTTGCTAGGTTTCTCCTTTGCTAAATTAGATCAGCCCTTCGGCCGCAACCGTATCTCGCTCACTGATTAGCTCGGCTTCCGTTGCATCGATCATGCCTTGCGCCCAGTCGCTAATTTCCAATCCTTGCACAATCTCATAGTTCCCATTGCCATCTGCACGCAATGGGAATGAGAAGATCAATCCTTCCTCAACGCCATAGCTACCGTCTGACATTATACCGGCGGCAAACCAATCGCCATCTGGCGTTGCGTTTTCCATGCTCACAATGTGGTCAAGGGCGGCGTTGGCGGCCGACATCGCGGAGGATTGTCCACGTGCATTGATGATCTCGGCACCACGACTTTGTACAGTCGTTACAAAATCACCACGCAGCCACTCATGATCGCTGATAACGTCATACGCAGGCTTGCCGTTGATAAGTGCATTCTCCGCATCGGGGTACATCGTTTTGCTGTGGTTGCCAAAAATTGCCATATTGGTCACGTCGCTGATGGCTACCCCTGCTTTACCGGCCAACTGGCTAATGGCACGATTCTGGTCAAGGCGCGTCATGCCGGCAAAGCGGCTGTTTGGTACATCGCTATTATTGGCTGCGATAAGCGCGTTTGTATTTGCAGGATTACCAACCACAATGACTTGCACATCATCGGCCGCCTTATTCAACGCATTGCCCTGTCCTATAAAAATTGGCCCGTTGCCAAGCAGTAAATCAGAGCGCAGCATCCCCTTTCCGCGCGGTTTTGCACCGATCAACATAGCCCAGTTAACACCATCAAATGCTTCTTCAGCATTATCCGTCAATACCATCTTGGTGAGCAGCGGGAAGGCGCAATCGTTCATCTCCATGGCAACGCCCTCAAGTGCGCCCAGTGCTGGGGTGATTTCAAGCAAGCGCAATTCGATTTCTGTCTCTGTACCAAAAATTTCGCCGGATGCAAGACGTGGGAGGGTGGCATAGCCGATATTACCCGCCGCGCCTGTGACTGCGACGATGACTTTATTACGTTTCATTTAAGAACTCCTATGTTGAACGAGCCGAAGCTCACTTTGCTTTAATAAGTGAACTAAAGCCCACTCAAGATATTATAAAAATTCGGTTGGGAATTTTGATTATCGACAAATTGACGTGAATTAGCAAAGAAAATGCACTAATAGAAGCGAATACAAAGCGGATTTTGATGATAGCTGCAAATTGCCAACTGGATTACTCATTCAGGAATTGTGTCACTCCTAGCCCCGTGATGACAGAGGCCACCATGACGGTAAATAGAGAGGTCATCATCGGCCGCGAGCTAAAAAGCAACGTCGCTAACTGAAACCCCAGCCCCCACCCAATCACGCTGGATATCAACCACAAATACCAGTTGAGCGCACGCGGCCGAATCAGAAATGCTTGTAGCAAACCCAAACAGAGTCCCACAATCACACCAATTAAACCACCAACAACGATGCCGCCTCCCAAAGACCCCACATTGACATTGCGCCCAATTAACTCCCCCATCAACATCTGGCTGAAAAATTGCCCGACGACAAACCCCATTATCGTCATGATGATCCAAATGACAAACGGTACACGTAAATAGCGGCGAATCACAAATGATTGTCCAATCCCCATCGCCGCCGCCAGAATGCCAAAAAGTGTCCTTGCCTGTGTTCCTTCGGCTATGTTCGTTGTCAGAATTAACCCTAATGCCCAGCCGAGAATAGAGAAAAAGACCCATTGCAGCCACAAAATTGTTTGTGCTTCGCGGTTAAACTTTGGATTGTAGTTGGACATATAGGAGGAATTTTAGCGGCGAATGACTGTGATTCCAGTGTTACTTATCTCGAAAGTTTTCAAATGTCAGCGCGTTTGTAAAGGAGCCACGATTGGTGAGGGCGTGGGCGGGAGTATAGCTGGGCCGAAAATAAGGTCGCACTGTGACAAGTAGCCGTCCATCCCGCCAAACTAAATAGGTCTTTAAGCTAGCCACCTGCCAGCTTTGGTAATGCGGTTTGAGTTTTTCAGGAATAGAAATTTCTCGTCGCCCAACTGACTCACCTGTTTTTGGTTCTAATAAATGCGCCTCAAGTGGTGCGTCTATGATCCAATAGTTGGGGGGACTTGCATAGCGAAGGACGAGCAGTTTTCCATTGACCATCGTAAATCGCTGGATTGTCCGCCATGGTCGAGACCAAAGAATGCGACCCTCATCGTGAATATAATGTAGATAATAATTATGCAACGAGCCGCCGGTTACATATTCTCCGCAAGTTATTGCCAATAGGTGTCTATTGGCAACACAAGCCAGCCGATTGCCATCTGCGACTTGCAACATCCGATACCCGCTCGTTACATCCAAGGAAATATTCCAGAATGGTTCTTGCAAGCGATGTTTATGACGACTGATCCGCACGTGTGTGCGTGATTGTCGTGCCACAGAGACATAATCATCTTTCCATTTCACAGTATTATAATCGGTGTCGGAGCGATCTATTTTCAGGCGGCGACTCATCAGCGATTCCTCAAAAGCTGCATCCCTTTTGACAATGGTGACAGCAAGACAATCAGACCCTAAGCACTTAGGCAGGTCAGGTACGAGGCTCTTTCAAGCCCCATCGCTTTAGCGCGGGGTTCCTGACTTCTTCAATCGTCGTGACCCCAAGCTGTACCATGTTTGTTTTGAGGTCTGCGAGGAGAATTTCGGCCGCATGAACACCACCCTGCTCCCCAAACGCCGCCACACCAAACATAAACGCCCGCCCCAACAACACAAAGTCTGCTCCCAACGCCAACGCACGAATCACATCGAGACCTGACCGCACACCGCTATCAAAAATGATTGCTGCTCGGCCGTTGACCTGCTCCACAATGCGCGGAAGTGCATCAATCGCGGCGGGTGACCCGTCAAACTGCCGCCCCCCATGATTTGACACACCGATCCCGTCAACCCCCATTTGAACTGCTTTTTCTGCATCTTGTGGGTGTAGCAGCCCTTTGAGAACAAGCGGGCCTTTCCACACATCGCGCACTCTCTGCAAATAGTCCCACGACAGCGTGCCACCAAACCGTTCACCGACAAATCTTGCCGCATTGGTGAGCGTCGCGTCATCGCCCGTGAGGTATTTTTCAATCGTGCGGAGACGTGGCAACCCATTACGGAGCGTGGCAACTGTCCATTCTGGATGCAGGGCGGCCTGCATAACAAAGCGCGGCGTGACGCGAGGGGGCATTCGCAGACCGGCTCGCGCGGTGCGTTCTCGACGGCTGGCGGCTGGCACATCGGCCGTCACTACCAGCGTGTGGAAGCCATTGTCCCGCGCGCGCTTGAGCAGATCATCACAAATATGTTCATCACGTGGCGGGTATAGTTGGAACCAGCCCATATTGCCGACAACCTTGCCGATTGTTTCGGGTGTTTGTGTCGCGGCTGTGCTAAGGCAGTACGGAAAACCGTATTGTGCGGCCGCTTTTGCAAGGATAATTTCAGCATTTGGCCACATCAGCCCTGTGAGACCAACGGGGGCGACTCCAAAGGGGGCGGCGTATTTTCGGCCGAAAAGCACCGTTTCCGTATTTTGCGTTTGCTCCCCCTTCAAAAATTGTGGCAATAATGTCACGCGATTTAGCCCTTCCCGATTGCGTGACACGGCGACATCCTCCCCCGTCCCCATATCGAGATATTCCCACGCAATGAGCGGTAGCCGCTTCTTTGCTCGTTTCTGTAAGTCACTGATTGCAGGATATTTTGCGAGTTGCGCTTGTGTTACTGTTGTCATAGTCTAATAAATCTCCAGATGAAAGAGTTTGGTTGACCGTGTTCGATAATCGCTATTCGGTTACACTAAAGCGATTGTACATTTCATCTGGGTCATTGACCAAATCATACAGTTCTTCCCTACGCTGCTTGCTGGCTATTGGAGACTCGCTTCTTTACACTAGGGTCTGGTCAATGCTGGAAGAAGCGCAGGCTTGGGAAATTGAGGATAAACTAAGGTATGGTCAAAAAACTTCCAAAATACGAACTGCTATATCGAAAGAGTCGAGACGTTTGTGGACAACCTTTCCAACAGATTGTCGAGTTTTTCAACGATGCCGACCAATCAGATTGGCGTGTTCTTGACCTTGGCTGCGGGCAGGGTAGAGATGCTCTTTTTGTCGCTAGACAAGGTCACAGCGTTCTCGGTGTAGACATCGCTGAAACAGGTATCTCTCAGATGCTCGAAGTTGCTAGAGAAGAACAGTTAGACATAGACGGAATCGTAGCCGACATTGTTGACTTTGAACCTGAAGAAGTGTTCGACGTGATCTTGCTAGACAGGGTGCTACACATGTTGAGCAATAACGATGATAGGCTGACCGTCTTAGAGACTGTCTCTCATCACACCAAGCCGGGCGGCTATGTTCTGATTGCAGATACAGCAAAAAATCTTAGGTTCCTGACCAACTTCTTTGACAGCAAACAGAAACGCTGGGAGAAACGTTTAGAAGGCCAAGGCTGCCTCTTTTTACAAAGCAAGGTAGCTAGCTAGCTCTAAATGTTGGGGCAGCGATCGGCCGGAATTGAGAAGTTAAATTGTGCGCCGCCGCCGGGAGCTTCAGACACCCAAATGCCGCCGCCATGCGCCTCGACAGCCAATCGACAGAAAGCCAACCCCAGACCAATACCCTTAGAGGTATTATTTGGTGTGCGATAGAATTTCTCGAAGATCGAGCGGCGATATTTCGCAGGAATGCCGGGTCCCTCATCAGACAATGAGAGTTCGACGTACTTTGTGGATGTGTCCAGTTTCGCAGCAAGCGTAATCGTGTCACCACGCTTGCTAAATTTCACTGCGTTGTCAACTAAGTTGATGATAATCCGCTCAATCATGTCCTTATTAACGTGCAGTTCTGGCAATCCATCCCCGATTTCCAACGCTAATGTCATCCCCTTTGTTTGCATTGGCATTTCCATCATCAATGCTACAAATTCAAATATCTCATCAACCGATACACAGCGTTGCTCATGAATAGGATGCCCCGCCTCAAGCTGGTTGATGTCCAACAGGGAGCGAATGAGGTGGCGCAATCTCTGACTACTGCGATAGGCAACCGTTACCATCATGGACGCGGTCGGGTCTATATCTTTTGGCAGCAAATCATCATCGAGCAGCTCAAGGCTTGAGATCACGTTGCTCAACGGATTCTGCATATCGTGGAACAGCATTGCGGTTAGATCATCGCGCATCTGCTCTAGTTCAACTTGTTTGGATATATCGTGGTAAATCCATTGCAGCTCGTCATAGTCACCGTCCTGTGTACGCTTGACATGCACCTCAACCGGAATGAGCTGCTCATCTTGTGTGACAACGCGCCGCTGCATCACGTGGACTTTGCCAATGCTGTCGCCCAATCCAGCACTTGCTTCGCTAAAAATCTCGCCACGATGGAGTTTGTCAATTGATGTGCCAACCAGATCACGCCGCTTGTATTTTAGAAATGAGCGAACACGACGATTGACTTCTCGAATGATACCACCGAGATCGGTGATGATGATCGCGTCGATGCTGTCTTCAAAGAGGTTGGTGTAGCGTGCTTCGGCCGCCTGCGTTTTATGATATTGATCTGATTTATCTATCGCGCTACTCGCCAAACTCGCCAACCGACTTAGGACGCGCAGATCATCATGCAGGAATATCCCATTGGGCGGGTTGATCGCTTGAATTGTGCCAAGCACGCGCTCATTGGCCTCCAACGGCGCACAGATAATTGCATCCGTTCGTAAACCTGAGCGTTGATCGCCGATTCTCGTAAAACGTGCATCTTTCTGTGGCTCATTGACCAAAACAGATTGGGCATTTTGCATCACCCATCCCGTGATGCCGTAGTTACGGGGCAGACGCAAACCGACAATTTCGTCTTTGCCCGTTCCCTCTGCCAAACGATAGACGAGTTCATCCCCTTCAACGAGCGCAACTGAAATTGCCTCGGCGTTGAGCAACTCGTTCATCTGTCGCAACATTGACTGCATAATGTCGTTTACATCGAGTGATGAGTTGATCGCTTTGCTAGCGGTGTTGAACAGTTCTGCTTCGCGCAGTTGCCGTTGTGTGGTTGTGTGGAGGCGGGCGTTTTCAATGTTGCTGGCGGCTTGTCGGCCGAGTGCCTCTAACAAGTTGATGTCGCTCTGGTCAAACTGCCCAACACCTTGTTTGGTGATGGTGATTGCACCAATCGAACGTTGTCGCGCAATCAGTGGCGTACAAATGGCAGACCATGGCTCCTGTGCGGTTATATGATCGGGACGCTGCCACCAGCGTGAGTCGGTCAGTGTATTCTGGATGCAGATTGTTTGATGGGAGCGCACAGCCTGCCCCGCGATCCCATGTTGCATCACCTTATCAATAAAGGGGAGATAGTGCGTTTGATAGCTGTCATCACCATCGACATTCCAGCTATATTCAACCCCGCTTTCGGAATCAGTAATGATGATGCTACCGCTGCTCGCATTGAGTTCAACCGCAGCAACACGCAAGATACGTGGCAGAATAACAGAAATGTTGAGTCCATCGGCATCCGCCTGTCGCAACATATCGTTAACCATGTACAGCAGTTGCAAATGTTCTTGTTGTTTTTGCATTATGTCGGAAGCAATTCGTCCCATCGGTTGCACACTTTTATCCTGTATTGCCAGTATAACATGGACATAGACAAGCAACGCCCGTTTATTTCAACTACTGGCAGATGTTCACGCATTTTTTTTGATCCTACGGGATGCGTTTTTGTGAGAGGGGTCACGTTTTTCAAACGATTAAGTGACGCATTCTACACGCTGTGACTTGTTTTTCACAATCATCATTATTAAATTGCTACACTCTATATTCAGTAAAGACGGATACACAAAAGGCTAGATCAGATGCTAAAAACAAAAACTATATGGCTGCTTTGCGCTATTTTCACACTTTTTTTATCGAGTAGCTTGATGGCAGATGAGCAGGTGACGCAGCAATCGGCCGATGTTCTCGTCATTCCCGAATCATTTGACCCCGCCGTGGGCGAAATCATCTTGACAGAGCGCGAGGCCGGGTCGCTCGATCTGTCGCCGCGTCCGATCAACTATGGTGTGAACTTTATCAGCTCGGCCGAAGAACCGGCCGCTGCCCAACGCTATGACAACGGTCTTGCCACCGGCGCACAATGGAATCGCTGGCCACTTTATTGGCACACCATCGAGAAAAATGCCGACCAGTTTGACTTTGCTGCCCACGATCCCATCGTTATCGCCGACACGGAGCGCGGCTTAATCATCAACGCCGTTATGATGGGTATTCCGGGCTTTTATTTTGATGGGGACAAGGCCGTTCCCAACACGCTCTACGAGCCAATTTTTAGCGATGGGTCAGACATTCCTGCGCCAAATAAAACGATCAACATCAACAATAAGTGGGCGCGATGGCTCTATGCGGCGGCCGAACGCTACAAGCCGTATGGCATTTTGTCCCAACAGCAAGGCTGGACAACGACACGTGGCATCCAGCACTGGGAGCTTTGGAACGAACCCGATCTGCCTGACTTTTTTGATGGCAGCAAAACTGACTACGCACGACTCCTAAAGGTTGGCTATTTTGCAATCAAGCAGGCTGATCCAGAAGCAACGATTCTATTTGGATCGATGGCGAACAACTTTGATGACCTGAACTATTATGGGGACGTGTTGGGGATTTTGAGCAATGATCCAATGGCACAACAGCATGGCTATTTCCACGATGCGATGGCGACGCATAGCTATTACTATCCGTGGCAAAGCTGGTATCACGTCTATCGGGCGCGAGTGACGATGGACAGCTTTGGCATCGACAAGCAAATTTGGCTCAATGAGATGGGGGTTCCCGTTTGGGATGATTATCCGGGGCCTGTTTGGGATGCGTTTAGCCCATATCGGGCGACGATGAGCGAGGCGGCCGATTACACCATCATGTCTAGCTTCTACGCTGTCTACGCGGGAGCCAACGCACTCTTCCATTTTCAGCTTTACGACGGCTGTGGCAATCAACCACAAGGCACAAGCTTTCCACCCCACAACGGAGAGTTATGTCGCTCTGACGGGATGTTGATCAGCGATCCGAGCAAGCCGTGTTCAGGCGATGCGTTTGGTCTGTTTCGCAATAGCCCAGAGTCCATTTGCTTTAACCAACATCCACAGACAGAGACACCGCGTGAGGCGTTTGCCGCGTTTAAGCTATTGTCGCAGTATTTACAAGATGTCACCCCACTGGCGCGGTTCAAAGTTTGTACCCATGGCTCACCCAATAATGACCAAGAATGGATTGCGTTTTATCGGCCGAATACCAACCAGCGCATCATGGCCATTTGGTCTTGCACGGGGTCTGCAAAATCGGCGGTCGTTCCCGCCATCGAAACGGGCGCACGACTTATCACCCCCGACGGTGAGGAACGCTTTATTTCGCCTGCTGCCAATGGCAACTACTATTTGACATTACCGGCCGCGACAAATCGCAATTACCCCAACCCAAATGACGGTTTCTGGCCTCTGGGCGGTCGCCCATACATTCTTATTGAGCGCGATTTGCAAGCACCGACCGTGGGCATTGATGCAACCGAGCAAACTAATGGCATAGCCGTGAACTGGTGGGGCAACGACGGGATGGGCAGTGGCATCAAGGCGTACACGATTCGCGTGTCAGTCGATGGCGGAACACCTCGTGATTGGCTCGTCAACACAACAACGACAGCAGCAACCTTCACAGAATCGTATCAGCATGGGGTTGAGTTTACAGTCATCGGCCGAGATTACGGCGGCAACAGCCGCATGGGGACAAAATTAGTCGGCACCTTGCCACCGGTTGAGGCGCCAGAGCTTTTGGTATCGGCCGATAAAGAGATGGCCACCATCGACGACCATCTCACATTTACCATTCAGTTCACCAATCCTGCCGGTCGCATCAATACCAACGTGACGATGACGAATCCGCTCCCGACCGCATTTATTTTTCTCAACAACTCACAATCTGCCACAAAGGGAGAGGTGATATACAACGATGGGGCTGTCAGTTGGTCAGGGAGCCTAGCTGCCCACGAGACAGTGACGCTCACGTTCGATGTGCGCGTTAATTGGGTCAACAGCGCAAATGAAATTGTAGAAAGCATGGTCACATTGACCGATGGACACAACAACATCGTCACGCGCTCGGTTAGCGTGACGGTGTTAAATCAGCACATGTTGCCAGAGAAGGTCTTTTTGCCGCTCATTCGGCGGTAGATTTGAGACCCAGTTCGACAGCAGCAATAGACGAAAGAGGAACGCGCACGGGCGCGGTTTTTTGTTAGAGAGGCCCCACCTTTCCAAAAGGTGGAACCTCTGGAGATGTGTGCAAGTTTTGATTATGAGAAGTATTAGGTGATAACGGTAGAAAGCTCGGCTGAGAACCCCTCATATAATCGCTCCACCACGATCTCCTGCAAACGCATCATTGCCACATAAATCTCAACAAACGACGTATACAGCGGTGTAATCCCGATCCGAATGTTATCAGGCGCACGAAAGTCGGGGATGATGTTCATCTGCTCAATCAGGCACTGTGTGATGCGCCACCCTTCTGGATGTCCCAGCGAAATATGTGACCCGCGCCGCGCTCCATCGCGTGGCGAATTGAGTTGATACCCCAATAGTGCAAGTAGTTCGTCATACAAGGCGATCAAATACTCAGTTTGTGCCAACGATTTTTCACGCACACGCTCCATCCCCGCCTCGATCAATAGGTTGACCCCTATCTCAATTGGCGCAATCGACAACACGTTTGGCGTTCCGGTCAAAAAGCGATCAATGCCAGATTTTGGTGCGTACACATATTCAAAGTCAAACATTTTTGCTTGCCCAAACCAACCCTGAATGGGATTTTGCAATGTCTGTTGCAGATCACGCCGCACGTAGAGAAAGGCATTGGAACCAATGCCGCCGCTGAGATATTTGTACGTGCAGCCGATGGCGAGATCAGCGTTGGTCGCATTGAGCGCAACGGGAACGGAGCCAGCTGAATGACTCAAATCCCAGAGGATGAGTGCGCCTGCATCATGCGCGGCCTGCGTGACAGCTGCCATATCGTAGGTATATGCGCTCTTGAAAACGGTGTGGGAGAGGGTGACGAGGGCTGTGTCTTCGTCGATTGCGTCAATGATTTGCTGGGCGGGGGCGTGGATGCCATCGGCCGATTTCACCACAATAATCTCATGCCGGTTGCCAAGCAGCTTACAAACACCGTCCAAGATGTAGATATCCGAAGGGAAGTTGAGATCATCGGTGATAATTTTTGTGCGTGACGGGTCAGCGTAACGCAGAGCGGCAACGGCTAACTTAAATAAGTTTACACTGGTCGATTCAGCAATCGCCACCTCGTCCGTCTGTGCGCCGACGAGTTGGGCGATCTTTGCACCGATCTCTTGGGCAATATCGATATATTTTTCGCCCCAACTGCGAATCAAACGCGCTGACCATGTATGCTGGATATCTTCAAGGAGGGTCTTGGTCGCCTTGGGCATCCTTCCTAATGAGTTCCCGTCCAGATAGATTAGCGTGGGGTCAGAAATAACAAAACTCTCCCGAAAAGAGGCGAGAGGGTCTTGTGCGTCAAGCTGCTGGGCGTGGAATAAATCTGATTGCATTCTCAAATGATAACTGATTTCTTGCACAAATGGTGTGCAAAGGTTGGTACATTTCTGCTATGCAACTAAACAATGAACAACAAGCAATGCTCGAGGGGAAACGGGGACGTGCCAAACAGATGGCGATGCGGCTCGTTTTGGATATGGCGGCCGCGGCCGATGCAGATGAACTCATACCTGTGCAGTCAGCCCATATTTCAGGTGTATCACCACTGACGGGTGGACTAGGTTTGCGACAATTTTTGGCTAAGTTGGCTGAGGACGAGGGGGCTGAGGTTGCTATCCCCACCACTCTCAACTCGGCCGGCTGCGATCCCGAACAGTTTGACCTGATGCACATCACCGCACCCGACTTTCTCGAACATAACAATGAGATCGTCGCTAGTTATAGCAAACTGGGCATTCGGCCGACGCAATCCTGCATCCCCTACGAATGGGATGGCGTGGTGACGGAGGGAGTTGCGGCGTGGGCAGAGTCAAACGCGATCTGCTTTGGCAACTCCTATTGTGACATGTTGACCAATCGGGAATCGGGGCTGTCAGCGTTGGCGTGTGCGTTGACTGGCTATACGCCCAAATATGGGCTGTTGGTTGAGGGGGCAAATCGGCCGAATTTGTTGGTGCGAGTGTCGGCCGAACTCAATGATCCAACCGACTTCTCCATTCTCGGCGATTGGATCGGGACACAACGCAAGCCAACGTGGCACACGCCTCTCGGCCCGATTCCAAAAATCACCGGTCTACCAGCCACTCTGTCCCATGAACAACGCAAAGCATTAACGGCTGCGGCGGCCAATTACGGCGTTCCGCAGCTATATATTGATGAAGATGACCAAACGGAAACATTTCAAGATACACTCAATTTCACACAAGATGTTTTACAGGCACGTTATGCCGAGCTTGCCCCAACCACGCAACCAAATCTAATCGTCTTAGGCTGCCCACAAGCCTCAATGGGCGAACTTCGCGCCATTGCCAAACTGCTCAAAGACAAGACCGTTCTCCCAACGCTCAAACATTTTGACACGCCGATGCTCTGGGTTTTTACCTCTAGCCAAAATAAAGAGATCGCGGAAAGCGTCGGCCTTGCCAAAGCAATCACGGGCGCAGGCGCACTCTTGCTGGCGAATACTTGCCCCGAAGTCGTCCCGTATGACCGAAACTGGGTCAAACATATTCTCACTAACTCAATGAAAGCGGAACATTACATCAAGTCAGGCTTAAATGGCATTCCAACCGCCGTCATGCCGTTGGCAGCATGTATCGAGGTTGCGACAGGTAAGCGCAAGATAGAGACAGTCAGTAGTCAACCTGTGACTGTGGACGATCAACAGCCAGCGAAAAACCCGAATGTTCCAGAATCCAAGAATTCCAACCTCCAGACCTCAAAAACATTCATGGGCAATGGCCTGCCTTCACAAAGTGATTTTTTTATCACTGGAGAGGCATTTGTGACTGATGTGCCGATTACTTTATTAGGGTATGTCAATCGCTCGACGGGGAAGATTGAGGAAGAGGCACACCCACGCAACGGAGAGAGCATGGCGGGGAAGATCGCCATCTTTCCCAAGGGTAGTGGGTCATCTGTTGCACCCTATGTTTTGTTAGAGCTGTTTTATCAGGGCAATGCGCCGTTGGCGATTGTCAACACCGAGATCGACCAGCAATCGGCCCCCGCGTGTTCACTAGAGGGAATTCCCTATGCGTATGGCTTTGACTTAGAGATTGTGCGCGAAGTAGCGCATGGAGCGCAGGTTGAGTTATGTCGGGAAGGCGATCAAGTGACACTGAAAATCGTTTGAACGCCTCAAAAAATTTCTGCAAGCGAACATGAAAAATCACACATTCCCCAAATTGACATAACCGATTGTTCTCTGCTCTTGTATAATCGAAAAGAACCGTAAAACAGTAAACTCAGTCAATAATGAGCTGTATTTAGTACGTTATAATCTATCGTAGATTACTGACTAAAACGCCTCAACGCATGTCAATCGCGCAAGAAATAAAGGATCGCCTCGATATTGTAGATGTCATTTCCGACTACCTGCCGCTCAAACGGTCAGGGCGTAACTTGTCGGGATTTTGCCCTTTCCACAATAATACGCGCACGCCCGCTTTTTACGTCTCGGCCGAACGCCAGACGTGGAAATGTTTCGGAGCCTGCGCGGAAGGTGGCGACATCTTTTCCTTTGTGATGAAAAAGGAAGGGCTTGATTTCCGCGAGACGCTAGAATTACTGGCGCGGCGTGCAGGGGTTGAAATTCCTGTCTACAACCCAAAGTTGCCACAGGTTGCCGCAACAGAAGAGCGATTGGGCGATTTGCTTGAATCGGCCGCTGACTATTTCCACCATCTCCTACTCTACGCCCCCGAAGCGGAAGAGGCACGCCAGTATGTGCGCTCGCGCGGTTTGTATAAGCGCACTGTTGAGCAGTTCAAGCTCGGCTTTAGTCTCGACAGTTTTGATGCCTGTCGCACACATTTTGAGGGGCAGGGCTATAGCAAAGCCGACCTGTTGAGTGCAGGATTGTTGACGGAAAATGAGGAGAAGAAGCGCACCTATGATCGCTTCCGCAACCGTTTAATGTTTCCTATCTGGGATGCAAAGGGAAACGTGGTTGGCTTTGGCGCACGCACGCTCGAAAAAGATGGCGTGCCAAAATACCTGAACTCTCCACAGACCAAGCTGTTTGATAAAAGCCGCCTGCTCTATAGCCTCAATTTTGCCAAACGCGACATCCGCGAAGCACGTCAGTCGGTCATCGTTGAGGGGTACATGGACGTGATTCGCGCCCATGAGCGTGGCTTCAAAAATGTCATTGCCCAGATGGGAACTGCGCTGACGGGACATCAGTTAAATCTGCTCAAACGCTATAGTAAGCAGTTTGTGATTGCACTCGATGCAGACGAAGCAGGCATCAACGCGACCATGCGGAGCCTTGAAGTTGCACGCGAGACGCTTGATCGAGACGTTGAGATCCGCTTCGATGCGCGAGGGTTGATTAAGCATGAGGGACGGCTTAAGGCGGACATTCGTGTGGCGACAATGCCCATTGGTCAAGACCCTGACGACATTATCCAGCGCGATCCTGTACAGTGGGTCAACTTAATTGCAAACGCAAAGCCGGTTGTTGAGTACGTGATTGAGAAGTTATCGGCCGACCTAGACAAAAGCGACGCAAAAGCAAAATCGGCCGTCGCGCAGCGCATCATTCCACTGATTGAAGATGTCAGTGACAGCGTTGAGCGCGATCATTATTGGCAACTCCTATCGCGCACGCTCATCATTGATCAGCGGACGCTGCGCCGCTACGCACCTAAAACGAAAAAGCAGTTGCGGCCGAGAAAAGCTGCTGCGCCGCCCAAACGCAATCGCGCTAAAATAAAGCTCAGTCATCGCATGGTTGCCCCACTCGCAACAGAGCCACTTGAAGCCAACTATTTACGCCACGCGCTGGAACATCCCGACCTGATGGTGAAAGTCGATCTCCAACTCAAACGCGCTTGCCAGCCAACCGTCACCCGCGATGACTTCACCAATACCGAAGACCAAGCCCTCTGGAATCACTTGCGCCGACGGGCAATTTCGGCAGGCCGAGGGCAGCTTGTCACAGTTAGTGAACTGTGCGATAGTTTGGACACTGTATTGGTGAGTCGCATCGAAACACTTCTAGGGCTATCTGCATCGGCACAACGCGAGCAACTTGCTTCTCGCATGACCCACTCTGTCCTCAATTGGCGGCTAGACAAGGTTAAACGTCACCTGAGTGAGGTTAAACAGTTGGTCGATCAAGCGCAAATGTTGGGCAATACTGACGACACAGAGACATACAGCTTCCGTTGCCAAGAGCTAACGATGATGATTTACAGCATCCATCAGGCCAAACACGGTTTATCATCGACTGCACAGAGAGACAACTAACAAACATCTGCAACTTGCAACTTGCAACTTGTAACTTTTTCCATGACATCCAGAAATAAACCCGCGCAATCCATTGAACAATTTATGGCAGACATCGAGGAAGATGATCTGAATGAAAAGGCAATCGTTGATATTGAGGCGTTGGTCAAAAAGGCACGACGTGAGCGCAAGATAAACGACTCGGACATCGTTGAGGCAATGGCACTGGCAGATGAAGCACAGGTTGAGGCACTGTACGCACGGTTGCAACAGTTGGGGATTCGCATTGTGGAGGACTCGGCCGAAACGGATGATGATGAACCCGTCGCAATACCGCGCGGTCAGGCTTATGTCGACGGCAATGATGATCCCGTGCAGACCTACATGCACGAAATCGGTCGCGTCGATTTGCTCAAGGCAGAAGAGGAGGTTTGGCTCGCAATCCAACTCATGGCTGACACCAATCTGGTTGAGCTAACACAGCTTGCCCGTGATAGTAACGAAACGGATGTCGATAGAGCGGCACTCTTGTCGAACTACTCAACCCTGCTGGAGAGTTGGAGCAAGGTGCGTAGGGCTTCGGCCGATTTGAACATCCCCATGCCCGACTTAATGGCACTTGTTTATGAAGTCCATCAGTTGCGCCAAAGCTGGCAGAATGACTTGAGTTCCTACTTGCGCCAATATCTCAACAATGGTTCATGGGGTTTAACGGAAGGATGGAAAGAGATTGCAGACGCGATGTTTGCCCTTTTCACCGCCATTTACATCTTGCCAAATCGTCTCTCAAGCCGCTTGCCTGCCCACTATGAGATGTACGGCACGCTGCCCGACAGCGAGACATTCAAGAAGTGGCTGGCTGAAACAACACCCGATCTTGAGTACAATAATTTCCGCATCAGTGATTTGGGCGAAGAGGCAAAAGTCGCCCTCACCCGCGCCAACCTGCGCCTTGTTGTTAGCGTCGCCAAACGCTACATGAATCGCGGCATCAACCTGCTCGACCTGATCCAAGAGGGCAACGTTGGTCTCTTGCGTGCCGTAGAGAAGTTCGATGCGACGAAGGGGTTTAAGTTCAGCACCTACGCAACGTGGTGGATTCGCCAAGCGGTTAGTCGCGCCATCGCCGACCAAGCCCGCACGATCCGCATTCCCGTCCACATGGTTGAGACGATCAACAAAATTATGCGAACCCAGCGCGAGATGGTGCAGATTTTGGGGCATGAACCGACAACGGAAGAACTTGCGCTTGAACTCGATTTCCTCGACCCACTCGACGCGGAAGCGATCAAACAAGCACTCGCCAATGAAGAAAAAATAGATCCCCAACTGATGCGAAAGTGGCGACAAGCATCGGGCAAAATCCTAAAAATCCTAAAAATGTCGCAAGACCCTATGTCGATTGATACACCGGTTGGCACAGATGGAGATGCAACGACGTATGGAGACTTTATTGCAGATGAGTCTGCGGCCGAGCCAATGGACTCAGCCAGCAAAGAACTGCTGCGCGGACAGATCAAAGAGGCTCTCGACTTCCTCACAGAACGCGAACGCCTCGTACTTGAAATGCGCTTTGGTCTCAAAGATGGCAAAGATCACACGCTGGAAGAGGTCGGCCGAGAGTTTGGCGTAACCCGTGAACGCATCCGCCAAATCGAGGCCAAAGCCCTCCGCAAGCTGCGCCACCCATCGCGCAGTCGCGCCTTACGTGACTATCTAAGTTAACAGCGGCAATTTTTTGATACCCGTACAAAATTGATCGAAAAACACCTTGACACCCCTTTTTCTTCTGCTATACTTCTGTTCGCTTAACTGGGGACGTGGTGCAGCGGTTAGCACGCCGGCCTGTCAAGCCGGAGGTCGCGGGTTCAAATCCCGTCGTTCCCGTATTGGACACGGACACTTTTAGAAGAAACGTTCGTGTCCATCTTTTCTTTTAAGCCCTCAACAATCTCGCTTGGCGCAACAGTTGCATTATCCAAAACGACTCCAAAATCTCCATACAACGCAATCGCAACAACCATATTATCGTAAATGAACACACGCTCAACGGTTTTTGAAAGGAGCTGTTTTCGCCTACCTCGTTGCAACGCTCCCAATAGACGCTAACGTTTTTCAGCAAATCGGCCGATTCCATCAGGTCGTCATAATCAATTGGTCGCAAGGCTGCAATCTCAGATTCAAGTTGCCGCCTTTTTTCAATGTACTCGTCTGGCTGTAAAAAGCCTTTCTCCCAACTGAAATCTACCCGTTTGACGATTTGCTCTATCTCAGACATCCGTCGTAATGCTTCGGCATTTTCTGTGCGGCTTCTCACAGCCGCTTCTACAACGTATAGGTGTAGATTCAAAACCATACGCACCGTTTTTTGTTCGTCTAAATTTTAGCGACAGCGCAGACCGTTCCATTCAATGCCGCGTTGCCCGTCACCCGATCTACCGACTGATCATCTGTCAAATCATTGATGCTCGCCCCTGCATTCGCCGTCGCTATATCTAGCTGCACGCCTTCGCGTCCATGCCCATAGCCATGTGGGATGCTCACAACTCCCTGCATCATCGTGTCGCTCACTTCAACGGGCAGTATGATTGCCCCAACTCGTGACGAAACACGCACCAACTCACCATCGCGGACGCGATGTGTTTCGGCATCGTGAGGACTCATAAGCACTGTGCAACGAGTTTTGCCCTTGACAAGTCGATAGCTGTTGTGTAGCCATGAGTTATTGTCGCGGACGTGTCTTCGGCCGATCAGCCGTAACCCCTCTCCTCCCTCAAACAACACCTCAACATTTGGCAAATCAGCTACAATAATCTCTGGTGCAAGATTGATGCGTTTGTCACTCGTGAATAACCGTTCTGGCAACTGTTCTTGCAACGCACCCAAATCAATGCCGTGTGGATTTGACTTCAATTCGTCTAGCGTCATTTTGTATGCGCCATAGCGCAGTCCGAAATCGACGGCTTGAGCAGGGGTCATCGTGTGGCGCACGTCATTTTCGTTAAATGGACGGTCGGCCGTGGCGAGACGTTTGGCGATTTCTCGGCCGATTTCGTACTCATGTCGCCGTTCCTCTCCCTTCTCAAACAGTGCATCCGACCACTTTGCCACGTTCCGCACCGCCAAGAGGTTAAACGTCACGTCAAAATGATCGACCTCCAGCCCTGTTGTGGGTGGCAAAATTACATCTGCATGGCGCGTTGTCTCGTTGATGTAAATATCTATCGCTGCATAAAAATCGAGCGTCTCAAAGCCGGCATCCATCTGCGACCCATTGGGTGTTGACAAGACAGGATTGCCAGCGACTGTTACCATCGCCCGAATTTGCCCGTCGCCTTCGGTCAACATTTCCTCTGCCAAAGCTGCAACGGGAACTTCGCCACCGAATTCTGGCAGCCCACGCACGCGCGTCTTCCAGCGCGAGGGCTTGCCACTGCGTTTTTTATCGACGATTTCAAGCGCGGGCGTTGTGAACATTGCGCCGCCGGCTCGATCTAAGTTACCCGTCAGCACGTTGAGGACGTTGATGAGCCATGTGGAGAGTGTGCCGAACTGTTGAATGGATGTGCCGATGCGGCCGTAGACAACGGCCGAGTCTGCCCCTGCCAATTCACGGCTAATGCGACGAATGTCCTCAGCCTGCCACCCCACCGCCTTAGCCACACGCTCAGGCGCAAACTCCTGCGCCAGCTCCCACACAGATTCAACTCCATCTGTAAAATCAGCCAGCTTGCCCATATCGACCAACCCCTCATCAAACAGCGTATGTACCATGCCGAGCAGCAACAGCACATCGTGATTGGGCTTGACAAAGAAATGTTCATCTGCCAACTTTGCCGTTGCCGTCCGACGCGGATCAACGACGACGATTCTCCCCCCACGTTTTTGAATTCCCTTTAATCGTCGCTCGATGCCCCCCGCCGTCATCAAGCTCCCATTTGATTGCAGCGGATTTGCCCCCAAAATCAACATATAATCGGTGCGATCCACATCGGGAATGGGGAAAAGAAGCTGATGCCCATACATTTGATACTGCACAAATTGGTGCGGCAATTGGTCAACCGATGTGGCTGAAAAGCGATTGGTTGTCCGTAACGCCTTGATCAGCGTCGAGCCAAAAAGCAACGCACCCAAGTTATGTGCGTTCGGATTGCCCAAATAAATCCCGACACTGTTATTTCCGTGCGCCGCTTGTACCCGCTTGATACTGTCCGCGACGAGATCAAACGCCTCCTCCCATCCGATTTGCTCCCAACCTGTCTTCGTCCGCTTGATCGGCCGCTTTAGTCGATCAGGGTCTTCATAAATGTCTTGTAGGGCAGTCGCTTTTGGGCAAATATGCCCCTGACTAAATGGATCGTTCTTATCGCCTTTGATCGATTTAATCTGTTTTCCATCAAGTGTAATCACGATGCCGCACATCGCTTCACATAAGTTGCAGGTTCGGTAATGGGTTCTCATTTGTTCTTCCACGATGATTCCTAGCGTGTTTCGGGCATTACATATCCCAAAACATCCATCTCAATGCTGCTGAACTGTGATTGTAACGCCAGCAACAAGAAACAAAAACACCACATCAATTGATGTGGTGTTTTGATGTCCCCACCAGGACTCGAACCTGGGCTTCCGGCTTCGGAGACCGACGCTCTATCCTCTGAGCTATGGGGACGAACTCCAATGCGACCCGCATTTTGCCACACCCAACCCCGAAAGTCAACTTGACATCTTCGATGTGATTGCTATAATTTCAACCCGCTCGCCCAGGTGGCGGAATTGGTAGACGCGCACGGTTGAGGGCCGTGTCCTTAACGGGGTGAAGGTTCGAGTCCTTTCCTGGGCATGAAAAATCTTTGATAAAGATCGCATGAAATAGTCATATTAATACAAAACGCGCCTAACTACGAGGCGCGTTTTGTATTAATATAGTCAGAGGGTAAAAATGTCCCTCAAAACTTTTTCCAATTATTTCGGCAGCGGCTCAATTTCAACCAACAAATCTTTCGCGTCGATTTGATTGCCAGCCGCGATGTGAATCGCCTTGACTGTTCCTGCGAAATCGGCGTGCAGTCCCGTCTCCATCTTCATCGCTTCGATGGTCAGCAACAGGTCACCAGCTTGGACGGGTTGCCCGACGGCGGCCGCAAGAATAGCGACGACACCGGGCATGGGCGCAGCGACATGGTTGGGATTCGTGGGGTCGGCTTTCGGCCGAACTGGACTCTTTGCCGTCACCAACCGATTCGCAATCGAGATGACACGCGGCTGACCATTTAGCTCAAAAAAGACCCTGTTGATCCCTTCATCATTCACCTCGCTGATCGCTTGCAGTCGAATCTCAAGCGTCTTACCCGGATCGATTTCAACCGCGATCTCGTCCGTTGGCTGCATTCCGTAAAAGAAAACAGAGGTCGGCAGCGAGCTAACGGGGCCATATTGCTGCTTGCGTTGCTGATAGGCAGTGAACACTTTTGGATACATCAGGTAACCGCAGAGGTCTTCGTCGGTGATGGTGTCGTCGGGGAAGAGGGCTTGCAGTTCGGCACGTTTGGCGGGGAGATCGGCCGAATCCATCCGCGCCCCTGGTCGTTCCGTAAACGCATCTTGCCCATTCAACACCTTCTCCTGTAATGCAGACGGCCATCCATTGGGCGGCTGACCCAAATTGCCGCGCATCATATTGACCACCGATTCAGGAAACGCTACATCAACCGCAGGGTCTTCAACCTGCTCACGGGTCAAATTCTGGCTGACCATCATCAACGCCATATCGCCGACCACTTTGGACGACGGCGTAACTTTGACAATATCGCCAAACATCTGATTGACATCGGCGTAGGTTCGCGCAATTTCAGGCCAGCGTGGTTCTAGCCCCAGCGACCGCGCTTGAGTTTTCAAATTGGTGAATTGACCGCCGGGCATTTCGTGCAGATAGACTTCAGACGCGGGAGATTGGGTTGCCGCCTCAAAGGCTGCGTACTGATTGCGAACCTGCTCCCAATAGTTGCTGATTTCGCGCACAGCCCCAATCTCTATCCCGGTCTCTCGTTCAGTGTGGTGCAGGGCGGAGACAACGGATCCCAAGCATGGTTGCGCCGTGCTGCCAGAGAGCGCGTCCATCGCCAAATCGACGACATCGACTCCCGCATCGCTGGCGGCAAGCACTGTCGCTCCCGCGATGCCTGATGTGTCGTGGGTGTGCAGATGAATCGGCAGCCCGACCTCTGCCTTGAGCGTCTTGACAAGCAGCGTCGCAGCTGCTGGCTTGAGCAGCCCCGCCATATCTTTGAGGCCAAGAATATGCACGCCTGCCCCCTTCAACTGCTGTGCCATCTCGACGTAGTAGGCTAGATCATACTTGGAACGCGCTGGATTAAGAACGTCACCCGTGTAGCAAATTGCGCCCTCGCAGATTTTGCCACTTTCTAGCACCGCTTCAATCGCCACCTGCATATTTTCAAACCAGTTGAGGCTGTCAAAGACACGGAAGACATCTACACCCGACTGCGCCGCTTGTGCCACAAAGTGACGCACGACGTTGTCGGGATAGTTGGTGTAGCCGACGGCGTTGGATGCGCGTAGCAACATTTGGGTCAGCAGATTGGGCATTTTGGCACGCAATTCGCGCAAACGTTGCCACGGATCTTCTTGCAGGAAGCGATAGGCAACATCAAACGTCGCGCCGCCCCAACATTCGACTGAAAATAGTTGTGGTAAGCGTTGGGCGTAGGCAGGTGCAATGGCGAGCATATCGGCCGATCTCATCCGCGTCGCCAACAGCGATTGGTGTCCATCCCGCATCGTCGTATCCGTGACCAACAACTGCGGCTGCGCCAACAGCCAATCGGCGACTGCTTGCGGCCCCTGCTCATCGAGCAGTTGTCGTGTGCCTGACGGTGGCGTTTCTATTGAAGGGGGCGGAATGATGATGGGGCGGTCTGTGCGTGGTTTCGGCCGATCCTTCGTCTCTGGATGCCCATTGACCGACACATCCGCGATATAGCGCAACAGCCGCGTCGCTCGATTGCGGCGGGGTGTAAAGTCGAGCAGTGCGGGCGTTTTGTCGATAAACGTCGTTGTATAACGATTGTTGAGAAATTCGGGATGACGCAACAAATTCTCGACAAAGGCGATATTGGTCGAAACGCCGCGAATCCGAAACTCGCGTAGCGCACGATCTAACCGCGCAATCGCTAGGTCGGGAGTCGGCGCCCACGCCGTCACCTTTTCGAGCAATGAATCGTAGTGGCGAGTGATAACCGCGCCCGAATAGGCCGTCCCACCATCGAGCCGAATTCCCATGCCCGTCGCGGCGCGATAGGCGGTGATGCGCCCGTAGTCGGGGATAAAGTTGTTTTGTGGGTCTTCGGTCGTCACGCGACACTGCACGGCATGTCCGTTCAACTGCACATCGGCTTGCGTCGCGCACCCCGTTGCAGTGGCAATATCTTTGCCTTCAGCCAGCAAAATTTGCGCTCGCACGATGTCGATGCCTGTGACTTCCTCCGTGACCGTATGCTCGACTTGTACGCGTGGATTGACTTCAATAAAGTAGAACGCGCCCGTGTCCCGATCCATCAGGAACTCGACTGTTCCAGCACATTCGTAGTTGACATGGGCGACTAGCTTGAGTGCAAGGTTGCAAATTTCGTTGCGTTGCTCAATCGTCAAGTACGGCGCAGGCGCACGCTCGATCACCTTTTGGTTGCGTCGCTGCACTGAACAATCCCGCTCCCACAGATGGAACTGCGTCCCAAAGCTATCGCCTAAAATCTGCACTTCAACGTGACGGGCATTTTCGACCAACTTTTCGAGATACCCTTCCCCATTGCCAAACGCCGCCTCCGCTTCGCGCCGCCCCTCCAGCACCTTGCTCTCTAGCTCATCCTCACTGTGGATGGCACGCATTCCGCGACCACCCCCGCCCCAACTCGCTTTGAGCATCAGCGGATAGCCGATCTCGGCCGCCATCTCGCGCACCTGATCCATATCATCGGGCAGCACGGTGGTTGCGGGGACGACTGGCACATCGGCCGCTTGCGCGATTTTGCGTGCGCTCGCCTTGTCACCGAGTTGGCGCATCGTCTCTGCGGTGGGGCCGATAAATTTGATACCGTTGGCGGTACAAGCATCGACAAAGTCGGGGTTCTCAGACAACAAGCCGTATCCCGGATGGATCGCATCGGCTCCCGCCTGTTTTGCGACCCGAATCATCTCATCAATGCTCAGATAGGCAGCGACTGGCCCCAAACCAGCCCCGATACGATACGCTTCGTCTGCCTTAAAGCGGTGGAGGGCGAGCTTGTCTTCTTCTGCAAAAACAGCGACGGTACGCTTGCCCATTTCATTGGCAGCACGCATCACACGGATCGCTATTTCACTACGGTTGGCTACTAGGATTTTGTTAAAAGATTGCATACGCTAATTGTAACTGAGTGTAAGGGCTGATTCGTGGTGAATTGGTACAATTTTCGGCCGAAGTCAAGCAAAACATAATCACCGCGCGTTACAGAGTACAGTCTCAAAATGTGCGCCGTATGCGCGAATAGCTGCTAGTTGCTACTGAAGAAGCAAGACTAAAAGCGCACGCTCTCTTAGTTTTACGCATTGCGACATTACGCGAATTTTCAAACACTCTCTCAGACTATATCGCCTCTAAACCGACACGAATGCCAAGCGTAAGTTGCCTGCCAAATGTCACTTTTTTTACAAAGGACGTGCAAATGTTGTAAAAAGTCGCGTTTCCTCTCATCTTCCATCTATTTCCTGCCCCTTCTATTGGTTAACAAAAATTCATGATTGTAAAATCTAGTGCAGCAGTAACAATTTTGATTGACAACATTGCTGTACCCGTTGGGAGATAAAAGATGAAGAGAACTTTCGTTTTGTTAGCGTTGCTGACGGCGTTTTTGTTTGCACGAAACACGTCAGCGCAACATCCACGCCCGGTAACAACGATACAAATCACAGATAATGTGCTGTTGGAAGATGCAAAAAACTTGGGAATAAATCTTGGCCTACATGACCAGTTTGGTGCGAGTCAGATTTTGAAGAATCTATTGCCCAATCCGGGTTTTGAAGGTTCAGAGGTCGGCTCTATATTTTTGGCGGATGCTGGTGCAACAGGGAATTGGGTGCAAGCGAAGGGATGGACGGTCAAGCCGATTCGCGGCAATGAGAATCCCGTCTCCTATTGGAAGGGCGGAGAGCTAGAAATTCTGACAGGGCTTGGTCAGGGGCGGACGGTTGGTATTACAGATGTTACGCTCGATAACGGCCGCTTTACGTTTCACCTCGAATTTGATGGCATTGCCCCTGCTTTGGGTGATGTGATTGCAGTGCGCGGGCCGGAACGCCCTAGTTACTACAAAACGACGGTGTTAGATAACGTCACGTTTGATCGCACAACGGCTCGGCCGGGCAGCACAGGCGATCAGGCATTGCGAGTTTCGCCTTCCAATCGGCCGCATCAACCCGACTTTTACAAGGTGTTTGACAGCACCGGACGCGACGGCGCATTGTCTGCTGGGAAACTACGCATCGTTGAAGGAAAATGGGACATTAGCTACTGGATTAAGGCTGAGAATCCGGGCATGAAAGCCATATTTACCTTCAAGCGCGATAACGGGGTCGTTTTTCATAAAGAAACGGTCGGCTTGACAACCGAATGGCAACATGTCAAACGCACGATGAACATTCCGGCCGGCGTTGACTCAACATGGAGACATCGCGTTCTGCTCGTTGGCATTGAGATTCTCAACAATGCAGGTGATGTTTGGGTTGATGATATGGTTATCCAAGAAGCTGACCACACAAACCCCACCGTGTTCAGCGATAATTTTGTCAATGCACTCAAGCAGCTAAATCCGGGCGTGATCCGCGATTGGGGCTTGCAGCTAGGCAGCTCGCTCGATAACCAGCTTGCTGATCCCTTTTCTCGCTTGACAACAGGTTACCATCCACATGACACACCGCGCAATTGGCACTATTCACTGCATGAATTCCTTGAACTGGCACAACATATCGGCGCAGAACCTTTCTATGTGATGCCACCGTCGTGGAGTTCTCAAGACGTTACGAATTTCATTGCTTACCTCGCCGCGCCTGCTGGCTCACATCCCTATGCAGACCGCCGTGTAGCACTAGGCCAGCCCGCTCCTTGGACACATATTTTCAAACAAATTCATATCGAATTCGGCAATGAGCTATGGGGCTACAATGCCGATTGGCAGCCGGGTCAAGGATTTGCAATGGATGGTGCAATTCGTGTTGGGGATGCAGCCAATGCGCGTTTTCATCTGATGCGCCTCGCTCCACACTTTAATCCGAATAAATTTAACCTGATTATTGGTGGTCAAGTTAACTTCCCTGACTTTCAAGGGCAGGTCGAACGGCGCAGCACGACGCATAATGCGTTTGGGCTCGCACCCTATTACGGCGACCTCGATAAATTTGCGACCGACGCTGAGAAATACGGCCCGCTCTTTGCCGCCCCAACGCAAGATGTCAATGTAGGTGGTCGCGTGTTGCAGGCGCGTCAGAGCCTCGACTGGCGCAAGGGGCAAGACACGGAATTGGTCATCTACGAGATTAATACACAGCTTGACCCAGACGGCCCAGCCCCGCTAGGGGTGAAAAACGACTGGTATACGAGTTTAGGGACAGGTCTGGCTCTGCCCCTGCACATGCTCACCTATCAACGCGAGATGGGTATTAATACACAAACTGCGTTTACGGCATTGCAATATGCAAAACCCTATCAATCAGATTGGCATAACGTTTGGGGATTATTGCGTGACGTTGAGGCGACGCAGTTGAAGCGGCCGGGTTGGTTGGGGCTGGAGATGGCAAACTATGGGATTCAGGGAAATCTCGTTGCAACTGAGATTCGCGGTGATAACCCGGGCTGGACGCAACAGCCGATGAACACTATTTTTCGGCCGACCCATGTCCCATACGTCCAAGCATTTGCCTATCGTGGTTGGGGCGCAAAAACCTCTATCGTTCTCTTCAACCTGAGCCTTGACCAAGAGCAACAGGTTAACATTAACTTACCGCTCTCCGTGACCCCAAAAGGCCCAGCAACGGTGCGGACGTTGACGGCCGATGACATCAATGCAAACAACGAAACAGGCAACAATGTGCGAATCGTGACAGAGCGGCGCGAATTAGGCAAGTGGTCAACCATTGTAATGCCGCCACACTCGATGGTTGTTGTGCGCTGGGATTGGTAGCATGGTCATCTGACAACGATTTTAGCACGTTCGATAACGCGAACTATAAAGCCCATGTTGTATGATATAGGAAGAGACAAAGGGGGGGATGTGCGATGCGATTTCAGTTGGATGGTTTCGCAACCAAGTTGATGATAAATTCATCGTCTGTCCCTCCAAAATATCAACCCGTTCATAGATTGTGGGAAAGCGCGTTTTCAGAATAGCCCAATCCAATTCTGCCCCCGGACGTGGCAGAACAGCCAAGCGACACATCGTCAGCAGCGCGTCGGGTAGATGCCATTTATGAAAGTCGCGCAGCGAATCTCCGCCCATTACTAGCCAGAACTGCGCTTGTTTTTCTTGTGCTAAGAGAAGGGGCAACAGTGTCACAGTGTAATGTGGCTCGGCACGTAGTGCGTCGGTTAAGTCGAGACGGAATGATTCGCGTTCAAGCGTTGCCAAGACGGTCATGGCAACCCGCTCGCTGACCGGGGTAAGATCAGCACGACTTTTATGCGTGGGGTCGCCAACGGGCATAAAAAGCACACAATCAAGCGCTAGCTGTGTCAATGCGGCTTGTGCGAGAAGCAGATGCCCGTTATGTGGTGGGTCGAATGTTCCCCCTAGAATTCCAATCCGCCGATTCGCGCTCACTATATTACTCCGCCTGCCATTCCAATTCGACATCGGAACCGAACCAAACTGTATCACCGCCCTGTACGCCCGCTTCCTTTAGCGCATCTGAAATCCCCATTCGCTCGATGATGCGTTGGAAGCGCAGGGCGGTTTCGTCAAACTCAAAGTAGGTTTGATTGGCGATCTGTTCGATGCGGTCGCCTTGTACTGTCCATTCATTGGGGCCGATTTGGGTGATGGTGAATTGATTGGGGTCGGACTTCGGCCGAATCACCACCACATCCTCCGCACCAACCAACGGCTCAGGCTCTGGCAGCTCCTCAATCATTTGCTTGAGACGATAGATCAGTTGGCGTATGTTTTCGCCAGTGGCGGCCGAGATCGCCATAAACTCATAGCCCAGAGCCTCGATCTCTTCGCGCAACAGTGGTTCCCAAGCCTGTGCGTCGGGCAGATCCATTTTGTTGAGTACAACGATCTGCGGTTTCTTCTCCAAGTCGATATTGTAGAGTTTTAACTCCGCATTGATCGCCTTAAAATCTTCGAGTGGCTCGAATGCGGCTCCATCGAGCAGGTGAATTAATATCCGCGTGCGCTCGATATGCCGCAAGAAATCATGCCCTAAGCCAACGCCATCGGCCGCTCCCTCAATCAAGCCCGGAATATCCGCCACGACAATCGTCTCATAATCATCCACTTGAACAACACCTAAGCTGGGCTGCAAAGTCGTAAAGGGGTAGTTTGCCACTTTAGGTTTGGCGGAACTGATCGCGGAGAGCAGCGTCGATTTCCCTGCATTGGGTTTGCCGACTAAGCCAGCATCGGCGATCAGCTTGAGTTCCATCGTGACCCAAAGCTCAACGCCGGGCTGACCGCGCTCGGCAATTTTGGGGGCTTGTTGGGTGCTGCTGGCAAAACGAGCATTGCCGCGCCCACCTTGTCCGCCCTCAAGCAGCGTGACCGCTTGATTTTCATTGGTTAAGTCAGCCAACAGCCGTCCCGATTCCGCATCACGCAAAATTGTGCCGGGTGGCACTTCTAGCACTAGTGTTTCGCCGCGTGCGCCCGTCATATTTTGTCGCACGCCATGTACGCCACGCCCTGCCTTAAAATGGACTTTGCGCCGAAATTTTGAGAGCGAATTGAGCTTTGGGTTTACCTGAAAGACGATATTACCCCCATCACCGCCGTCACCGCCATCAGGGCCACCATACGGCACAAACTTTTCGCGCCGAAAACTGATCATGCCGTCGCCGCCATCACCGCTGCGGAGATAAATTTTTGCTTCATCGTAAAACATAGAGGGATTCGTGTTTGGGTACGTTCCCAACCACTGAAAATGCTAATTAGGTGATTGGGTTAATAACTGTTGTAGGACGGCAAAACGCGGATCGATGAGTTGCTCATCGCAGCCGCAATCCGCCTCATTGAGATTTTGCCCACAGTCGATACAGAGACCTTGACAATCTGGGCGACAGATGGGCTGCATTGGAACGGCCGAAATCGCCTCTTCACGCACAAGTGGCCCTAAGTCAAGCACACCTGCATCGCTAATCCGGAATGCGTCTGGCGGCCCTTCATCACGCAAATAAAAATGATCGTCCAGTTCAAGCGTAACCTTGTATTCAAATGGCTCATTGCAGCGAGCGCAATCGACAACCGCATTGCTGTAGAGCCGCCCGCGAATCATGATGCCTTGCGTTGTGTGTGAGGCGCGAAACTGACCGCGTAAAGGGCGCAGAATGATGTCTTCAAGTTTAACGGATGGATAATCAAGCTCGACTTTGCGACTTTCACCAACCGCAGAGGCCAGCAAAAAACCGAGATTAAAGGTAAGCCTATTTGTTGTATGTAGTGTCATGGGTTTCCTCCGTTGTTTTGGGGTGAGAAAGATTGTAGCATTTCGGCCGATCTCATTCAATCCCACTTACCAACCGCCAATACGCTATAATTAACAGCATGAGCATCGCAACGGTTACACCCTACCGACAAATGGCTCTCAAAGAGATGTAAAATATGCCACGCAAAAGAAACACAGTCTACTCGACCGATGACAAAACGATGGAACGCATCCGCGAACAAGCGCGGGCTGCCCAACGCCCACTCAAAGTCCGCAGTTTACCGCCCAATCAGCAGACTGCTAAATTGACCCATGACCGCAAAGGGCGCGGTGGTAAAACGGTCGTCATCATCAATGACTTGGTGCTGTCTGAAAAGGACATGAAGTCGTTGGCAAAGACAATCAAGAAGAAATGTGGGGTGGGTGGGGCGGTTAAAGATGGCAAGATCGAAATTCAGGGCGATATTCGAGAGCGCGTCGCCGCCACATTGGAAAAACTTGGTTATAAAACGAAGCTAGCTGGCGGCTAATCTCGGTTAATCGACACCTGTTGAATCAAGCGAAGGTATTGCGCGACAGTTTTCTCTGGTGCGTGTTCGACTTGAATATATTCAATTGCTGCGGCCGACATCTCGTCATAATTCACAACACAATTCTCCATCGCTGACAACAGATCAGCATCGCTCGATGCCCCTATCTTCAAAGCAATTGTGTGTGGCAGTTCGTGATACCAACCAACATCATTAACGATAATGGGCTTGCCTTGTGCGAGAGCGCGGAGGGCAGCGGCCGATGTCTCACCCATGGTTGGATGGCGCAGATTGAGAACGATGTCGATTTGAGCAATCGCATTGTGAAAATCATCTAGGTTTGGCATGTAGCCATGCCAAATAACTGCTTCGCGTAGTGGTGATGAGAGAGTTGCGAGGGTGGGTTGGAGGTCGAAATCGGCCGATTCTCCCACAATCACAAAACGACTATTAGGATGATTGGCATGATAGCGGCCGAAAACCCGCAGACATCGCTCAACTTGCTTGCTGCGTGTCACCTGTCCAACCATCCCAAACGTGACGTTTTCTCGCAGCGTTCGCGCCTTCCCCCGTACCTGCATTGGCATGGGCGCAATCGTAACAGGCAATTTTGACTGCTCGCGCCTCGCCAACGTTGCCATGTACTCGCTGTGAACAATTAGCCCCAATGCCAAATCAAGCACGCGCCGATTGAGTGGGTCAGTTAGTGCTGTCTCGCCAAACAAAACGGCTCTGCCCCGTTCTGCGCCTAACGCATATAGTACCTCCCGTGCAAAATCATCGCGCTGTCCCATAAATTGTGCCAATATCCAATCATGTAGCACGACGATACCCGGCCGCGCTTTTAGCGCATCATAAATCCAATTGTGAAATGGACTGTTACCCATTTGGTAAAGGGGAAGCGAGCTAGGTTCCTCTGGGGAAATTGACGCTTTGCTGACGATGGTGAGATCAACATGTTGTTTGAGATGAGGGAGGAGATCGGCCGAATAATCCGCAATCCCCGTCCGTTCGGGTGACATCGGCGAGCAGTAGGCAATCTTTGGACGTTGCATCTATGTGCTTGCGATCTCTTGCAGCCGTCTAATTGCCTCAGCATAGGGCAGTTGCTCTTCCAAAGGCAAGCCCATCTCATCATACAGCCGCTGCAAAATCGGCCGAATCAACCCCCGCTCCGTCGTTAACTGAGTGCGCCGTGCCAAAAAATCGCGGGTGAGTTGGATGCTTTCGGCCGATAATCTCCCCACAGGCAGCGAACGTACTAAATCTGCCCCTACAGGTGTCTGTGCGGTCAGTGCTGCCAAAGTCACTTTGCGATCATGCACAACTACCGTTCCCGCTGCCAAATCCCCCAACCGCCGACTCTGTGAATTGATAAACATGACAACGACTCCTAAACCATACAAGACGGGCAGAAAGTCGATCAAACGCACCAAGTTGCGAATCGTTGCCGCTGCCAACCCGATTGGAACGCCCTCCATATCAACCACACGCAGCCCAAACATGCGACGACCCGGCGTTTGGCCATTCCAGACCGTCTCAAAAATGACGTAATAGCCGAAGAAAATGAGGAACGAGATGATCGTAAAGATCGCCGCAATCCAGCCCGCGCTGCCACTCACGAGCCAATCAGCCGTATTAGAAATAAACCCGCCTGCCATCGCGCCTAAAACGAGCAGTAGTATCAGAATCAGTGAATCGATCATCGTCGCCATGAAACGCGAGCCGATCCCTGCAACGGTGTAGCCAAACATGACATTTTCAGGTGTATCAATTTGCAACTGTTGGTCAAACATGGCGAGATGGTACGGAAATGTTATCGTTGTGTCAAACAGCAACTTGGATGAGCGAAAGACAATCACTGGAAAGAGATTAATTGATTTCTACCTGTTACGCTAACTGCGTTACAATGTGGGTTCAATGCGCCGTCTTCTATTTCTGCTTCCGCTCCTATTAATTATCTTTTTGCCGTCTGCCGCGCAGGAACAGATGGAAATAACGGTTTTGGGAGTGGATTCGGCCGATTTTCCCAACGTTGACATTACCTTCAACGCCCGTGATCCGCTTGGCAATGGCATAGAAGTTCTCCCCGATCTACAAGTATTTGAAAACGATGAGCCAGTCTCTATTAGCGACGTGCAGACAGTTCCGACAGGTGTAGATGTCACGTTTGTGATCGATGCAAATCGCACGATTGCAGGCATCGACCTGATTGGCGACATCTCGCGCCTCGACAAAGTGAAGCAGGTGATCGGAACATTTGCCGAGCAGTATACGGGGCTAGGGCTAGATCGCGTGACGGTGATTGCGGCACAAGACGATGCGGCGCTCTTTCTAGTTGAGGATGCGGCCGATGTGGGAACCATCAAAGAAGCCCTCGCTGCCTATAATCCTGACCCACTCCCACGAGCAGCTCCCATCGAGACGATGCTCAATGTCGCATTTCAACAGGCCGCCGCCCGTGAGCCAACCTCGCGTTATCAAGCGATCGTGCTGTTCAGCGACACCGAAATGCTGGCGGAACAGGTTAACTTTTTTACCATCCGCGAGATTGCCCAGCAAAGCGATGCCGTCTTTTTTGCCGCTATTTTGGGCAAATTTGCCAGCGACTCAGAGATAGCCAGCGTCGCAGAGTTGTACATTCCCACAGGCGGCACATGGGTTCACATGCCCCAGCCAGAAGAGTTTGCACCGATCAGCGAAATCATTGACAGCAACAGTCAGGTGCGACGCTTGCGCTATCGCTCTGAGGTACGCGAAGGCGGCCGGCAGCAAGTTCAGCTTCTCGTGGGCGAAACAAGCGTGATGATGGATTATGAAGTGGAGATCATGCCGCCAGAAATTATTTTCTTGCTGGAAGATGTCCCGCTCATGCGCGCGCCAGACCCCGATAATCCAACGGAGTTTGTGCCAACACGCCAACAGGTACGCGCTAAAGTTGAATTCCCCGATGGCTATCTGCGCGGTTTGGACAACGTGCGCTTCTTTGTCAATGGGCTGGAGCAGCGATTTAGCACGCCGCCCGTTTATGATGATAGTGGGCTGTTGACGTTTGATTGGGGAATTGCGGCGGCCGAAACAGGTCTTTACAACCTAGAAATTGAAATCACTGATGAACTTGGCCACACTGTCCGCTCACAACCGTTTGTTCAGCAATTGATCCTTCGCACGGCCGAAGAGCCAACCCCAGAGCCAACCCCTAGCCTACCTCCGCCAACGCTTGTCCCCCCCCCGCTCCAACCCGCGATGGATCAAATCCAACAAGCCTTAAATAGTGGTCTTGTCACGCTCATTTTGGGCGGCATTGCGGCTCTTCTGCTGGCAATTTTGCTGCTTCGCCTCAAGCGACGACGTGACGGCCGAATCAAGCCAACCACTATTATCATTCCTCAACCCGCGCTTCAACTCCCAAAAAGTGTCTTTCTCGAATGGAAGCGCGAAGGTAAAGACAGACAACTTTTCCCCATTAACAGCCCCTCTGTATTGATTGGTTCTGACCCGTTCCGGGCTGAGATTATTTTGGGTGATGACAGCGTTTCCCGCTGTCATGCCCGCATCGCGTTTGAAGACGAACAATTTTTCCTCTATGATGAGGCGAGCGCGTATGGAACTCGTGTCAACTTTGAGCCTGTCCATTTGCGCCCCCACGTGATTACAAATGGTGACGAACTGCAATTCGGCAGCATTCGCACCATCTTTCGTATCTATAGACCTAGCGAAGAGAAGACCCCCTCAGATCAGAAACAACAGCCAGATGTATCTGGGGAACCTCCTTCCTCCCAAGAACTGAATGAACCAACATGAAATAAAAGCCATTATTTTTGATCTCGATGGCACACTTATCAACTCCGAAGAAGTTGCGTTTCACGCTTGGCGAGAGATGCTTGCTGATTACGGACATGACTTTTTGCATGAAGACCAAGTGCTGGTCGTTGGCGTTGAAATCGATAAAGCAATTCATAACGTGCGCGAGCAATTTCAGTTACCTGATACATTTGAACAGTTGCGAAAAAAACTGGGGGCGAAATGGGCGGTTTTATCGGCCGAAGGTTTCCCCCTCCTACCCGGCGCACAAGAACTACTAGACCAGCTCGATCAGCATGGCTTTGTTTGGGGAATTGCCACCAATAGCGATCATGCTTACGCAAAGCGTTTTTTGGACATGGTAGGATTATACGGTCGCGCTCATGCCGTTGTTGGCGTTGATGAGGTGAATTGTGGAAAACCTGCACCAGACGTGTATGAGTTGTGTGCGGAGAGGTTGGGGGTTACGACCGAAAATTGTCTCGCTGTAGAAGATACTGTTCTTGGTCATCATGCCGCCGCAGCCGCAGGGATGCGCGTCGTTGCAATTCCAAATGAGTGGATGAGGGCGGCCGATTTTGACAACGCAATAGCTGTCCTCGACTCCCTGCATGACCTCCACGCACACCTTGACCAGCTTTTGGCTTAAAGTCTCTTTTCCTCAAACTGGAGCTGTTTGAGACGATACAGCGTTTCTTCGGTTAACTTACGATGCTTCCCTATCGTGTCTGCCAATAAACCAAACAGGAAGATCAAAAATGAAATAACGAGAAAACCTGTCCCAATTGCAACCGACTGGATCAGCCCTGCCCCCGATTGTGTTATATAGCGAAAAACGAATCGCGCTAACAGCGACACCCCGATCAAAAAGAACGGCAGTGAAAGATAAAAGAAGGTGCGGAGGGGTTCGTAAAATGCGTACAGGCGCACAATCGTCGCTGCCTGTCGTTTGACAAATTGCCAGCTACTTTTGGCCAAACGACTCTCGCGGGTCGGGCCGTTCACGTCAATGTCGATATTGACAATCCGCATTCCCATCTGACCGGCTTGAATCAGCGTTTCGAGGGTGTAAGAAAAATCGGTGAGGGCATGATAGCGTAGCGCAAATTCACGGGAGTAGGCGCGAAAGCCGCTGACGGTATCGGGGACATTTGTGCCGCTGACGGTGCGGACGACGCTGCTGCCAAGTCGTTGGAGGAGCTTTTTGAAAGGAGAGAAGTGAGCGATTTGGGCAATCGGCCGATTGCCCACCACCATCTCTGCCTCTCCCCGTACCAATGGTGCAACCAAATCAGCGATATAACGGCTTGGATATTGATTATCCGCGTCTGTATGCACGATAATGTCTGCCCCCAATGCCAAACAGTTTTCCAGCCCTGTCTCAAACGCCCGCGCCAAACCCAAATTGTGTGGATGACTCACGATATGTGTTACGCCATGCGCTCGGCCGACTGACACTGTCTCATCACTGCTCCCATCATCAATCACCAACGACTCGATCACGTCAATGCCGTCAATCGTCGTCGGCAACTCGTTTAAGACCAACGGCAATGTCTCTGCCTCGTTAAAGCAAGGGATTTGTATAATCAATTTCACGGCGCGAATTGTAGCAGGGTTGGGAGAACTAAGTAGAAAAAAGTTTCAAGTTATGTGGGATTGGAAATGATATAATGCTTCATCTCCGATAGGCTCAGTGACGTGAGTATCCTCGTAATTTGTGATTAGAACGCTTAATACATCCATCGTGTTCTCATCATCACGCACAATGTCAATAATTTCGTCAAGCAACCTGACTAACTGCTCGAACTCGTCTTCTGATGATGGGACATAAATGTATTGAGAGCTTTAAGTAAGCGTGGTGGTCGTATATTGTTGTAGCATTCTATTTTCGTCTTACCCAATCAACGCGACATCGACTGCCTCCGAAAGAGAGCGGCACGGAATCATTTCCAGCCCCTGCGGTGGATTCTTGAGCCGCCGACCTTGCAAACGTGGCACGACGCAGCGTTTGAACCCTAACTTAGAGGCTTCCTTTAGGCGTTGCTCAAGCTGACTGACCGCACGCAGCTCGCCACTCAGCCCGATTTCGCCAACAAAGGCCATATCTGCGTGAACGGGTTTGTCCTTATTACTGCTGGCAATGGCAACGGCGAGCGCGAGATCGCTGGCTGGTTCATCTATTGTCATACCGCCAATGACGTTGGCAAAGATGTCCTTGTCGAACAGCTTGACGCGCACGCGCTTGCTGAGAACGGCCGAGACCAACAGCAACCGATTGTAATCAACCCCATTCGCTGTGCGTCGGGGATTGGCGAAGGCAGTTGAACTGGTCAATGCTTGAATTTCGACAAGTAGTGGGCGTGTCCCTTCCATCGTGATCGCAATGGAGGAGCCGGGTGCATTGATTTGACGTTCAGCCAAGAATGCCTCAGAGGGATTTGTGACCTCCTGCATCCCGTCTGCTTCCATCTCAAACACACCAACCTCACTCGTCGCGCCAAAGCGATTTTTGACGGAACGCAGTAGTCGAAAGCGATGGAACTGATCGCCCTCAAGATAGAGAACGGTGTCCACGATGTGTTCTAGGACGCGAGGGCCTGCGATTGTGCCTGATTTTGTGACGTGACCGACAAGAAAGATGGTTACGCCCGTGGTTTTGGCGATTTCTTGAAAGACACCGGCTGAGGCTCGCACTTGGCTGACGCTGCCGGCGGCCGAATTGCTGTCGTCGCTAACACAAGTCTGGATACTGTCGATGATGACGAGGATGGGCTTGATCTCTCGAATATGCGCGACCATCGCGCTGACGCTCGTTTCAGTGGCAATGTAGAGATCATCGGCATGGGTGTCGAGGCGTTTAGCACGCATTTTAATCTGTTGTGCGCTTTCCTCGCCTGAAAGATAGAGAACTGTTCCATGCGCTTTTGCCGTCATGTCTGCAACTGAAAGCAGGAGGGTCGATTTACCGATGCCGGGATCGCCACCCAGCAGAACGAGCGATCCCGGCACGATGCCACCACCCAATACGCGGGAAAACTCGGTTAACGGCAGCTTCATCCGCATTGTATTGTCAATGGCGATGTCGCTGATGCGGCGTGGTTTACTCGTGAACGAGACGGGGCGACTGCGTGCTTTGCGACTCGCTTTCGGCTCTGCCTTGATGACTTCACGCGCCATCGTGTCGAATTCGCCACATTTTGGGCAGCGCCCCATGTAAGTGGGGGTGGTGCGTCCGCACTCAGAGCAGACGTATTGGACTCTATCTTTTGCCATTGGTATATTCGACGTTACCAATTACTATGATGTTGGTAACGCTGCCTGTAGAACGTTTGAGTTAATTGTAGCAGTTGTTAGAGAGAAATAATAGCTACTGTTTCATCAAATTTCGCCCATCCAGCCAGAAACGAATCCCATAAGCGAGTTGGAGGGGCTTGTGTGAAAGTAGGATGATTGACTGTTCTGGTTCAGGTGCAGAGCTGCTTTCTTGTGCATTAAGTTGTGCGCGAAATAGCAGTCGCTATTCAACTTTATATCAACAATTAGACACGGTGATTCCTACCAATTTTTCAAAAGGCCTGTAAAATCGCATCAGAAGTAACCATAGCCCCAAGATTGGAGAAGGAGTTCAGATAAATGGCTGCTCAAGTTGTTCAAAAGAGGCAATCGGCCGCAAGGAGCGCAACACTCACCAACGTGATGGTTCGTTTGATTTTGCTGCTTGCCATAGACGCATTTGTATTCTACTTTGTATTCAGGGCGATAGGGCAAGGATTTTTTACCCTCAGCATCATGATGGTTGTCGTCGCGGCATTTGCCAACTACGTCATTCTTGCCCGCGACATGTATCCCATTCGCTGGATGTTGGCAGGGTTGATCTTGATGTTCATGTTTGCCATCTATCCAATTTTGCTGACAGTCTTTGTCGCGTTCACGAATTATGGTGATGGTCACCTGCTGACAAAACAGCAATCAATCGAGCTGATAACACAAGAACGTTATCTGCCAGAAGGCGGCTCCGCCTATGCGTGGACGGGCTTCAAAAATGAAGCGGGCGACTATGCGCTTTGGTTGCAGAATGAGACGGGTAGCTTTTTGGCTTATCCGGGAGAGCCGCTGATTCCGGCGGCCGAAGCAGAGGTAGGCGCACTCGACGACAAGGGCATCCCAGAGGCGATTGGCGATTACGCTCGTCTCAATGCAATTCGGGTGGCAAGTGATCAAACAATTCCTGAAATTCAGTTTGGCTCTGTCGATGATGGTGTACAAATTCGTTCGGCACGTGAGGCGGCACAACTACAAAAACGCTATGTCTACGATGCAGAGCGCGATGTCCTCGTCGATCAAGAGACAAGCCAAGTTTATACGCCAGTGGTCGGCCGATGGACAAACGAAAGTGGCGATGAGTTGACGACCGGTTTTCGTGCAAATATCGGGTTTGATAACTTCACACGTTTCTTTACGAGTTCTGCATTTCGTGGGCCGCTCGTGCGGATTATCATCTGGAACTTTGTTTTTGCCTTTTTGAGTGTCTTTATGACATTCGCGCTGGGCTTGGGGATCGCCTATATCTTCAATGATCCAGAGTTTCCCGGCAAAAAGTTTATCCGTTCGGTTCTGCTCATCCCCTACACTATTCCCAGTCTTATCACAATTCTGATTTGGAAAGGCATGTTCAACAATCAGGTGGGCGTTATCAATCGCTTTTTAACGAGATTTGTGAATTCCGTTCCAACTGGGTTGCAAGAACGCTCTGAGGAGATTGTTAATGGCATTTTGATAAATGTTGCCAATTTCTACAATGGTGTTGTGATAAATATCGCTAATTTCTTTCCAGCAGAATGGCAAGTACAGTCAGAATTGCAAGTACAGTATATTCCGATTGAATGGTGGGATGCACTTGCCTCACCATCTTGGACAACCGATCAATGGCTGGCAAAGATCGCGCTGCTGATCGTCAACTTGTGGTTGGGGTATCCCTACTTTATGTTGATTTGTAGCGGTGCATTGCAGTCGATTCCACAAGATTTGTACGCTGCGGCCGAAGTGGATGGCGCAAATGGCTGGCAACGTTTCTTTAGAATCACGTTACCGCTTTTGCTTGTTTCGGTCGGCCCTCTACTGGTCGCATCGTTCACCTACAATTTTAACAATTTCAATTTGATCTTCTTATTTATCGAAGGGGGGCCGCCCATCCCGAACTCGCCCACAAGGGCAGGTCATACCGATATTTTGATCAGTTATGTCTATAACTTGGCCTTTGCGTCGGGACGTGGCAAGGAGTATGGCTTAGGCGCGGCAATTACGATTGTCATTTTCGTGATCGTCGCCGTTATTACGTTGGCTCAATTCCGCTACACAAAGATGTGGGAGGAGGTTGGTGAAGGTGTCTAATTTAACGATTTCTCAACGCAGACGCTTGTCAATTATCATTCGCTGGATCATCGCAGTGATACTGATGTTATTTGCGATTTTTCCCGTCTTGTGGATTTTGTCATCATCGCTCAATCCATCAAACACGTTGGCCTCGGCTAGTCTGATTCCCAGCAACGTTGGATTGGGTAACTATGTAGAGCTGTTTACAACGCAAGAGGCGCCTTTCTTGCGCTGGATGTGGAACTCGATCAAAATCTCCTCGATTACAACTGTTCTCTCTGTCTCCGTGACGACGTTGGCAGCATTTGCATTTTCGCGGTTGCGTTTCCAAGGGCGCGAGACAATGTTGAAGGGAATCCTGCTAATTCAGGTCTTTCCGGGCTTGCTGGCGATCATTGCGATGTTTACATTGATGTCGCAAATCGGCAATGTCATCCCATTCTTTGGATTGGACACACATGCGGGGTTGATCTTGGTCTATCTCGGCGGCGCGATGGGTGTGAACATTTGGTTGATGAAGGGGTTCTTTGACACCATCCCACGTGCAATTGATGAGAGTGCGATGGTCGATGGGGCGACACATTGGCAAATTTTTACGCAGTTGTTGTTGCCTTTGATGCGGCCGATACTCGTCGTAATCGCCATCTTGACCTTCATCGGCACCTATGGTGACTTCATTCTGGCACGCATTCTGCTCAAGAGTACAGACCAGTATCCACTAATGGTCGGCCTGTTTATCTTTACCAGTAGTGAATTCTCGCAAAGTTGGGGGCCATTTGCGGCAGGTGCGCTGATGGGCGCGTTGCCAATTATGATTATTTATTTGGTTTTGCAAGATCAGATCGTGGGCGGCTTGACGCAAGGGGCGGTCAAAGGGTAAGTCAGGTCGCAAAACACATAAGGCAAGAGAGGGACACAGGGATTGTGTCCTTCTGTATTTAAGCACTAATGAAGAAAATTTTGATAATCGGACTGCTAGCTTTATTGGGAGTCAAGGGAACATTTGCTCAGAATCCTCCCTTCATGGACGTAACATCTGAGTTGGGGCTGGATGGCAATCGTGAGGGGACGGATCGGGCGATTGGTCAGGCATGGGGAGATTACGATGGGGATGGGTGGGTTGATCTGTATGTCACCGATACGGATGGAGAAAATATCTTGTTTCGCAACGTGCGTGGTCAGCGATTTGAGCGCATTTATGATGAAGCCATCGCCTTGTGGGATGAGTATAGTGGGGGCGCGATCTTCGCCGATTACGACAACGATGGGGATCAGGATTTGTATGTACTAAATTGGGGGGAAAACGCCCTGTTGCGAAATGATGGTGGCGTGTTTGTCGATGTGACAGAGATCGCAGGTGTCGGTGGTGGGGATAAGAATAGTCAGACAGCTTCATGGGGTGATTATGATGAGGATGGGTTTTTGGACTTGTATGTGGCAAATTGGTCATGTTATGACAGGTGCGGTCGGCCGCAGCAAGGCGACATCGACCGCTTCTACCGCAACAACGGCGATGGCACATTTACCAACGTGACCAATCTGTTGGGCAGTAAAGTGTTGGGGGCAGGCTTTGTCGCCAGTTTTATCGACTTCGATAATGATGGGGATTCCGATATTTATTTAGTCAACGACGAGTTTATCAATCCCGTTGGGAATGCGCTGTGGCGCAACGATGGGGCGGGCTGTGATGGGTGGTGTTGGGAGGAGATTTCGGCCGAGTCCAACACAGATTCCAAGCTCATGGGCATGGGTCTCGCTACGGCCGACTTTGACCGCGACGGTCATCTCGATTTCTTTTTTAGCAATGCGGGGCCGATGGAGCTTTTGCGAAGTCGTGGTGACGGCACGTTTGAGAATGTCGCGCTAGATGCGGGCGTTGAATTTTCAGAAGGGGTCGGCTGGGGAACGCTCTTTCTTGATTATAACAACGACGGCTGGCAAGATTTGTACATCGCTATTTTGGAAGGAGCGGGTAAACACAATCCCGGCAATCCGCTGTTTCGCAACTTCGGGGATGGGACGTTTGGACAGGTTTTTCAAAGTGGCGCAAATGATGTGGGGGGGACGCTGGGGGTGGCATCGGCCGATTATGATCGAGACGGCCGCATCGATCTCGTCATCGGCAACATTGACGATGGCTATAAGCTCTATCGCAACGTCGATGCAAACGAAAATAGCTGGATCGCGTTTAAGCTGATCGGCGCAGATAACATCAATCGGGATGCCATTGGCTCACGAGTCTATGTAACGACAGATGAGGGAACTCAGATGCAAGAGATCATTGCAGGAGGCAGCTTGGGGGCTGGCAGTGAATTAGTTTTACATTTTGGGATTGGAGAAGCAGAAAGTGCTGATATTGATATTGTTTGGACAAATGGTAAACGCCAGAGATTCGAGAATATCGTCGTCAATGACCGCTACACGTTGACTTATGGTGATGCGATGGGTCAGGCGTTTGCACTGCAATCGACTCGCTATGCGGGTGGAATTGGGATGATATTAGGGTTGGGATTGATTAGCGGGTTAGTGGGATTTTGGTTCCTGTGGCTCAAGCCACAGGTTAGGTTAGAAAGCACGCTTAAACGTGCTGAGGAGGCGTGAGGATGAAGCAATTGATTGTGTTATTGATTGTGTTGTTGAGCGTTGGGTGTGGTCGCACAGAAACGCCAACATCGCCCCCACCGCCTGATACCGCCGTCCCACCAACGAACACACCTGAGCCGACCCCCGATCCGCTCGTCGCTGGCACAGATGGCTATCCATGGTGGAACGATGTCGTGTTCTATGAGGTGTTCGTTCGCAGTTTTTATGACAGCGACGGGGATGGCGTGGGCGACATTAATGGCCTAATTGAGAAGCTCGATTACATAAACGATGGCGATCCTGCCACGAACAGCGATTTAGGCGCGACGGGCATTTGGCTGATGCCGATTGCGGTCTCACCCAGCTATCACGGATATGATGTGACCGATTATTTTCAGATTGACCCCGAATATGGCACGAATGAGGCGTTCAAACGCCTGATGGAGGAGGCACATGCGCGTGGTATTCGCGTCATCGTTGACCTCGTGCTAAACCATACCTCTATCGAACATCCTTGGTTTATCGAGTCGCAAGACCCAACCTCAGAACGCCGTGATTGGTACATTTGGGAGGATGAAAATCCCAACTATCGTGGCCCCGACGGGCGACCTGCATGGCACAAGCTCAACGATGACTATTACTATGGTGTGTTTTGGAGCGGAATGCCCGATCTAAATTTGGAAAATGAGGCGGTGACAGAAGAGCTATATCGAGCGGCCGAATTTTGGCTAACTGATCTCGGTGTCGATGGGTTTCGCCTCGATGCAATCAAGCACCTGATTGAAGAAGGGCGCGGGCAGGAGAATACACCCAGCACCCACGAATGGCTGCAAGCCTTCCACGACCATTACAAAACCGTCGATCCAAATGCGTTTACCGTCGGTGAAGCGTGGACAGGCACACAGCAAGTTTTGCGCTACACGGGTGATGAGGTCGATGTCGCGTTTCAGTTTGATCTCGCACTCGACATTCTCAATGCGGCCGATGCCGGACTTGCACCGCTCATTTCTGAAACCCAATCAGAGGTATATGAGGCATTTCCCGCCAATCAATATGCGACATTTATCACCAATCACGATCAAAATCGCGTGATGTCACAGCTAGATGGAGAGGTAGCCAAGGCCAAGTTAGCCGCCTCTATCTTGCTGACGAGCCCAGGCATTCCATTTGTCTATTATGGTGAGGAGATTGGGATGGTGGGGACGAAGCCGGATGAGGATATTCGTCGGCCGATGCAGTGGACAGGCGAGCAGGGTGTTGGCTTCACGACGGGCGAGCCGTGGCGTGCGCCGGCCGATGACTTTGAGACAGTCAACGTCACCGTTCAAGATAGTGACCGGACCTCTCTGCTCAGTCACTATCGCGCACTCATTGCGCTTCGCAATAATCACGAAGCGTTACGGATTGGCGAGTGGACGCTTGTTGAGAGTAATTCCGCTCGCATCTACTCGTTTTTGCGCCACACGGCGGCTGAAACAATGCTGGTCATCATCAACTTAAGCCGCCAACCAGTCAATTCTGAGCAGTATGCGCTTCAATTGGCGATGTCTCCGCTACGTGGAGACGTAACAGGTACATCACTTTATGGCATGTCTGAGCCAAGTGCGCTCTCGGCCGATGCACAAGGTGGCTTTGCAAATTACGTCCCATTGCCTGAGATCGCGCCGCGTACAACGCATATCATTCAGCTAAGCGGGCATTTGAATACTCACTCTGAATGATTGTCCATCGTTGAGCTTGCCCCCATTTTGTTTTGGCCTCATAATGGCAAGGGTATAAGGTAGGCTATTTAGGGAAGAGTAGTATCAAAATCTTGGGAGTAATTTGATGATGGAAGACAAGAAATTATATGAGGCTTGTCAGAGTGATGATAAAGTGGAGCAGGAAGAAGGGTATCGATTGATAGAACACGCAATCTATCCCGTTGTTTTTTTGAGAACACGGCATCTCCGTGATTGGCATGAGTTTGCACAGGACTGTATCCAGCAAACAGTTGAGCGAATTTATGATCGAATTGCTGACTGTCATACACCTACCTCTTTTCGTGCTTGGGCGCGACGTATTGCGATCAATATCACACTCAACAATTTGAAACGACAATCACGCACGCTTTATTTTAGTGCAGATGCAGAGGACGAATTGGTGCAGATCGAAGACACGACAATTGTTTCTCCTGAGATTGAAATAGAAAATAGTCAATTTTGGGAGTTATTAAGCACTCAATCTCCAATGAGCGACCGCTCAAAGCGGGTCGTCATCGGCCGATTTCGAGACCAATACAACGATGAACAGCTTGCCATGAAAGAAAGCCAGCTTGCTAGCAAGCCAGTAACCCCTGCGAACATTCAAGTGACTCGTTCTAAAAACATCCGAAAATTGCGAATATGGCGACCAATGGAAGCGTATCGTGGTCATTGATTGGAAAGATTTTGCATCGCAAAGTGGTCTACATAAAGTAGGAGTCTTTATGAATGAGTTATTAAACGCACTGGTTGACGATAATGATTGTGACACACAGCAGTTGCAAATTGAGGCATATGCTGCTGCACAAATCACAGGGGATGCGTATGACGGCACGTTTTGGCACGTTCAGCGACATTTAGATCGCTGCGTCGATTGTGCTGAACTGTATGCGGAACGCTACGACGAGATTTTATACGCAAATGCGCCCAAGGCAGATTTAAGCTTCTTGAAACAAGAGCCGTCGCTCGTTCAACGGTTGCGTGAACAGATGACGCAATGGCAGGGGCGTGTACAGTTGCAGCTTTCGGCCGAACTGCAAGCCCTGCTGACACCACTACCGACACTCGCTACCGTGCGTCGCACCTCTGGTGACAAGATGATGCTCCTGCTCCACCTGTCAAGCGCACAAACCTCCCCACACAGCCAAGCTACTCCATTTTCGATCAAAATCTATAAAAAATTACAAAACCAAGAGATGGGCGTGGTGATGGTCAAAGTTGAGCCGCCTGACAAAAGCTGGCCAATGTTGAGCGGCTACACAGTTGAACTAAAGACGACTTCTTTTACACAGACGCAAGAAAGTGATCCACATGGTGAAGTTGTCATTGCGTCCGTCCCGCTCACAGAATTGGACACATTGACGGTTACAATTGTCGCCCCCACAGTGTGAAACCTGCCCAATGGCGTGCATCGTGAAACGGATGCGGCGATTTGGGAAGCGCAAGAGCAGAGGGGAGGAGCAGATTAAGCGTTGCAGAATCGACCGAACGTAGCCAAGCCTGTGCCTGTTGCAGCGCATCGACTATTTGATTTTCCGCGTCCAGTCGTTCAAAAAATCGACTCATTAAAAGATACGTCGGCACATCTTCAACCTCCCACTGTGTCACCAATACTGTTTGTGCGCCGGCCTGCAAAAAAGCACGCACCAACCCCATTGGCTCATCCCCCCGCAAAATGCGACTCGTTCCCGTGCTGCAAGCGGAAAGAACGACGAGTTCGGCCGATAATGACCAAGTTAGCACCTCCTTGGCGGTCAACCGCACCCCATTCCCGATATGCAAATAAGAATCGAGCGGCTCATCCTCATTGAACCACCCATGACAGGCAAAGTGCAGCCAGCGTGCAGATTCAGCGACTGTTTTCAACTCGTTTTTGTCGTCAACACCATCAAGCCACGTTTGGCTGTTACGTGATGAAGCGGCGGCTTTGATCTCGTGTGCTGTCAGACGCAGGGGCGGAAAACCAGCGTGGGCAACGCCGCAATAGAGACGGGATGGGTGGGTTTGAGCGGTCGGTGTGTTGATAAGCAGCGTTGCGCTTGGGGCAAACTGGATTAGGGGTGAATCTGACGCTTGCGTGTGAACAATGGCAGAGAGGGGGAGGTAGTGGAGTGGGCCGTGTGGGATGATAAAGAGCGTATCTGGCGATGCGTCGAGATGAAACAGCAAATTGTAGACCGTTTTTTGCACAGCTGGCAATAGCCAACGGTCAGGATCATGACGATCAACCCCTGTTGCAACAAACGCATTTGGATCAATTCCACAATTTATTAGCTGAGCTGAGTGATAGGAGATCACAAAACAAAACGTGTGCGCGGGTGGAAATAATTTTTCACGCAGGGTGGGGGCAAGCTGCTTAATCAATGGTAAATCGGTGTCTAGCACGCCCGTTGTGAAAAAGATAAGCGCAAGCGTATTGTGCCCTAATTGTGATTGAAGCTGTTGCTGTGTGGTAAGCGTTGTTGAACCAACCGCGTGGGCAAACGTGCGTGCGCGAGCGCGTTCTGCAACATTGAATGCCGCCGCTACGTTATCTTGAGTTGCATGGTGCAAAAACAGCGTTTCGTATGGTTGTTGCCAGCGTCCAAGCAGAGCGACCTTAATTTGCTCGGTACGCGCCGATTCCCAGCTTTCTTCCACTGCATCGATACTTTGCAAAAGCCACTCGACAGATTGTGTTGCCTCGCCCAAATGGAGATAAATGGCGGGAAGGTTATCATTTCGGCCGATTTTCTGTGCCAGTTTCAACGCAGCTTGATGGCGTTTTTTGGCTTCGGATACCTCTTGTTTTAGCTGGGCAACAACGCCTAAGTTGAGCTGAACATCGACCAAAAACGTCTCTGACACCATCCGCTTTTCTGCTTCTTGTAATGTCTTTCTTGCTGTCTCTAACTCGTTTTGAAAAAGCTGCACCTCTCCTAAATTGTTGAGGCCAAACGCGACATAATCCCAATTTTCGACGGTAGTGTTGTAGGCGATGAAACGCTGAAAATACTTGGTTGCCGTTTGCCAATTGCCGCGATCTCGTTCGATCAAGCCAAGCTCATTATCAACGCTGGCAACCCAGCTAGGCGCATTCGCAGCGACAAACTGGGCGCGAGCGCGATGCAGCGATTTTTCGGCCGAATCATATTGCCGCAGCTCATATTGCAAAAAGCCTAAATTGAGCAAGGCTGATCCCAAACTGCGAGGGTCGTCGCAATGTTCCAACAGTGTAATGCTTGTTTGGTAGCCGTCAAACGCTGATTGATAATCTCCCTGATAGTAGCGGGTTGCCGCGCGTGAATTAAGGGTGCGCCCTCGCAGTCGCAGCGGCACATCTTTTTGTGCCAAAAGCGCATCAAATGCGTCAACGGCGGCTGAGTATTTTTGTAACCGCCGTTGCGTCACACCCAAAAAGTAAGCTGCCCATTGTTTAACGCTGGAATGGAGCTGGCTGTCTAAAATGGCGTTTGCCAATGTCAGCAGCATTGCTGGCTCTTTGAGCATAAGCTGATTGGCGCAACGCTCAAAGAGAGTCAAAAATTTTTCGGCCGAACAATCCGCCGTCAGCCAATAGTTGAGAATGCGGGTATGATAGGGAAGAAAACGTGAGTCGGTTAGGGGAATTTTGGCCGATGTTCGCCGCATAACACCCGCGTCAAAAGCGACCTCTTCACAGGCGACAAGTCGCTCCACATCTATCACTTCCCCGACCATCACCTCTAACTCTTTCACAGTTCCAGCCTCGATCACTGAAAGCGCAAAAAGCCAATTTTCAATATTGATGGGAAAGTTTTCGTGTCTGAGTGTTGTCATCTATAAGAGTGCTGGATTCATTTTGTTCCAGTATAACCGATAAGAGGAGAATTCTATGCGACGATTTATTTTTTTATTTTTGGCAGCCTTATTGTTAGCTGGATGTGAACCCAACCCCACGCCATCGCCAGAACCGACGGACACATCGACACCAACGCTAACAAATACACCTGCGCCTCCAGACAGTCCAGTATTTGTTGACTACAGAGATAGACCACTGAGTGAAACGTCTATTGAGTTATTTTGTGCGACAGAGACGCGCACGCTCCAAACGGACACGGCGGGTCAAGTTGAGCTGTCTCGTTTGGAAGGATGCGATTTGCAAATGGCTCGTTATGAGTTTCTGCCTAAAACGGCTGAATCATATACCGTTTATCACACGAGCTATGACCCCATCAGCGCAACATCTCCGTCCATCGACGTGAAAACGATTGTGCTTTCCCATCCACTCATCATCTTTGATGTGACGGTCAGTTTGGCGTGGGATGCGAGTGGCGAGTACATCGCGCAATTAGAGACCGCATTTAACAATGCCGCTAACTATTTTTATGATGCAACGGAAGGTCAGGCTACCTTTGGAACAGTTGAAATCTATACAAACGGTAAACGCTGGTCTGGCGCAGATTATCGCGTGTTGGCGGCGAACGATATGCGACCCACTGCGTTTGTGGGCGGCATTGTCAACTCACGTCAAACTTACGAGACGGATCGTGCCGAAATTCAATATGAACCGGGGGCGATCTACCTTGGTCGACAGTGGGACAAAACAGGGCCAACAGACGGGAGTAGCTGGGCGGCCGAAGACGGATACAAAACGCTTGTCCATGAGTGGGGTCACCATGCGTTGCTTCTCTTCGATTCCTACATCAACGTAGACGGTTCAAAAAGCGACTGCCTCAATATGGGGCATAGCACATCGGAAGGAGTCATGAGCTGGCACTATGGAAAAAGGGAACTATGGTTCAATCATGCCTTTGAGTGCGAGAGGACATTGCAATTTTTCCTGCACGAGGAACCTGTCTGGGAAACATTGCCAAAATGGGGAGAACAAATGGGGCATGATGATGCAACGTTTAACCCCCTTGGCTCATCTGCTCCAAGTGAAACGACAAAAAGCCCATTGTTAGACGAGTTATCACCAAATCAATCTGTGTTAGCAGGCAATTTTATAACACCCTACATTGATTTTGATGATGAAGGGAATGCAGGCCGCTATTTTGCACATATTTACACGCGCGATCTTAGCCAGAAAAACATCATCCATCAGGGAACCTTGCGCGGAACTTTCAATAATGTCAATGGCCTTATGGCACTTGGCGAAATCGAATTGCTCGGCGCAGATGTCTCGGATATTGTTTATATCAATGTTGATGTCTACTTTGCCAACGGGATAACGGGACATTACGCTTCACAGGATGCAATTGTGGTGGGTGATATTTTGGCAGACCCAGAAGCGTCTCCCGCTGTCCGTATAGCCAATTGGCATCCGACACTCAGAGGCAATTATATTGCCTTCGACAGTAACATTGTTGAATCTGAGTGGCGCATGACAAATGCTCAACCTTTCGAGATATTGAGCATTGAGTACTGTGAACCCGATATGGGTTGCATTATGCTATCTGAGTATGAAGTTGACGCGAGTGGGAGTCGTGTGACGGTTAATGCAGGTTTTCCCAGTGGTCAGTTTGGAGGATATGGCATTCTGCACATCTCAACAGATCAAGGAAATATCACGCGCTGGATACGCGATGGCGGCGGTGTCGGGCCAGCCCATGTGACGGGTGACGCGCCTGCTCACGACGGTGAACTGGCGGTAAACGTGTTCAACTGGCATAATGATTTGAAGCATGAAGTGGGTTGTTCGCGGATAGTCATCATGCCATCTGCAAACGGCGCTCAGACTGGCCATCCTACTAATATTGTTGGATTGCCACTTGATATTTCCATTGTATCGGATCAGAGCAAGCCGTGTGATGAACAGCTTGCATTGACTTATTTGTATGACCGAGTTTTTGCAGAGCCGTTTGGGGGCAATGTGCGGGTTGGGCTGATGTTTCGGCCGAATATCAACGGAGATCAAGGTGAGTGGCAACCGCTCCCCCCTATCAATGACCACGATAACAGCTTCGAGTCTGTAACCCCTATCATCTACACAGCGGTGCTTAATGTGCAAAATGATGGGAAGGATGGCTACAGCGGAACCTTGCTGATAACCGATAACTGATCAACCTCACTCGATCAATCTCTAAAAGGCGGCTGACGAAAATTTTCGTCAGCCGCTTTTATTTTGGTTGGAAAGGTTTTGGAATCGCTGATTGTCTACTAGGTGATGACCAAACAAGGTTTAGGCGCGGACGACGATCATGTCGTTCGCGCCCCAACCAAAAACTTTTAGGAGACAATACAATGAGTGCTTATGACCCCAACGTCCCCGATATCCTGCATGACATTCCGCATGTGGGCGCGATGACTCTTGAAGAAGTGGCAGCAGTTGATGAAGCATTGACCCTTTCTGACGAGTTAGAAGATGAGACGTTGCGACCAATTAACCCCGCCCGTCCGATTGTTCCCATTACGCCAACCCGCTACGTGAGCGGCCGTTATCGTAGTTGTGGTGGAAATTGGGAACTTGTTTTGCGCGTGGATGTGGACGGAAATCGGCCGATGCGCCGCGTTAGTGGTGACTATTACACTGTTTCCGGTCGTACAAAGAGGTACTTCGGCTCTTTCCGTGTGGATGCAATCACCCTCACCATTTCTAGCGGCTTTGTTCGCATATAGGTCTCCTAAATGATTTGTGGGTCAGGAGAGTACCAAGCGTGTTTCTCG
>CAYMGE010000027.1:0-64661 GCA_964389925.1 uncultured Ardenticatenaceae bacterium
GCGGTCACCCTGCCTCCTCTTAATCTTCTTTTCCCCTGTTTTTTGGGAAGATACCAATAAATGCTCTAAACCAGCGTGGTTAAACGCAGCAAGCAGAGCATCATAAATCGCCTTTACCTCTAACCGCTCACTTGGTGTTATTTCTTCATATCGTGGCAGTGTGTCTTGAAAAGCCTTTAGCTCCTCACGTTCGAGCAGTTGCATGTACGTTTTGGATTATCGTCGCTCTGCAACTGTTGTGCCAACCTTCCTCAACTGCGGCCCAAAAGCTATCGTTGCAGATGGGTCGCAATCATCATTTTCAACTCTGCAAGGTTACGATAGGGTCGCACGTTCATCCCCTGCATCAGTTGTGCAAGTCTGCCCTCATGCGGGTTCTGTAGCCGAACAATCGTTAGGCCGAGACTCATCGCAATCCCTTGCGCCAGAAATGAGACAGAATCCGCCTTTTGCTCCGCCCGAAAGATGCCAAACGGGGCAGCCTGAATCGCCTGAACGATGTCGTCCAACGTAGACACAAAGCGGAACGTTCGCCCATCCTCCGTCAGGTAGTTGGCAAGCTCTCCATCATATCCCCCCACTATCGTCACATCATACCCAGATTCCCCCAGCACCTCCGCAATTTCCAGCGTAAAATCGATCTCATCAATCCCGCCGTGCGATAAGAGAACGGAGCGACCCTTTGGCGCAGTTTGTATCGGCAGATAGTATGTGCTGGCTTCAAAGAGGTACTGTTCGGTAAATCGACCTAGCTCACGCATTAAGGCACGATAGCTTCGCATCTCAAAAAAATCCAGCCCCGCAACCAGTGGCGGCATATGAGCATCGCGCTCCTTGACCAAGACAAAGGGGCGACCCATTCCCAACGCGAGACCAAGCTGTAGATAGATGGTGGGATTTTGGCTTGTGGGCAGCAGATACACGCCAAACGGTGTTTCTCGAATCAACGCGCTTATCTTGCACAACATGTACCCGCCCCGATAGTCAGACTTTGCATGAACGGGCGACAATCCCGTATCAGCGAGACTGCGTTCGAGCGCACGTTCAAAGTCACCGCTTTGCGCGTTGAACTCCTGCGCCAAGTAATACTCTGTCGGGCGAACCTGCAACTGATAGCCACCACACAACCCTTCTCTCGCAAAAATCTGTTCCCGCCGAGCGTTCTCAATGGAGACTTGCAGCCGTTTGGCGAGGGTTGTTTTCGGCCGATTCACCCCCAACCGGCTCCGCAACGCGATCTCGTCCGTCAGTTGGAGCGGCAACTCAGGCCAAATATCTTCAAACCAATCAATCGGCAACGCAAATGATTCATCGCGCATCGGGGCCTTGTCCGTGTAGTAAGTGGCAGACACGACACCGACGACATGATTTAGCGCGTCGTCATACAGTGGCGCACCGCTCATGCCGCGATCAATTTGCTTCGAGTCAAACTGTAGCCACCCGTCATCATCTGACCCGTGTATCAGACCTGCTGCCCATTTGCCACTCTTCTGAAACGGCTTGGGATAGCCATACGCACGAAAGCGATTGCCAGAACTAGCCGCGCTGCCACAGATAGGCAAAGGTGAAACGTCGTCGGGCAGCGTCCCATCGAAGTGCAACACCGCCGTATCATGATCCTTATGTCGCTTCCACACCGTCGCCCGTGCTTGCTGCTGGTTGATGGAAAAGGTAAATGCGACCGACTCGACTCCCCTGACACAATGTTCACACGTCAAGATATGTCGGTTTGTGACAAAGAATCCCGTCGCCTTTGGTCGCCCCGCCTGATCGAGAATTTTGATCGTCGCGTCGCGTATTTCTGATTGTGGCGTGCGGTGCGTCACTCGCTGCGTCTCTGCCAACAATTTCTGCGTGTTGGCCTCCATTTCGTCGAGTATGGTCTGTGTCTGATCGCTCAATTCGAGCAAAATACCGATTTGAGCAATGTCAGCGTGTCTGATCAGCACCTGTCGAAAGCACTCCAAGAAGTTCGGGACAATCGACATCAAATCAATCGCCTTCCCCTGCGCTTTGCGCTGCTCAAGGTAGAGACGATTCAAGCCTGTGCTGAAATGCTCGGCGACAGCCGCTTGCATAACCGCTTCGTCGATCTGCTTGTGTGCGAGGATATTTCGGCCGATCTCCCTCCCAACCGCCTCATCACGAAAAAGCCCCAAAACACCGCTAATTGCGTAGTCGGGATACGTCTCAAAATATAGACGGAGAGCCTGCTCCGTCACGTCACGCAGCTTGTCTTGAAATGTGGGATCGAGCAATCCCATGTGTTTGAGAATTCGGCCGATGCGTGTCCCTTCTAAATTCTGAGCGTAATGTCGCGTCACTTCGGCTGCGAGGCTGGCAAGTGCGCCCCCTGCTATTGCCGTCGGCGCAAAGGCGGCTGGAATGATGCTCATCTTTCACCCTACCCTGTATTTGCTTGCGATTTTTTCCAAGTCAGCTTGACCGACAAATGCCCCTCACCTGATGCTTTGCTGATAAACGGAATGCTGCCCTCCGCCCCAAATTTCAGCCCAAACGACACTTCGGCTTCCTGCATGTCTAGGTCATCAGTCGCCGCACGCACTTTCGCGCCCATGTAGCGAATCGCAACCATCGCATTGTCAATCGCGTTCATCGACAATTGCGCGAGTTCGGCAGGCGACAAACTGGCTTCAACAATACCCTGCTCGCTCTCAGGAATTTCTATCAACAATTGAACTTCATTACTTCCTTCTGACATATCACACTCCTATGATTTTAGTCTTTCGCTCAATCTATAAGGAAACCCATCTCGCAAAGTTATCATTCAATGTTCGGAAATCTGAGAATGAAAAGACGTTCAGCCCCTTCAAATCAGTCGGTACAGAACTCGTATCGCGGCGAATAAGAACACCTTTGCTGTTTTGGGACATGGCAATACCGAAAGCAATGAATGCATTAGCATCGGCCGAGCTTTCGACCCGATAAAACCCAATCCGCGCCGCCTGAATCGCGCTGACCGTCTCATCCAGCGTCGTCGCAAATTCGTATTCGATCCCTTCTTGGCTCAGATAGTCCGCCAGCTTCGCGTCGTACTCTGCCAAAATGACCGCTTTGTAGCCGCGCTGCTTGAGAAATTCACCGACGGTGATGGTGAAGTCAGCATACATCGGAACATTGCCGTGTGCGATGACGGCGGTTTGGGTTTGGGTGGCTGGGGGGTGGGTTTTCGGCCGAAATTCCCCAATCTCCGTCACGTACTCCTGTAACAACCCGCCCAATTCATAGCGCGTCTCCAAGTAGCTGTTGATCTGGTAGTACTCCAACCCTTGCGCCAGCCGTGCGACCTTCGCTTGACGATCCTTGACGAGGACAAACGGCCGACCCAACCCCAGCGCAATCCCCAATTCGAGATAGACGTTGCGATTTTGGCTCCGCGACAATTGGTAAACACCAAACGGCGTGCGCTGGATCAACGCGCTGATTTTGCACAGCAGCGCACCGCTGCCGATAAAATCATCGGCACGAATCGACTGATAGCCCAAGCTGCTCAACGACTTTTCAATCGCGTCGCGCAGGTCGTCTTTGCTGGCGTTAAACTCTTGGGCGATGAAGTAGCGGTCGGGTAGCGGCTTAAGGGCAACACCTTGACAGAGACCGCCTTGATCAAACATTGTGCGGGATTGTTGGAGGGTGGCGGTGATTTGGGGAATCGGCCGATTCACATGCAACTGCGCCGCCAACTCCCCCTCTTTCTCAATCGCATGTTCCGCCAAAAACCGCTCCGCAAACGCCGCAAGCTCCCGATTCCCTTCATTCGCTGCCCGCGCCGCCACAACCAACTCCCGCACCCATTTCTCCCGCTCCGCTACGTCGATTAGATCAAATATCTCCTGTGTCAACGAATTGCATGCAACAAGTCTATCTAATTTGCGATCCAGCTCAAATCGCAGCATTCGCGTCAAACTGGCGCGATCAAATGCATCCAGAAGCGCATCATGGAGTTGCTTATACTCATTCCTGGTCAATTTGGATTGCCCTTGCTTATCACCAGAAGACTGCAGCCTTTCTACAAGAGCAGCATTATTTTCTGCGTCATTTGCCAGTAATTGTGCGTCTATCCCCGCAATTTTCTCTTTCAACTCATCTATCGCAATAAGGATGTGCGGTGGGGCGTATAAACCCAATTTTGCATATTGAATCTCATATTGCTTAAGAACTTTTTGGTGTTCTCTCCGCAAATCGCGGAGATGCTTGATTTCATCGCTGTCCATCTTATGCTTGCTCCTATCGCTCCATCATTTTTAATCAAAATGTAAAGTCAAATGAAAACTTGCGTGGTGGGAAGATGTGCGTTCATTGGGAAACCAGATTCCATCTATCTGCCCTTCTGCTTCAATCACCGCATAGTACCATCCTTTGATCTGTGAATGACCGTGCAAATGTTGAGTCTCGGTGAATTTGACATAGGTTTTGTTGGAATCAAATTTGACATTTGAAATACCACTCCACTTATCGCCGCTTGGATTTGAGGCACGATCCGTAACAATTTCACCTTTGACTCGATTGACTGCACCGCTATCTGGATAAGTTGTCTCGCCTGAAAAACGCCCTGCCTTTAATTCATCTATACTCAAAATCATCATAACCGAATTTCTGTGGCTGTATGAGTAAAGACCTTCCCATCTTTGCGGCAAGTTTGCGAAGAACGGAGCTTGTTCTTCTGCGGCACGCTTTTCATCTAGAAGTTGTTGAAACAAATGAGTTAACTCATTTGCTTCTTTATCATTCTGCCAAATTGTTGTGGTTTCCTCTAACCACTGAACGATAATTCTGATGCTGGATAAGTTGATATTTTGGCGAATGAGACGCGCTGTTTCATTTGGATCAAGACGGAATGCGCGAATGATACGTTGAACCGCACGGGAGCGAATGTCGGCATCTCCCTGAATGTAATTCAATTCCAAATCAAGTAGCGTCTCAGTTGCTATTTGCGTTCTAACTGCCCGGTGGTGTTCTTCGACTCTTTCAATATCCATCCCAAGTTTCAAACGCTCGAGTTCCAAACGTGTTTTATCAACAATTGAAAGCCAGCCAGAGGATTGATTCCATGTCTGTGCAACGAGCAAACGATACTCTACCTCAGCCAATGGTAAGTCTTGTTCAACCGCCTTAGTTCTCAATTTTGCAAGTTGTGCCTCCCTTTGCTCAATCTGGTCAGTCGCATTTGTTATCTGTTGAAGAACATAGGGCGGAACGAAAGCAGAGCCAAATTGAGCTGCTTGAAGTTCAAGCTGACGAAGCTGTTTTTTCAGAATCGCTATAATCTTCTCTTTCGAGCTAATGTCTTCTTGAATCTCTTGGATTTGAGCGTTCATTGTGTTCTCCTATTTTATTTTCATCGAGAGATAGCACATTATACCAACGGATTTTCGCTGGTAAACATTGCGTTTACAGTAGACAATTGAGCAAGGAAGTCAGCAAAATGAGCATCACATCAATCAACCGCGAGTTCGATTTTGTCCGCATGGACGGCCTGCGCCGCGCAACGGGTCGGCCGCCACACGAGTGGGACATCTACATTGTCAAAGAGCTGATCGACAATGCGCTCGATGCGGATGAGCGGCTGTGGCAGCGTGGGGAGTTGGACGCAATCGACATCAGCGTGGAGGTCGAGTACACGTACATTCCTGAGTTGCAGTCGCGGCAGTTGTTCGTGCGGGTCAGCAATCGTGGGGCGTTTCCCGTTGAGCAGATTGAGGCGATCTTTTCGACACAGCAGTACACGTCGAGCAAGCAGTTTGGGAAGGGGCTGACACGCGGCGCGTTGGGGAATGCGCTCAAGACGATTTTGGGGATTCCGTATGCGCTGCGCGAGCGCGTGTCGGGGAGTTGGAAGCCGACGTTGCAGCCGATGACGATTGTCTGTGGGGATGTGGGTCTTCGGCCGAAATACCACATCGACACCACCGCCCAAACGATCACCTTTTCCTGTCCACAAAAAGCGCAGCGTCGGCCGATTGACGGCACGCGCATCAGCGTCGGCATCGACTCGTTTGACCAAGAGCGACCGCGCACCCTCGCCGATTGGCAACAGATCGCCGCCCAATACCATCTGTGCAATCCGCACGTCCGCTTTCAGTGGCGCGTGGCGATTGATGAGGAAGCGTGGCAGTGGGAAACGGCGGTCGATGCGACATGGCACGACAAATACGCGGGACAGCCGCCGATTCACTGGTATGCCGTCACCTTTCACGAACTGCTCGGCGCACTGTTTCGGCAACATGGTGGGGATGAATTGCCGTTGGAAGCGGTGACGGCGGCGTTGGCAGGGGTCGATGCGGAGAGGGTGGGGGCGGTTTTCGGCCGAAATCACATCACCCCAGCCGATCTCGACAACCCCCATCTCTATCACAGCTTGGCACAGCAGACGCGCCCGCTGGATTCGGCCGAATTGGGGCAAATCGGCGCACCTCATCTGACACGCGCCGTCGCCGCCCACTTTGCAACGGAGGGGGCGGTCGTCTATCGACAAACGAGCGACAGCGACCCCAGCGTGCCGTTTGTGCTTGAGGTGGCGGTGGCGTTTTTGAATGAGGATGCCGCGCCGCAACGCCACATCTGGACAGGCATCAACTTCACCCCAACCTACGGCGACCCGTTTCTGCGCTCATGGCTGACATCGGCCGCACACGATGACCCCGTTCTCGGCTTGCGCGGCTTGCTCGACAGCTATGGCATTGACGACGACACACCATTTGTCCTCTGTCTCCATCTCGTCTGCCCGACCGTCGAACACAACGACTTTAGCAAAACCCAAATCAACCATCTGCCGTTTAAGCAACACCTCACTGCCGTGCTGGACGACGCATTGAGCGCGTTACAACGTCAGCGTGAGGAGGAGGCGTTGGCGTTGCAGCAAACGATCTTTGCCGCGCTGGACACGATTCTTGCCCGCGTCGCACAGGGGGAACGCTTTATCATCGCGCAGTTGTTGACGCAGTTGCGGCGTGCGTTGGCAGAGATAGACTCACTGACTGCATGGCTGGCGCGTCCCGATGTGGACAGCCGCTTGCAGACGTTTATTCTCGACTATCAAAGTCAGCAAACGCGCATGGCGGGACAGGTGGCACGCGCAGCACTCGGCATCGTGTCGCTACCCGTCCATCCCGACCGCCACATCGCCATGCGGGTTGAGCATCTTTCGGCCGAAATCTTCCCCCATCACCACGTCAACAAGCTACTCTACATTCCCGCCCCACAGTGGGAAGCCGTCGTTCTCGACAACAACTGGCTCTGCAAACTCGATTGCGCCTTCCTGCACGCCCTCCCCGCCGCCGCGCTCAAAGCCCCCTTCATCAACTTGCTCACTCAGTCGGATTATCCGCTCATCCTATTGACCGATGAGGCGCAAGAGCCACAACTCACACAGCAGATGCGCCAATGGGCTGAATCGGCCGCGCTCGACCCAACTCGCATCCACGCGCTGACCGTTGTGGGCAATCTGCACGACTACATGCCCAATGCGCTGTTTGACTGGCTATGTGAGCAACTGCAACGGCGCGATTTGCCACGCAAGCAGTTGCCCGACCCAGCGCAACTGCGGCAAGATATTCGAGCGCAGATCGATAAATCACTGCGCGAGATGATCTGGTCGGGATATGAACGACAAATCGCCATCAATCAACTGCTGATTCAACTGGAAACCGCCCATCAACTGCCCGACGCGCTCGACATCGCCAAACTCGACCAGCAGATACGTGACCGACTCGCCCAACCCGCTTGCAAAACGGCGTACAATACGGAACTGAGTCGCGCCGTCACCGCGTTTTACGAAAGCTGGATGGCGACGCATGGCATAGAGATTCGCCACACTATCCAGCAACATATCCGCAAATGAAAGCGAAAGAATGTCAACCCAACTTTCATCCTTCATCCCTCATCCTTCATCCTTATTTTAGGAGTCACCCATCGTGAGCAACCCGCCTCTTTACAAGCAGTACGACCGCCAGAAATGTTTTATCGCCTACTCCGAAGGGGCAACTTGGTCGGCGGGGTTGCTGAAAGCGTGTGAAGAGATTCTCGACCTGCCTGAGTTTGATTTGGAGGCGGATTACGCACGCAAGCATTTCAATCCCGACGTGTCACTACGCGAGAAGACACTTGAACTGATCGCCAACTCGCGCTATGGCATTTACGATCTCTCCTACTGGCAAGACAGCAACGGTGAATGGCAGATGCCGCGCAACGTCTTGATCGAGATGGGGATGGCGATTGCGCTGAATCGGCCGATGCTCCTCCTCCGCAACGCCAATAACGCCAAAGCCAACATCCCCCTTCCCTCCATTTTGCAAGGTCTCGACATTCTCGAATTTACAGGTGTGCCGACGTTTAAGCGGGTGTTGCCGCAGCGGTTGAGGGAGTGGATTTCGGCCGATCCCCAAAAAGCGTGGCGCAATCGCTTCTGTCACTTTGGCAACCGCACCTGCGAATGGCGCGAACGCCACCCCCGCCAAGAACGCTGGCAGCAAGACGATTTGATCTGCCACATCGCCGACGGGGAAGAGACTGACCGCGAAGATTTTCGCATCCTGATTGAAGACGAACTCGACCGCTACGCCGATGTCTCACACGTCTATCTCGACGACCTGCCGCAGCGCGACGGCTTCCAATTCCTCGCCTGCACCCACTGTCAGCAGGTGCGAACTGCGCCTTTTTCAATCTATCGCCTCACCCCTGACACCCCACCCACCTCCTTCATCACCATCGGCATGACCCTCGCCCTCGAACATCACTTCAGCTACCAAATCCCTAAAATTCTCATTGTGGATAATGCTGATAGATTGCCTTCCTTACTAAAAGGGTACGAGGTGATTGATGGTCACACCAATTATGAGTATCAACGCAAATTGAGTATCTTTTTTCCCAATACAATACAGAAAATACGTTCACCTGCTTGGAAATCCAAGCTACTGCCTTTTGAAACAGTCTTGATCAAACCAAAAAAAGAGGATGCTCTGCTTGCAAGAGGTTCATTGTTACTTCCATATCAACTGGAAATTGTCGGCCATGGTATTGATGGCACGCTAATCGTATCATTGGAGGAGAAAGTCACATTCATCATTGGACGCAATGATGAATGTGATCTTCAGCTACCGCATCTCACTGTCTCCAACTTTCATGCCCGTATATATTTCCTTCAAAAATCGTACTCACTTGTAGATACTTCAAGTACTAATGGAACATTTGTTAACGGTAGAAGGATTCAACCTCATAAATATGTTGAGTTATCAGTAGGTTCTTTAATAAAAATTGGGCCATATCAGCTTTTATTAGCTCATGCCCCACTCTCAGAAAACCGATAAATTATCAACGATCTGCAAGATTTGTAGCTGTACTTTTGTCTGAGTTATGCTCTATTGCCTAACTCATCACGCAGACGAGTTACATGCTCAATCGACAACGCCATCAATTTGCAAACGGCGGGAACATCGTATTCTGTCAGCAAGTGGCGTACCTCGTTGCTCTCAGCCTGTAACGCCCATACTTCATAAGCCTGTGTCATCGCAAAATTGACCGAAGCCCGTTGATCTAGATCAGTCCTCACGCTACAATATCTGCATTGAAATTAACTTAATTTGGATTCAGATATGGATTTTATCGGCCGAAAATTTGAACTCACCTATCTCGACAAACAGTTCGCGGAGCAAAACGGTTCATTTTGCATTGTCTACGGTCGCCGCCGGGTTGGGAAGACGCGGCTGTTGACCCACTGGTTGAAAAGCCGTCAGCATAGAGGCTTTTACTGGCTGGCAACCGATACCGCCGCTCAACCATTGCTGCAATCACTCTCGCAGGTCGTCTATCAACATCTGCACCAGCAATCACCCACTGACAACAGCTTCCGCTATCACAATTGGGATGAACTGCTACGGGCGATTGTTCAGTTGGCGACAGCGGCCGATGAAAAATTCGTGCTGGTGCTGGACGAGTTCACTTACGCACTACAAGCATACCCCGCCTTTGCCCACAAGCTGCAAGCAATTTGGGATCAAGAGCTGAAAAATCTGCCCGTCATGCTGATCCTGTCAGGGTCACACTTGGGCATGATGGAAGATAACCTGCTTTCCGCCCGTGCGCCGCTCTACGGACGGGCGACGGGATTGCTCAAATTGCAACAGCTTCCCTTCCGCGATGTGCGTGCGCTCTTTCCCGACTACACCATCGAATCGGCGATTGCACTCTACTCCATTTTGGGAGGTGTTCCCTACTACTTGGAACGAGTCGATCCAACGCTCTCGATCAAGGACAACATGGTGACGCGCATTTTAAGCTGGACATCGCTGGTGCAGGATGAAGCACGCCTATTGCTGCACGATCATTTTCAGCAGCCGCGTCTTTACGCCGCGATCATCGAACAGGTCGCCCACGCTATCAATACGCCGAAAGAGATCGCCAAAGCCCTCAACATTGAAGCGGCAACGGTCAGCAACTATCTGCGAACACTCGTTGATTTGGGCATTGTGCGCCGCGATGTGCCAGCGACGGAACGCTATCCAGAGCGCAGCCGCAAGGGTCGTTACGTCGTGCATGACCCCTATCTGCGCTTTTACCATCGTTTCTTGCGCCCACAACTGCCGTTTATCATGCGCGGGTCGTATGAGGCGGTTTGGCGCACGATTGAGCAACATTGGCGTGCCTTTGTCGGCCTGTACACGTTCGAGGAGTTGTGTCGGGAATGGGTTTATGTTTCGGCCGAAAACAATCAACTCCCCTTCCTGCCCCAACAGGTCGGCTCGCACTGGAGCAAGGGTGAACAGATCGATGTCGTCGCCGTCAGTTGGGATGCGGGGCAGGTGCTTTACGGAGAATGTAAGTGGAAACGCACCTCCGCCTTTAGCGAGAAGGAGGTCGCCAAATTGCTAGAACGCGCCGATCAAATCAACCTGACAACTCGTAGCGGCCGACCCTTAGAGCGCACCTTTGTCTGTTTTTCTCGTTCTGGCTTTACACCTCCCGCGATTGCGCTGGCACGGGCAAACAATGTACGGCTAGTCGATTTAGTCGCGTTAGATCAAACGTTGGCGTTGGCTATCCGCTGAGTCATCATCGAGCCTACAGCAACGATGCTGCATCCGTAAATTCATCTCGCAGACGTGTCACATGCTCAATCGACAACGCCGTCAATTTGCTCACGGCGGGAACATCGCGTTCTGCCAACAGGCGGCGCACCTCGTCGATCTCAGCCTGCAACGCCTGTACTTCATCAATCGACAAATCCATTAACTCGCTCGTTGTTACAACGCTATGCCGCCGCAAATGCCGAATCACCATAATCCGCAAACGGGCGCGTTTTTCCTTTAACTGTTGCGCTCTCTCTTCCTCTCGCCCTTTCTCAAACCCTTCTTCCATCCATTGTTGTGCTAATGTCGCCATCTGTTGCGCTCCCTGCTTCCCTTGCTCCAACAAGAGTTGCGTAATTGCTTCTTTGTCAACACGGTCGGTTGCCGTGCTTAAATAGTACAAAATTGTGTAGATGTATTCCAGTCCCGTCTCTTTTTCGCTCAATTGAAACACCAAATTGATCAAGTTGGGCAACTGTTGGTGTAGACGCGGGTCAAAAATCGCACGCAGGGTCATCAAGCAGACCCGTGTCCAGATTTCGCCCTTGATCTCCACGTCGGAGTGGTGCGAAAAATCGTGCAGTTGGTAGTTGAATTGGGGGATGTACGGCTTCAATATCTCTGGCAACTCACCAAACAACGTATGCATGTCCGTCGCTAATTTCCATTCCTGTTCGCCATGATAGACAACCAGCGGCAAAATCGGTGGCAGATACTCCGCTTTGCGCTTGGGTTTCTTCTTCTCCAATATCTTCACGATGTAGCGCAACAGTTGCAGAATTACCCAGCGGTCGGGTGCGCTCTTGTGGTCAAATAGCAGATAGAGCCAGAGGTCGCCTCCACTCACCATCTGCACGCGATACAAAATGTCTGTCTGATGGATTCGGAGTTCCTCATCAACGTAACTACCGTCTTCCAATTCAAGCGTTTCCAAATCTAACTGCTCGAGCAACGGGGTTGGCAGATATTCCTGCAAAAAGCCGCGAATGATTTGCCGTTTGCGAAAGCTCTCGCGGAAGTAGTAGTCGTGTGGATGGTGGACTGTCATGGGTGCATTGTCTCTATTTTATGTACTCGCGCAAGACCCTTGTTGACGGCATTGCGAGATGGAAATACAGATGATAGCATACGGCTATGCAAGCAACCTTACCTCAAAGCCTGATACAAACAACTCCCAATCTGCGCGGCGGGCAGCCACACATCCGCAATACACGCATCACGGTTAGCGACGTGGCTATCATGCACTTGCAGCTAGGAAAATCTATCCCTGAAATCGCGGGAGAATACGCTGTTGATCTAGCTTCTGTTTATGCTGCACTCGCGCACTACTTCACGCATCAGCAGGAAATCGACGCACGCATCGCCGAAGATCAGGCATTTGCCAAACGACTACAACGACAAACCCCTTCTAAATTGCAAGCCAAATTAGCTCAACTGCAATATGCGTGAACTGTCCTTTCATCTCGACGAAAATGTATCGCCAGCGATTGCAAAGGCACTTCGCACCTATGGGATTGACGTAACGACAACGGTGGGAGCTGGATTGCGCCAAAGCGACGATGAAACGCAAAATGCCTACGCTTATCGGGAACAGCGCGTTTTGGTCACGCACGATGCCGACTTTCTACGAATGCACGCGCAAGGCATTCCGCACGCTGGCATTGCGTACTGTCAAAAAGGAAGTCGCACGATTGGGCAGGTTGTTGAGACGTTGCGGCTGATGTACGAATTGTTTGAAACGGCCGAGATGCAAAATCACGTTGAATTTCTTTGACCGCTGGATAAATTCATGAACAACGTCCACGAGTCCGCGCTTATGCGCCAGTTACACTTCCTTCTCAAATTCATCACGCAGACGAGTTACATGCTCAATCGACAACGCCGTCAATTTGCAAACGGCGGGAACATCGCGTTCTGCCAACAAGCGGCGTGCCTCGTCGATCTCAGCAGAGCTGATCAGTTCTAAAAATTGACACAGCATATATGGTGACAACAATCACGCTCACCCCTCTATATGCAGCTCGGACTCCTCATAATTCTTAGAACTGAATGACACTGCCTGTGCTAAGTACATTTGCTATACTCAAATACGATGAAAAACAACAATCACTATAACGTCGCCATCATTGGCTCAGGTATCGCAGGGTCAACGCTCGCCGCTATTCTCGCACGTAATGGTGTCGATGTTGTCGTGTTTGAGGCCAAACAGCATCCACGCTTCTCGATTGGTGAAAGCATGATTCTCGAAACATCAGAGATGATGCGGGCATTGGCTGACCTCTACGATGTTCCCGAAATCGCCTACTTTAGCTCGGAAAATTTTATGGACATGGCGGGAACGTCGCACGGCATCAAGCGACATTTCGGTTACTTTCACCACGAAGCGGGGCTATCCCATGACCCAAAACACACGCTGCAAGCGGTCATTCCCAAAGAGCCTCACGGTCATGAATTTCATCTCTATCGTCAAGACACAGACTATTTTATGATGATGACCGCCGTGCGCTATGGGGCGACGGTGTTGCAAAATACGCCTGTGATAAACGTTGTATTTGGGGAAAATGGGGTTGAATTGACGACGAAGGGTGGGAGGATTTCGGCCGATTACCTAGTCGATGCCGCCGGCTTTCGTTCCCCCATCGCGCAAAAACTAAATCTGCGCGACCGCAACCAGCAAACCCACTCTCGTGCGCTCTTTACGCACATGGTGAACGTCAATCTGCCACCTAGCGATCACGGACAGAAAAAAACGTATGATTTGCCTTTCCCTATGTCGGAAGGAACCCTGCATCATGTCTTTAGCGATGGCTGGCTGTGGGTTATCCCGTTCAACAACCACGACCGCTCCACAAACCCGCTCGTCAGCGTTGGGCTTTTGCTCGACCCACGTATCCATCCCCAAAACAATGCCTTAACCCCTGAGCAAGAGTTCCGTCAATTTATCGCGCAATACCCGACGATTGCCGCCCAATTTGCCAATGCACGCGCCGTCCGCGACTGGGTTCGCGCCCCACGTATCCAATATGGCTCTACTCAAATCGTTGGTGATCGCTGGGCATTACTCGGACACGCCGCCGGTTTTATCGACCCGCTTTACTCAAAAGGTCTCTACATCTCGCTAGCGAGCGTCAACGTTTTGGCTCATTTTCTGCTCAAAGCGCAAAAAACGGGCGACTATAGCCGCGCAGCATTCTTGCCGCTCGAAACAGTCACTCAAAACTACTTACGCTCCAATGATCGTCTTGTCGCCAACAGCTATCGCTCGTGGCAGAATTACAAACTTTGGAATGTCTACTCTGCGCTCTGGCTACTTGGCGCATATACTGAGTTGATTAAGCTCAACGCAATGCGTGCGATGGCGAAAGATCGAGACGAGTATATTGAGATGTTACTTGGTTTGCGACTCTCAGGCGGGGGTTTTGATTTATATGACGAGGTTGCTGACCAAATCGACACGTTGGTTGAGGCGGTAGACCCAGCAAATGAAGTGGCTGTCGAACAGTTTTTTGCCCAAGCGCGTGAGATATTTGCGCCCTTGGAATGGATGCCCCAAGTATTCCGCGATCTCATGGACGGACATACCTCCCTGCCGCGCAAAAAGCTGCGTTTTTCCTTATTAAAGAGAGACGAGGGATTTTTGGGCAAAGGGGCGTATCGGGAACATTTCTTTGGTGAGCATTCATCGGCCGAGATGGTGCGCGTTTTTATCAAAGAAAAAATTCGCTATGCCACCCCTGTTTTGCGCTTCCAACATCGCCGCCGCAAAGCGGTCAGTTAGACAAGTCGTTGGACAAATGTCGTCAGGTAATCCCTTGTGACGACATGGCATCTACGGCAATGGGTCAGTATACTGGCATATCAGTTGCGTTTAACTCAATAACAATAATCACCTAGCTCAATACGGCACAACACATCCTCTTTATCTTCTATGAAAGCCTCTTTTCGGTTTTTGGTTTGCACTTTGAACTGTATTTGGCTTTCATGGCTTCTTCACCCCTGTTTCTAGGTGGCAACTTGGGTTGTACTTAGCTGCTCGATCAGCGCGAGATACTTCTCAACAATCGTTTCCCAACGATAGTTTTCCAGCACGTAGCGTCGCCCATTGGCTGCCATTTGGGCTGACTTGTCGGGATTCGTCAACAGATAGTTGAGCGTCGCACAAAACTCTGCCCCATTCTCCCACCATAAGCCTCCGTTTGAGCGCACACAATGTTCATGCAAAACGGCTGTTTTACCGTTGACGAGCGCGGGGGTTCCCGCTAGCCAGCTTTCCATCAGCACCAGCGAAAAGCTCTCGTTTGGAGACGGGTGGACAAATGCTGTGGCGGCTGCCATTGCATCATATTTATCTTGCAATGGTACAAATCCTAGATCGAGCGTTCGCGCCGGCAAACTAGTGAGGTCGCCCGGCCCAATCAGGACAAGCTGCATGTCAGACTTGTTTTCACGGGTGAATTGCGCCCAATGTTTGAGCAACAGCGGGGTTCCTTTGCCGACGCTCCGTCGGCCGACCCACAGCACAAACGGACGATCAATCTCATACTTCTCCCGAAAACGCGCCCCATCAAACGCAATGTCTGTCTCAACGCCACCACCCAAAACGAGCCGCGTTTGCCCATTTTCGCCCCACAAGCTAGATGCCAGTCGCTTTTCCGTCTGGGTATACAGAACAAGGGCGCGAGCATGGGGCAGCGAATCACGCACAATGCCGAGCCGCACATACGCCTCATCATGTAGACAGGGAATAATTACACTGCGATCCGGCGCGATCTGACAACCCAACAGCGTTGTGGCGAACATGTAGGGGATGAAAAATAGTAGCCGATAGTCGCTATGATGGTCTTTGAGATAGTGTAGGAGGTCGGGGGACTTGAACATTTCGTGCAGGTAGATTTGTTCTGAGTCGGCCGAAATCTCCCGCCCTGCCATCAGTTGTGCATTGACGACCGCAAACGCTCCCTCATCGCGTCGCCGCACCCTGAAGCGCCGCACCGTCACCCCGTCCTCAATCGTTACGCCTACTCGGTGAAAATTCTTGTCCCACGGCGCGAAGAAGTCACGAATGCAGGTTGTGATGACCTCAACGTTGACCCCCGCAGCCGCCAAGCGTTGTGCTGTCTCGCGTGTTTCATGCTCGGCCCCACCGGGTATCTCTCCGTACCAAGGCGTCACAAACGCAACTTTTGTCATTCCTCTTCCATAGCGCGTCCCAACGCGCTAATTGCTTCAATCAGATGTTGATTGACCTTGACCTGCTCCATTGCCACCTGATTGACATAGTAAACAACAAGCTGATGCAGCTTGCCACGTAGCCATTCGATGAGTCGGCCGAACACAGGAATGTTAACCTTCGTGACATGAATTTTGACGGGCAACTGGTCATAAATCAGACCGGCCTCGTAGAGATGCTCATAAAATTCGGGTGGCAGCTTCTTTCCCTGCACAGGCAAGTTTTCACCTTTTTCTGCCAAAATTTGCTGGCGAATTTCCTGCATGATCGCTTCAACGTTCAGTTCCTGCATAATTATCTACTGCTCAACAATCGGCAGTGCCTCCAAATCGCCCGTAAACGCCATCGACCCACTAATCTGGGCAATCCACGCATTGACTGGGAAATCCGCGTCGATGAGCAACCAGTCACCCGCTCGATTCCGCCCAATAACGCGGTAGCTTTCACCCGGTGTCGCCAACCCCAAGCTGCCATAAGTTGTTGCGGGGCCTGTGCGAACGTGAATGTTAATGCGCGTTATCTCAACAGTCACACTGTCGATGACTGAGATGGTAAGCGGTTCAAACAAAGTAGCCCCCTCTACTGTTAGCTCGCTGACGCTCAAAAACCCCTCGTGTGAAATAAGCAGGCTATACGTGCCACTTGTCTTCACATCGGAGAATAGTGCAATGCCATCTTCTTCTGTTGTACGCGAGCGACTGTAATTGATGCCGCGCAATATCGCCTCTGCACCCTCGACAGGCTTACCCGTTAGCTCGCTGACAACTTGAATTGAAAACTTAATCGTGCCGGTGGGAGTGGGCGTTTGGGTTGGTGTAGACGTTTGGGTTGGCGTAGGTGTTTTTGTCGGCGTGGACGTTTGGGTTGGCGTAGGTGTTTTTGTCGGCGTGCGCGTTTGAGTTGGTGTCGCCGTTGGTTGCGTTGGAACGAGCGTCGGCGTAGGCTCTAATGAGCGCACTGTGCTAGTCAACGTCGCGGTCACGTTGGTGATCGGTGTGCCATTGGGGAGCGGTGCAGCGCACGCACTCAAAAAAAGTAGATAGCAAAACAGTAGATGGTGTATCGGCCGAAGTTTCCCCATCGTCATCCTTAAAATAGCAAATTTACAACTGTCGCATTATGACAAAAAAAGTGCTATCTGCTGCCTACCCGAACAGTCACACATCTTAAATTTAGCTATGGCTCAAAAATGTGTGAGTCAGAAGCCAGCGAGGCTGGTTGGCTATTCAATTGTCACTGTAATCTCGGCCGCGACCATCTCCTCGCCCACCACAAACTGCGCGTGATCGTTCCCAGTTAGACGTACCTCAATCGTGTGGGTGCCGGCGGGCAGCTTTCCGATAAAGAAGTATGGGGCGTAGAGTCGGCCGATTTGCTCCCCATTCAAAAAGACAATCCCATGCCCTTCGTTTGGCACAGTGGGTGTCCCTACGCGCTCTGGTGTAAATCGCCAATTTTCAATCTCTGCAAACAGCGTGTAACCACCGTCTGGCTCACCGATGACATCCAGCGTCGTGACTGTTGGAATTGCACCCCCGCTCAGATCAACTGTCACCGTGTTGCTCGCCAGTGTAGCGACCGCGCTTGCATATTGTCGCTGCGCCGATACGCTGTATGCTCCACCCATCACGATGACAAACAGCACAAAGTTCACCGCCGCAAATGCGATCCGCCAGTTGAGCTTTTTGTGCAATAGAATGGGGGGCTTGAACGTTGTACCGGGTCCGTTGAGCAGAAAAACGAGCAGTGCCGCATGGACGGGCGTGTGTCCGATCACTTCTAGCTTGCCAAAAATTGTCGTTGTGGTGAAAAAGACAAGCGTGATAATGAGTGAAAGCGGCCGTTCAAGCAACCCTATGATGAGCAGATAGCCCAAGTTGAGTTCGACAAAGGCCGCCCCGCGCAGAAAAAATTCAGGTGGCAAGCCGAGCGTTAGCTGTGGGTTTTGTGCCAATAGATACAACGCCCACTCTGGATAGACAAGTTTTTCCATTCCTAGCCAGCCCAACGCAAATCCGACTGTCGCAAACAGCACGGGCAGCGCAGAGTCACGCACCGCCTGATTTTGGTGACTGCTGACGATGAGGTAGTACGCAATCCCAATGTAGTGTGCGTAATCGACCATATGGAAGAAGCCATACTCTGCCAAGGCCAGCACAAACAATGCTAGCACGCCGACTCCTGCGGCCGGCGTGGTGTTTTCAGAAACTAAGAGTAAGGCTAGTCCAAATTGCAGCCAGCCAACCCACGTTGCTGTCACCGCCAGTTCGGGCGCAAGCATCGAGTCTGCCTGCCATGACAAGAGCAGCGTTGCGCCCATTGCAACACGCATAAGCAGACGACTGTAGGATGAGCGTGCTGCCAGCCAGTCGTTGCTGCGCTGGTAAATGTTCCACTGACCGATATAGCGATCTGCGGCAACGAGACCGCCCAAAACGATCATGCTCAAAATGAGCAGCCCAAAGACGGTCGGCACAGCTATTTCGCGCAGGGATAGTGGTTGATCCAAAAAGCTAAAATCGCTAAACCACTTAACGTGCGCTTCGGCCGAACTCGACCAGATAGCCAAAACTGCCATCCAAATAAGCCATTTCCAACGAACCCTTACAAACATATCATTTCTCCATATTGCTCATTTGTGAAAATTGTAACAATCAAAAATGACATGTCGATAAGGCTAACAATGTGTAGATATTTTTGTGACATTTGTCAGTTGCATTTCAGTCGAAAGTGCTTACACTGCAATGATAAAAAAAGATGACGATCTTCTAGCAAAAGCAGTACAAAACGATGAACACAGAAATATACCCACATAGCAACCTTGATCTAACTGCACCGACTTACTACGCCAATCGTGAGTTGAGCCAAATTGAATTTAATCGGCGCGTGCTGGAGCAAAGCACAGACCTGCGCCATCCGCTGTTGGAACGCGCAAAGTTTATAGCGATTTTTGCGACGAACATGGACGAGTTCTTCATGGTTCGGGTCAGTGGTTTGAAACAGCAGGTTGCGTTGGGTATTAATGAGGCACCGGCCGATGGGCTGACCCCACGCGAACAGTTGGTGGCCATTTATCGGCTGACGACAAAGCTCGTCCAAGATGAGATGGACAACTGGCACACCATTGAAGAAGAACTAACGGAGGCGGGCATACAGGTGCGTCAATATGACGATCTGAAAGCGAGCCGCAAGCGTAAGCTGCGTCAGTACTTTGAACACGAGATATTTCCCGTCCTGACCCCGCTCGCACTTGATCCCTCGCATCCATTTCCACATATCTCAAATTTGAGCATCAACCTCGCCGTCATTATCCGCGATCCTGACACAAATGAGACGCAATTTGCGCGTGTGAAAGTACCACCCTCGCTACCACGTCTCGTTCCGTTGCGCCGTGTCGCACCTGAAGAGCTAGTGCAACCTTCGACACTCAAATTTGTTTGGCTTGAACAGGTGATTAAGGCAAATCTCGACCGACTATTTCCGGGTATGGAGATTGTCGATGCGTATCCTTTCCGCATAACGCGCAACAATGATATGGAGATACAAGAGGAAGAGGCGGATGACTTGCTGCTCTCAATAGAAGAAAACGTGCGGCAGCGTCATTTTGGGAACGTTGTGCGTCTTGAAGTGGATGAGAGTATGCCTGACACCATTCGTGAGATTCTGAAAGATAATTTCGAGATTGGCTCGTATGATGTTTACACGGTCAATGGTCCCTTGGGTCTGTCCAGTTTGTGGGAACTCCTGCGTATTGAACGTCCTGACCTAAAGGATGAGGTCTTTTTCCCAAAGCAACCAGAACCGCTTAAACATGTTGAAGGGATTTTTAGCGTCTTGCGTCGCCAAGACGTGCTGCTACATCGGCCGTATGACAACTTCAGCAGCGTGATTGACTTCCTCAACCGCGCTGCCTCTGACCCCGATGTGTTGGCAATCAAAATCACGCTCTACCGCGTAGGAGGGAATTCGGCCGTTGTCGACGCGCTCATGCGGGCGCGTGCCAACAACAAACAAGTCGCGGCACTGGTCGAACTAAAGGCGCGTTTTGATGAAGAGAGCAATATCAACTGGGCGCGTAAGCTAGAGCGTGCAGGCGTACACGTCGTCTATGGTGTGTTGGGCTTAAAAGTCCACGCCAAAATGCTACTCGTTGTGCGACGCGAACGGGGCGGGATTCGTCGTTATGTCCATCTGGCAACGGGTAACTACAACGCAAACACGGCTCGAGTTTACGAAGACCTCGATTTCCTGACGAGCGATGAGGCAATCGGGAATGACGCGACGGAGATTTTCAACTTTTTGACTGGCTATTCTAAGCAGCGCAAATTTAGGCGTTTCTTGGTTGCGCCAATGACGTTGCGAGATAGGCTGATCAAAGAGATTTCGGCCGAAGCAGAACGCGGCGCATCGGGGCATATTGTCATCAAGTGTAACTCGGTTGTTGATCCCGCGTTTATCCGTGCGCTCTATCGAGCCTCCCAATCAGGTGCAAAAATCGATCTAATCGTGCGTGGCATCTGCTGCCTACGCCCCGGTGTGACAGGGGTAAGCGAAAATATCACGGTACGGAGCGTCGTCGGCCGATTCCTCGAACATTCGCGTATTTACTACTTCGCAAACGACGGCGATCCCATCATCTACGCGGGCAGCGCAGACCCAATGCCTCGCAACTTAGACCGGCGAGTTGAAGTCGTTTTTCCTATCGAAGATGAGGTTTTGCGCCGCGAACTATATGAAAACTTCCTGCAAAAACAGCTTGTCGATACGGTCGCAGCGTATGAAATGCGCTCAGATGGATCCTATCAACGCTTGCTCGACCACATAGATGAAGAGACCGAACGATTTGATAGCCAGATGTGGATGCTACATGAGCGAGAAACGTTCCAGCAAACGAAAGCGGCCGAAGTCTAATTGATGGAACCTTGCCGATGAGATTTGTGCTTTATTGCGTTGCTGCGGAAGTTTTCGATCAAAGCGTTTGCGATGCTGGGTGATTGTGGAAAAGGGGGCATCTCTTCTGGTAAATACCAGTCAGCATGTTCGATTTCATCTTCGTAGATAAAATCGCCTGCTTCCCACTCGGCCGTGAATCCCAACATCAATGAATTGGGAAACGGCCATGGCTGACTGCCAAAGTAGCGGATATTTTTGACATCGATCCCGACTTCCTCTTTGACTTCACGTTTGACTGTCTGTTCTAGTGTTTCTCCTGCCTCAACAAAACCAGCCAAAACAGTGTAAAACCCATCGGGATGTCGCTCATTATGAGCGAGCAGGAGGCGGTCGCCTTTGGTGATGGCAACGATAACCGCAGGAGATAGACGTGGGTAGTTTCGCAGATCGCAATTAGGACAGATTTTGACGTGTTCGAGGTCGCTTGTCTGCATTGGTGTGGCACAACGCCCACAGAATTGGTGGGTGCGATCCCAATCGACAAGCTGGATCGCACGGGCTGCAACCCAGAAATGAGCTTCATCGAGGTGGCTGAAGAGGCCGCGCAGCGAGGAAGCACGAGCATTTTTTGGCAGGGGGAGTTCGGCCGAAATTTCGGCCGAAAAGACCACAACCCCATCCAGTATGCCAACATATTGCGTCCGCACAGGTGAAAACCCTAACGCTTCAGCCGTTGCCGCGATGGGAACCTCTCCATCAACTAGCACCAGTCGATAGCCCTGAAACACAAACCAATATGCCTGCTCGAACGTGGCTGGCATTCGCTCGCCCAATAAAAATCTTTTCTCGTCTATCAAATTTTACTCACTTCACTATGGATAAGGTGTACTTGTTGGCACAGGATAGCTTGTGCCATCTGGTGTTGGCAGTGTATCGGGTGTGCTGTTTGGATCAGGCGTTGCTGTTGCAAAACCGTTGTCAGGTGTCGCAGTCACATCACCATCTGGGGTCGCCGTGGCCTCACTGTCTGGCGTGGCAGTCATATCGTCACCGTTTGGCGTTGCTGTGATTGTGCCAGTCGAGGTTGGCGTTTGTGTGGGCGGCGTTCCAGTCAACGTTGCCGCAGGTGTTTCTGTACTGAGTGGTGTTGGCGTAGAAGTTAACGTACTATCGGCGGTTGGGGTTCCGCGAGAGAAAAGCGTTGGGGTTGGTATGCCAGTACTTGCAGAGGTTGGTGTGGCAGTTTCGGCCGATGGCGTAGGTGAGGATGTTTGATCGGCCGATGTTGTTGCCCTTTCCGTCACCGTTGCGACGATCACGGTTGGATCATGTGGGGTTGCCGTTGCGATCACGCGGCGTGTAGCAGTCGCTGTCGGGGTGGGCGTTGAGGTATCGATGCGTGAAGGAGTCACAGTCGCTCGCGGTGGCGGTGACGTATTTGTGGGGACGATGCGCCGCGTCGGAGATGGTCTAAGCGTTGGTGAGGGCAACGGAGCAGGTGAGGGTGTGAGGGTTGGGATGAGGGAAGGGTAGGAACCGTCGTTTGGATTGTCCGGTGGCAACGTCATAATGTCAATGATTGCGTCGGGGGTTGGGGTTGGCAATGAATTTACGGGTTCGGCCGTCTCAACCACCCCATCCGGGGCGATCGTTGGCATTGCGGGTGTCACATCCGCAATCGGATCGCCATACACCCGCGAAACCGGATTGGGCTGAACAATATCGACAACATCGAGATAATAGACAACTTTTGAGAGTGGCTCCTTGCCGCAACCTGACGGCCCCACATACTGTCGCCATACGCCGTCAACTGTAAATGGCATCCCATTTGGCACAAGCTCGACAATACTTTCATAGCCTCGTGCGCCCATCTGCAAATTATCTGCAACCAATCCCCAATCTAGGCGTGGCCCTTGAAACGGATAACAACGTTCGCGCTCGATTGCCACATAACTCCCTTGCACGCGCAGAAGTTGACCCACGTAAGCGTTTGGGTCTGCCTCAATTTGGGCAAATGTAACTTGAAAGGGATCGGGATCAACAAGTGAAAATGCCTCTGTTGGCAATGGCGTGGGGCGCACAGGTTTGAGCGGCCGCGCCTGCGACGCACAAGCATAAAGGATAATGACGAAGGGGAGCAATAGGATAAATCTTAAACGCATGACCACTCAATATATAATCCTCACAGTGTAGCCGAGATGGTTATGAAATCGTAGTAAATTTGCAGCAAAGGTTACTTATGTCTTATTTGATAGGCAAAGCCCGTTCTACAAACACCACTGCTCTCAGATTGACGATTCCAAACAGGTGTTGAGCATCGGCCGACTGTGGGGTACAACTAGTACTATTGTGCAAATTTTGCGTGAACAACAGCAGAACATCAAGTTGAATCAGTTCACGCACCAACGGAGCAGACAGAAAATGAACGCAGAAAACAACAATTCACTCGCTGAGTCTCTCAAAATATATCAAACAGCACTGACAGAAGCCGAAGCAAACGCCGCTGAACTTTCACTAGAACAGACAATCGCTGTTCTCTCTGCGCGTGACCTTGTGGAGGAGAGTCGCGTCGCCACACACAATCACGATCCAAGCGCGTTGAGCAGTCTAGTCAATTATGACAAACGCTTGCAACAGTTGGGCGCACCGATGATAACGTTGGGCGATGATCTCGCAGCCTGTCGCAAGAGCCTCAATCCGCCAGAAAGCGCGTGGTGGTGGTCGCCGGTCGCAGCGGAGGTTGAAGAGCCGCCTGCCAGACGTTCATTCGATTGGCTCTGGAATGCACTTACTATTACCTGTCTGTTGGTCGCCACCTCCATTACAACAAACACGCTACAGGCATTTTCTCGTGATGGCTTTGATGTGCTACAAACATTTAGTGCTGTCTCGCAAAGCGCAGGGTTAGTCCTTATCAGTGGTGGGGCATTAACGGGCAAAGGGCGCAAAATCATTAGCGACATTCTTGCCAGCCTTAAGATATCACCAAAGCTTCAAGCTCCATTTACCTTTTTATGTTCCGTTGTACTCTTGCTGCTTTCAGTTGGACTTTACTTCTCCTTACCGCAGCTTGGCGAGTATTATTATCGGCGGGGTATGCGCTTCTACCAAGAGGGATCGTTAGAGCGAGCTGAACGCAATCTGAAGCAGGCTGTTAACTTTGCGCCACGCCGCTTTGAAATGAGTGCGGATTTGGGCGATGTGCATTCAACACTCGGCAATTATGATGAAGCTGAACCACTCTATCGACGTGGTGCAGCCGGTGGACATCCAAATTCTTTGAATGGATTGGGACGAGTTCAGTTGAGAACGGTCACGGATATGGCTTATCCACCTTTTGATACGTTCATCTTTGGCGAAAATGGGATCGTCGCAGCACAGCAAGCAGAAAAACGCTCAGATCGCTTTGAGGATTTACTGGCAGCTGAAACAACTTTCCGGGTCGGCTTATCTCAACCTGACTTAGAACCCGCCTTACATGCCGAGATGCTTGCACATCTCGGTTTTACATTGTATTTGCAAGCCGAAACAACGCTCGATAGTTCGCCTGATCTGTTGACCGACGCTGAAACTGTTTTGCGCGATGCTGTTGCAGTTGACAGCACGATCACGACTGACCGGCAGCCCGGCTTAGGGATGTCTTACTGCTATCTGGCGATGGTGCTGGACGCGACAAACTCGGCCGAAGCCGCCGACCAATGGGATGCCTGTGTTGCCAATGCGTTGCCGACCAGCTTAGATGAATATCAAGACCTATTCGATTATGGGGAGCGGTCAATTGCCATCCAAGTCGATACATCAGGAATTGTCCAACAAGACTAATTGACATACACGCACATCACCGATTTGTAAACAAAATGAGCGCACCACTTGCAAACCTAAAAGTACTCGACTTTTCGACATTGCTACCCGGCCCGTATGCCACGATGATGCTGGCAGACTTGGGTGCGGACGTATTGCGGGTTGAAGCACCAAACCGCCCCGACTTGACGCGCCTGTTGCCACCGTTTGACGAAAATGGAACATCGGCCGGACACGGCACGCTAAATCGCAGCAAGCGGAGTCTGGGATTGAACTTGAAGGCCGAGGGGTCGGCCGACATCATCCACAAACTCATCACAAGGCGAGGCTACAATATCGTCGTTGAACAGATGCGCCCCGGCGTGATGCAGCGACTGGGTGTTGGGTACGAAGCGTTGAAAGCGATCTGTCCGGACATTATTTACTGCTCGCTCACAGGCTATGGTCAAACGGGGCCGCTGCGTGACCGAGCGGGGCATGACCTCAACTACCTCGCCCTGTCGGGTATGTTGGGTCACTATGGGCGTGCTGAGGGTGACGCGCCACCGCCACCACTGCCAACGCAGGTTGCCGACATTGGGGCTGGCAGTATGCACCTTGTGATTGGGCTGCTGAGTGCCGTCATCCGCCGCAACGCGACGGGCGAGGGCGCACACGTCGATATTTCGATGTACGATGGCTCGCTGGCGTGGAATAGCGCAATGGCGGCTGATACGTTAGTGGGTGGCGTATCAGCCGAACCCGAACGCAAACCGCTTAATGGTGGCACGTTTTATGATTTGTATGCAACGGCCGATGGTGGCTTGCTCTCAGTTGGCTCACTTGAGCCAAAATTCTGGCAGCAATTTTGTCACGCTATCGACCGCCCTGATCTATTTCCGCTGGGTCTCGACTTTGACATTGACAAGCAACAAGCACTCAAGCCAAAAATTCGAGCTGCTATTAAGGCAAAGACATTGGCAGAGTGGGCGGTAATTTTTGCTGAGTATGATGCCTGTGTTGAACCAGTGCTATCGACCCAAGCCGCGCTCGACCATCCGCACACGCAAGCCCGTGAGATGCTCGTCGATGTGGCAGGTCAGAAACAGATTGGCACACCGATCAAGATGACGGGGTTTTCGGCCGAATACAAACACGCTGGCTCCCAACTCGGCGCACATACAGCCGCAGTTTTAGCTGAACTCGGCTATTCGAAAGATGACATCATCAAATTAAAAACGGATGGCGTTGTCGAATAAGCGAACAGTCGTTTCTGGGTGAAATTAAAATGCCGTTTGCACGCTCGAAAAGGGGTCGGGCAAGTCGCTATAATGGAGGACTATGAAGGTCAAAAATGCGCTTGGCTTTGCGGCCGAGCAATTGTATAAATCATCGTTACCTGCTCTGGATGCACGACTCTTGTTGGCACATTTGCTAAGTGTGGATGCTAGTTATTTCATCATTCACGCACAAGAACGACTATCGACAGACTCAATAGAGTCATTTTTCGGCCTGGTCGCACGAGCGCAGCGAGGGGAGCCAATTCCTTATATTACTGGTCGCACTTACTTCTATGATAGCCTTCTGACCATCACGCCTGATGTGCTGATTCCACGACCCGATACAGAGCTTGTGGTCGATAAAGCGATCAAGTGGGCAAAGCAGAGCGAGGCAAAGACAGCCGCTGATGTCGGGACAGGGAGTGGTTGCATTGCAATCAGTCTGGCAAAAGCGTTGCCCCAGCTAGACGTGACCGCGATTGATATTTCTGAACATGCACTTGCGCTGGCAAAACAAAATTCGCTCGACAATGGCACAACAGTGCGCTTTTTGCATGGGTCTCTGCTTGAGCCGCTATCTGAAAAGGTCGATCTTATCATTGCAAATCTGCCCTATGTGACGGATGATGAATGGCTACAATTAGAGGATGACGTGCGACTATTTGAACCGTCCCTCGCGCTAAAAGGTGGCGCGGACGGGCTAGACTTGATCCGCGTCTTGTTGCAGCAGGCGCAAACACGCCTCAATGGAGATGGAGCCATTTTTTTGGAAATTGGCTGGCAACAGGGTGTAGAAACGGTCAAACTAGCCCACAGCTACTTTCCAGAGGCTCAGATAGACTGCCTGCAAGATTACAGTGATAATGATCGGATTGTGCAAATTTTTTTGTGAGATGAGATATGCAAACGAGATGGTTGACTTTTGATGACATTGATATGGCGGCCGATATGCTCAAACGAGGTGAGGCAATTGTGCTACCCACAGACACCGTTTATGGAGTCGGGGTCAATGCGTTTGACGCGGCCGCCATCGAGCGACTGTATGCCCTCAAAGAAAGACCACTAGAGAAAGGGATCCCCATTCTGTTGAGCGACAAAGAACAGTTGACACAGGTGGCAGCAGGGACGCTTTCAACGCGATTGCACCAACTTATCGGCCGATTTTGGCCAGGCCCCCTGACGCTGATTTTGCAAAAGCAACCGCATTTACCTCGCAACATTTCGAGTAATGACGGCATTGCGGTGCGTGTGCCGAACCATCCATTGACCCAGCAGTTGATCGCACACGCAGGTGGGGCATTGGCGGTGAGCAGTGCCAACTTGTCAGGGGAGCCGGCGGCGATCTCGGCCGATGATGCCCGCAACGCGCTCAACGGGCGTGTTGCAGCCATTATCGACGATGGAACGTTGCCCGATTCGCTCCCATCAACGATAATCGACTGTCGAACTGAGGATTACAACATTTTGAGAGAGGGGCCGCTGACAGCCGATATGCTGTTCGCATAATCTCTATTACTCAGTGAACAGTGAACGGTGAGCGGTAAGCGGTTATAGACAACCTGTTTGCCGTTCACTGCCAACTGCCAACTGCCAACTGTCCATGAGCGGAACAACGCTCCCGATCATTCTCGCCATACTTGGAGCTATTGCCGCCATCTCTGCCTATCGTGGAATCGGGCGAGGCGGGGCGCGTTTTTATCAGCTTGAGCGCGATGCGCTGTTGCGCCGTGCAAGCTTTACACTCCTCGCCGCCCTCGTGCTATTCTCAACCAGCGTTGGCCTCTTGGTCTTTCAGCAAAGCAACATGGTTGTGGTAGATGAAGAGTTAGAGACGGCGACACCTGTTGCTGATACAGGGGTTACAGCGGCCGAAACACCGAGCGCACTCCCCTCTTCTATCGTAGTCGAAAATGACCCGCCGCCGCTTGAGGTTTTTGCGACCGAAACCCCTAATCCCGATGTTCCCACCGTCACGCCGACCCCAATTTTGAAAAATGGGCTTGTCGTTGGCACAGGGGAAAGTGGCGTTTGGCTACGCCCCGACCCATCGACGCAGGGTGAGCCAATCGAGCGGCTGTCCGACAACTCATTCTTGCGCGTTCTGCCCACAGAACTAGTCGAAGCGGACGGCTTTGAATGGATCAACGTGCGAACCATCAGTGGACAAGAAGGCTGGATTGCAAATATCTTTGTTGAGATTGTCGATGAATAATGATTATTGGGATTGATGCCAGTCGCGCCGTTACCGATCAACGCACGGGAACAGAAGCGTATGCTTACTTTCTCATTCGCGCCCTGATCCCATTGGCCAATGAGTATGGCCATCACATCAAGCTCTACTTTAATCGACCACCAAAAACCCCCCTCAGTGCTGCACCCCATGAGGCTGTTGTGATTCCGTTTCCACGTTTGTGGACACACATAAGGCTAGCGGCCGAATTGCAGCGCAGCCCTCCCGATCTCTTTTTTACCCCCGCCCACGTTATCCCGGTCACCTATCACGGCACAAGCGTCGCCACTGTGCATGATCTGGGCTACCATTATTTTCCAGAGGCACACACACAGCAGCAGGTGCGCTATCTCAAATGGAGTACGCGGCACAATGCGCGACGTAGCAAGCTCGTGCTGGCAGATTCAGAGGCGACAAAGCGCGATTTGATGAGATGGTATGGGATTTCGGCCGAAAAAATACACACGCTCTACCCCGGCCGCGATCTATCATTACGACCCGTTGCCACGCCTGCGCCTTTCCCCCCCCCCTACTTCCTGTATCTCGGCACACTCCAACCGCGCAAAAACATCGCTGCTATCCTAAAGGCGTTTGCAAACGTTGCTGACCGCCTCCCTCATCATCTCGTGCTAGCAGGCAAACAGGGTTGGCTTTCCGATGAGGCGCTCGCCCCTCTCGCCACCTTCCCCGCTCACATTCACAAGCGTATCCATCTGCCCGGCTTCATCGCCGACGCAGACAAAGCCGCTCTATTCTCCCACGCAACAGCCCTGCTTTTCCCATCTCACTACGAGGGATTTGGCTTTCCAGTACTAGAGGCGCAGGCATGTGGCACACCCGTTATCACCGCTCGCAATAGTTCGTTGCCGGAGGTGGCTGGCAACGCGGCGTTATATGTGCGGACGGCCGATCGCAACGACCGTGAGTTTGCGACCGTCGATACAGGCGCAGACATACTTGAGTTAAGCGACGCAATGCAGCGAATTGCGGCCGATGCGGTGTTGCGAGAAACCCTAATTGGGCGTGGATTCGAGAACGTGCGTCGCTTTAGTTGGCAAAAGGCAGCGCGGGAATTGCTGGTGTTGTTAGGCTCAAAGTAACTGTTTAGGCTATCTGGAGAAACCGAACATTGTCCCCTTCATACCTGCCTTCGCAGGTATCCATTATTCAAACAGAACAGAGACAAAATTTATCTGCTGGAATCGCGATTCAGTATCCGTCAAAATCAAATGGTGTGCGTTCTATATAGTAACAGAGAAAATTTCCATCTTGCAGGAGTAGAAGTTTGATGAAGTGTCACAACAAAGAGGGTGTCGGTGCGTTAACACATGCCGAATTGATTCATAAAATTATTCGTGAGGACAACCGTTTTCAAAGGGAGCGGAAATCTGACCCTTGTTACTTAGCCGAATTATGGTGTCGTCTCTTTTCGCAAGGCCAAGAGAGCGTGTGGCTCTACTTTGAGGCGTACTATCGTCAAAGATGCCTGTGCTGGTTTGTGACTTATCAATCAAAGATTGAAGCGTATGGTGAAAATTATTTGATGGCATTTGATGAAATTTACAACGATGTGCTGTGCAAGGTGCAGCAGAAAATGACACCTGCGGCATTGCGTGATTATGAGTCCCCATGGGCGTTGAACAATTATCTTAAACGAACACTTTGGACAACAACGATAGATTACTTGCGAAAATTGGCCGCTCGAAAAGAACGCGAAATCGCTTTCAAACAAGATGAAGACGATGAGGAGTCCTATTTTACGATTGAGGAAGTTCCCTCCTCGACACTCTCGCCAGATGAGCAGTTTTGGGAAAACGAGCGTGCCAAATTATTGTGGGACTATCTTGAAACACACGGCTTTAAGAATGAAACGGAGCGTCTTATTATTTACTATCGCTTTGTTTGGGATCTGCCGAGACGGGGCATTGTACGGATATTGGCAGAAAAACACGAGATTGAACTGACATCAAAAAAAGTGGGGGACAGAATCAACTATTTTATTCAACGACTTCGTAAGAATCCACCATCCAATTTATCTGCACTTTGGTAATCGACAAGTAAAAGGAAAAACGATGAAACAACATCTTTCAGACACACAACAATTTACGCAGTTGCTCAGTCAAACCTTGTATCGTGCGGCTTGCCCATCGGCCGAAATTCTCAACCAATTCCACATCAATGAACTACCCAGCAAACAAGCACAAGCGGTCGAGGCACATCTGGCTGGCTGTCCGCACTGTTCGGCCGAACTCGCCAATTTGCAAACGTTTCTGGCGACCTTTCCTGAACCAACTAGCGTCGAGAAGCTGCCCGTTTGGCAGCGTATCAAGACGGTCATTGCCAACCAACTTCCACCGATAAGAATGCCCGCACCTGGTTTGAAGGCTGATGCGAGCGACTCAACGTCGCAATATATCTACCTCGTTGAAGTCGAGGCTGCCATCCCGATCACGGTAGAGGTTGAGGCAGACCCAGAACAGCGTGGTCAGTATCGACTGATTGGGCAGAGTGCGTTGCAATCGGCCGATTCTCACACCGCCATTCTCTGGCGCGAGGGCAACGCCGAACCAATCGCCTCCCAAACCGTCTCTGAATTAGGTGAATTTCAATTTACAGCGATTGAAACAGGCAAATACGAAATCATTTTGAGTAATGAACAAACGGATGTCTGTTTGCGCGACATTGTGGTATGACCCCATTGCAGTTTATTGATGCGTTGCTTGCCCTGCCAGATTTAGACGCGCAAAAACGATTTTTAGAGACAGAATCGACCCGCTTAGAGCAGGTTGATTTTGCTGGTCAGGTGGCAACTGGCTTAAAGGCACGCTGTGATGCAGATGGTTGGCTCGATGATCTCATCACACTGCAATATGCACTTGCCAAGCAGACGGTTAACCCACTCCATCGTGCGCTTGCGCTGCGCTCCGAATTTTCACAAGCTGTCATTCTCAAGGACGATACAGTGAAGGCACTCTATCTGCTTGATGAGCTTGATGAGCTTTACGCAGATCAACCACTGGAAGCAGCGCGGATGCAAATTATTGGCGTACACTGTTTATGTTCTCTCGAACAGTTTGACAAGGCCAAAATCAAATTTGATCAGGCGAAACGGGTCTTATTCCAACATACTGCGTGGATGGCGCTGATTCAATTGTATAGCAACTTTGCAGAAGGGTATTATGTTGAACGCGGAGATTTCGCAGGTGCGCTCGACTTGATTACAGAAGCACAAACATTTTTGACGCGACTGTCTCCACCCAACCCACAATTAGCAGCATGGATCACGTCCAATCGCTTTGAGCTCGAATGGGCATTGGGCAATTTTGATCCGAGCCGCTTTGAGGAGCTTCTCGATACAGCATCCCCACTGTCCGAGAGTCAATTACATGACCGCGCTTTGCTCGAACACAACATTGCTTTGACACACTACTACCGTGGCGACTATACGACGGCACTACAGCAGTTCTACGCTGTCCGTGAACGTTATCGGCAAGTGGGCGACAAGCGCAACGAGGTGGCGGTCGAATACGCTATCAGTAACTGTTACGTGACGCTACGCCGCTTTACAGATGTGTTGGAAACGGTCAAACGCGCCCGCAAAATCGACAGCACACCACCATTACGCAGAGGCAAATTGTTGATCAATGAAATGGTCGCACATGCGAACTTGGATAGAGACGATATGAGCGCAGCACTGGTAGCATTGCGTGAAGCCCATGACTATTTTCAACGCGCTGAGGCAGATTTCTGGGTCGCAATTGCCCAATTGGAGATGGCTCACTTGCATTATCTCAACCGTAATTTTGAGGATAGTTTGGCAGTTGCAACGTCGATTGTGGAAACATTTATAGCGGGAGGGCAACAGATTTGGTTGATGCAGGCATTGATCGCCAAAGCGCGGGCAGCGATTGCCCTCAATCGGTGGGATGTGGCGGATGAGGCGTTGAGTTCGGCCGAAACTCACCTCCCCAACACCCCCTTATGGTTGCGCTATACCGTCCACTATTGGCGTGGAATCTGGATGATACGCCAATATCCCGATGACCCAGCACGCGCCCTGCCACAGATAGAACAGGCGATTAGCGAGTTAGAGCAACTGACGGCGCGACTTTTGACGGAATATCGGCCGATGTTTTTGACCGACAAACAGATGATTTACGAGGATGCGGTCGATCTTTACCTTGCCAGCGGCGACTTTGAGCGTGCGCTTGAATACACCGAACGTGCCAAATCACGCGCCCTGCTCGATTTGTTGGCGCATCGACTAGAAATACAAATTGAGGCACAAACGGAAGCGGATCAAGAATTAGTCGAAACGCTACATACTTTACAAAAGCAGCGCAACCAATGGTATCGACAGCAACAAGTTGACGAAAATGCCGTTAGTAACTCTCAGCGCAAGCAACCATGGCACAGAATCGAAGCGGTTGAGCAGCAAATCGCGCACCTTTGGAGCGAGCTACTCGCTCGTAATGCCACCTACACGCAGCGTGCGGCACTGTGGCGCGTCACGGTTGAGCCGATTCATGACCAGCTCAAGCCGAATGAATTGCTGATCGAGTACTTTGTTGTGCATGGACAACTGATTGTCTTTTTATTATCAAAACAGTTTGGGCTGCAAATAGAGCGGTTGGCAGCCCCTTACGCGCAGGTTGAACAACTTCTCATTTCGCTAGAACGTAACCTGCGAACAACCCCGCATATCCCCGATGTTGCAATGCTGCATTGGAAACAACGTGCGAATGCGTTCCTGCAAAAGCTCGATGGCTATTTGCTCGCGCCGATTCGAGAGCGCGTGCAACAGCACAACCATTTGTTGATTGTGCCACACGGCTGTTTACATCACCTGCCTTTTCATGCGCTGCACGATGGGCAGCAGTATCTGATCGAACAGGTGACGGTTAGCCAGTTGCCGAGTGCGAGTGTGTTGCGGTTTTGTCGGGAATCGGCCGATCTCGGCAGCGGCCTAATTACCTTTGGTCATGCAGGCCACAACGCCAAAATCCCCCATGCTGAAGCGGAAGCACAACAGATAGCTGAACGTTGGGGCGGAACCGCATTTTTAGACACAGACGCGACGCTATCCCAATTCAAGACCAGCGCACCGACCGCCGCCGTGCTACATCTCTCCATGCACGGTCACTTTAACGCCACCACGCCACTGTTATCTAGCATCCGACTACACGATCAGGATTTGACCACCTTAGAACTGTTTAACATGCGACTAAATGCCAATCTAGTTGTGTTGAGTGCCTGTTCGACAGGCCAGCATCAGCTATCTGGCGGCGATGAGTTAGTCGGCTTGATGCGTGGGTTTTTATCTGCTGGTGCGGCCTCATTGGTTCTCAGCTTATGGGCGGTAGAAGATCGTTCGACGCTCGAATGGATGCAGCTATTTTACGAGGCACTCTACGAATATAGACAGACGAAAGCAAACGCATTGCGAGCAGCACATCAGCGTTTTATTCAACAGACAACCCATCGCTATAGCCACCCCTATTATTGGGCATCTTTTAACCTACTCGGTGACACAGGAGAAATTCCTTTTTAGGGGAATTAAAATTACAATCTCAAAAAAGACACCGTTAAGACACCAATTTGTTGCAAATAATGCGATTGTCGTGTATTATGATCCCGTAATGACACTAGATTGACACTAATTGTATTCGCGTGATCGACATGAGTGACTGAGGAACAAAAGACGTGTGTTGTCCGTCTTATCTTCACAGTAGTAAACATAAACCGGAGAGGGTTTGAATAGTAAGTTCCAACATTGCCGTTGGAGGAGAAGTACAATGAGAATAGTGACCTTTTTTATGATATTTATGACGCTCGCCGTCAGCATACTGTTTTTTGTGCCTATGGGGAATGCAAGCGAAGCTGCCCCGGCCGAAATCATCGTTATTGCTGACGAGTACGAGCCATTGCAAAAGATGTTAGAGACGCAAAACGTTCCATTTTCTGTTTTGCCTGCCATCTATCAGCACAATTTCAACACGACGTACAAAGATGTGGCGTTGCCAGCAGAGTGTCCAGCAGCGCAACCGATCATCCGCATCGACCTACACCACCTCTCTGAACAGAAGCGCGAGGAGATGACCGCACAAATTGAGTCATTTGTCACAGAATATGCCCCCGCTTGCCAAATCATAGACGAAGACATCAGCGCACTGCTCGATATTGTCCCGTTGCAAATTATGATCACGGGAACAGAGGAGGAACTAACAATTATTGAAGGGGTGTTCGTGGGGGAGATTCATAAAGTTGAGGGGAAGGCTGTTAGTAATAGCGTGCAAATAACACAACTTTATACATTGACTGAAGGTTTGCATCCATTTGACCTGAGTCTTGACATTGCAAACACATACCCAAACGTGTTTGCCGAGCCGAATGGAATCATACGGGCAGCTTGGAAGCTGTTTGGTGTGACGCTCCCCGCTCCCACACCTCGTGGGAACGCCTATCTCCCCCCTTACAACTTGACCTCCGTAACTCGAAACGATGGATCACAGATAACACCAGAAGGTGCGGGTGTATTAGTGAAAACCTTCGACAATGCAGCATGGTCTGGTACAAACCCCAGATATGATGGGAAGGACTTTAGCATTGTGCGGCATGATACGGCACTACCGCCACTGCTCAACAATACGGGGATGCAACTGCATGGTGTTGTCGTGGCAGCCGAGTTAATTGAAAAAGCACCAGAAGCTGACTTAGAACTACACGCTATTTTGAATGCAAATGGCGAGGGAACCATTTTTCAGTTGTTGGAAGCCCTCGACCAGATTATTAACCAAGCCAACCCGAATCAGCCAATGGTTCTCAATGCACCCATCTATCTTTCCCCACCACTGGATGGATTAAGTGGTCAATCGGCCTTACATTACGCGAATGATGCGTTAATGGCTCTTTCCAATCCCGTTCACTTTGCAATTGCCGCTGGTAACGGTGCGCCTGATATGACGGCCGAAAATTATCTGGCAACCGTTTTTGATAATGATGTCGTTGTTGCTGGATTTGTAGCAGATACATTTGGTAGTGGGAATAAGTTCGGCCCAGCGAGCTTCTCGCAAGGCGGCGATATAGCAGCATGGAGCGGTGGGTTTGGTGTGCGAACCAATATGGATAGGCAGACCTTTCTGCGGCATCCAGAGAAATTCATCTGGAAATACATTCCAGTCATACAGGGTGTAACGACGAGTGATGGATTTTTGCCAGTCGCGGGAACGTCAATTGCAACCCCTACTGTTGCGGGGGCGTTGGCGCGTGCTGCACAGTTAGATCAACGTGGCGATCTGCGTCCTGAACTGTTTGGCACGGCCGACAAGAATTATGTGCATGACCCGTACACTATTTTGGGCGATGGAATCTTCTGCGCTGAACGGTTTTTACAAGAAGTTGCGAATCCCAGCGTGCCGACAGATGCGTGTCAAGTTCTGAAACAGATTGTGCCACCGACATTGACAGTTGAGTCAAATTATGCGGAGGTTTCGACAGGGGATGAGTTGACTTTAAATATTTCGCTCAATTCGGCCGATCACGACATATCCGCCCTCGCTTTCTCCCTTCCGATGGATTCTTGTCTAACATTTGACAAAGAGGACACAAATCAGGATGGCGTTATCAACAATGTCACCGTTGATAATTCACTGGAAGATTATTTGATTATGACAGGCGTTGAAGCAAACGGTCAATTGCGAATCGTGATTAGTGATGGGCGACAAGAACAGCACGCGATTGATAATGGCAGGTTGATGCAGATTGCAATTTCGGCCGATTGTGCCACAACAACCCCACTGACAACCACTGTTGAGTTTGCCAACGTCTCACTTGGCACAACAGAAGGCGAGGATGCAGCAGGTGTGACGCGAGGCACGACTATCGTTGTTTCGCCTCATCAGCGCGGTGATTGCAACGGAAATGGTAATGTCGCATCGGCAGATCTGTCTTCAATCCCATTAGAAATCTTCGATCAAGATGGCAACTTATGGCTTGATACGCTTGGTGGCACATTTCGCGGGATGCCAGTGGGCTGTGATGCAAGAGCAGATGAGGTAATCAATGCAGTCGATATTTCATGTGGACGTTTGCTCGTTTTTCATGGCACACACAACTGTGCAACCGTGTCAGCTAAACAAAGTCGCAACGTTGCCGCCAATCTCACGCTTCCACAAGGCGTTGTGCCAACCGATGGGTTTGTCGAGATACCATTAAGACTAGCAGCGCATGGAAACAGTATCAACACTATTGTCCTATCGCTTGATTTTGACGAAACACAGCTTGCCTATGAGTCGGTTCGCTTTCGGTCGAGTGCAGGGGCAACGTTGGTCGTGGATTCAACCGACCAAGATGGTGAGTTGGATATTACACTGATGCAAGCGGGCGCGATCTCCGAAGGTGAGTTGCTCTGGCTGACGTTCCGCGTGTTAGATGAAGCCGATCAAGAGGAGGCATTTGTGCGCTTTTCGGCCGATCCCGCCCCCTCACTTGGTAATACAGATGGTGAAGGTGTCCCGCTCGACACACAAGATGGCTCTATCTGCCTTAACTGCACCCCAACAGCGGTACAGGTACAAGGTATAAGCGCAAACAGATCAAACTTGTCTTTGCTGCTGCTTCTTTATAGCGCATTAATTTGTCTGACCCTCTTCTCTCTTCCCAAGCGGAAACACTAACCCGCACTCTTTCTTTGAATAAGCCCGATGTGGGAAAACACATTGGGCTTTTATTCAAAATAAGGTTGTTTTCTTCCGTCAAAATCGTTTGGGAAACGTTCTATAAGTAGACAACAAGTAGTAACAAAGGAGATGGTAAATGTAACAAGTAGAAAAAAAGAAAGCCGCTTTGAGAATAAATCCTCAAAACAGCTTCCCACTTGAGAATTGGATTGTAGCATGTTTTTCCCCAATTTTTCAAGCGGCTTTCGTATCAACGCCAATTTGATCGTCCACTGCAACTGCGATGAAATACTCTATCGCGTTGCCTCTCAGAAGGAAAACCATGTTTCATTCAAAACAGAAAATGTTTGTTCTGTTGCTTTTGCTGGCTTTGTTCAGCTTGACCCTGAGCGTAACAGCTCAACGTGCTGAAGAATACCCTACCGATACTGCCCCACCAGATTATAAGCCAATCCCTGTTCGACCGAATCAAGAGCGTGCTACGGCTGATGTTGCGCTCCTGATCGATGTGCAGCCGTGGGGATCAACCGCTATCCAAAACATTTTGAACGGGTGGTCGATTCCATTTGATGTTTACAACTCGACTGCATTTCCTGTCAATCTCTCGCCCTATAAACTCGTCATCGTTGCAGAAGATCAGACCGACGACTTTTATCATCGACTAGGTGACCATGAATCGATGTTGGAAGTGTATCTGAAGGAAAATTGTGGTGTGCTTGAAGTGCATGGCTCAGGCTGGGGTTGGAATGGCGGCAATGCCAGCCAATTTCATCTGCCTGGTGGCGTAGACTTGGTTGGCGCACAGTATGAATGGGATAACGCGACTGTTGCCGCACACCCAGCGATGGCAGGGATTGCCAACCCATTTTCTGGCACTTATGCCAGTCATGGTATTTATAGCAACCTCATTGCAGGAACAAACACACATGTCGTTGCTGGCAACGTGATTGATCCAAACGAGCCACCGACCTTCATTGAATACAGTTACGGCAATGGTCTGGTCATTGGCACAATGCAAACGCACTCCTATGCATATCACTATAATCAAGCAGGGAAAAATATCCTTCCACAGTTGTTGGATTACGCTTATAGCAAAGCTGAGTCATGTGAGCCTGATTTGGCAATTAAGAAATCGGCCGAACCCAATCACTTCACCGTCAATCAACCCGCACAGTATGAGCTTTTCGTCGAAAATGTCGGCTCTGGTTCCGCAATTGGGCCGATTACCGTCAACGATACGCTGCCCACTGGTATCACACCTGTGAACGCCACAACAGGCGTTTCCCCTGTACCCGCTGGCTGGAGTTGCACATACACTGCACCAACTATTACCTGTACACACCCTAGCCCTCTCTCGGCTGGTTATACTGCGACGTTTCCTATTCCCATTAACGTCGCTAATGCAGCTATGCCTTTCGTTAAAAATTGCGCGACAGTCAAGAGTTCCAATGATGTGGATGATCAAAATAACAGCTCCTGTGTTGAAACAGACGTTATCGAGAGTCAAATACCGATTGAATGGTGTGCAACAGGTTGGGACATCATCTTTGCCCCGAACGGAGCCTATCTCGACATTCACATGCGAATCTACAATGACACTGCAACGACACAAAGCTACAACCTCGCGTTTGTGATGGGTGCGGGCATGACGGGAACCCCAACGGGCAGCATTATCATCCCCGCGGGTGCGCCGCCAGTCGCTGTTCCATCCATGTCTAGCCAGTTTGTCAAATACCGCCTCACGCCTCCACCCACAATTGTCACGTCACCTGCCAATTACGAATTTGCCGTGACCAATCTCAACACAGGTGACCAATTCGACTGTGGCGGACATGTTTGGAAAGATGTCGGAGGTGTATGGGTGGAAACTGTGCCGGGCGACCCAATTCTTGCTAATCCAAATCAAGCTGTTCAAGTTGAGTTTGTCATTCATAATGACGGCAACGCAGCGGTTGATGTCGCTATCGATTTTGAAGGAATGGCTATGGTCAATGGTATGGAGCAACCTGTTATGCAGTTGAACAATCCAAACCCAACAGGTAGCATCACTATCCTACCTGGAGATGACGCATCTGCTACCGTTGATGTCACTATCGACGATGTTGGTGCAGAGGTTTTTGGAGACGTGATGGGAATTTTCCATCTCAACGGAAACGCAGACCCCGATTTGATCGCCTCCGCCATCGTCTACACCGAGATTGATAACACTGTCGGCGAACTGTATATCGATCCAGGCACAACTACACTCCCGCTTGGCGATACCACTGACATCGCAGTTGCGTTTGATGCTGGGGCAACAGGCGTTCAGGGATTAGACCTCGATCTGCAATTTGATCCAGCCATTGTCACAGTAATTGATGTAGTGGCTGGTAACTGCTTCGACTTCACAATTGAGGATTCGTTTGACAATGCCGCAGGGACAATTGAGTTTGCCGCCGCAATGACAGGGGTTGCCTGCACAGACGGCGAGGCTGCCATCATCACAGTTGAAGGCGCAGCGACAGGTAATAGCTTCGTCTCGTTCACCAATTGGGCAATATCAGACTCACTGGGAGACCCCATCATTTTAGGTGCAACGGCTGGCGCAGTAAACGTGATTTCAGAAGGTGAAGTGAGCGGTACAGTCGAGCTACAGTCACGCACTGACCACAGCGGGGCAACGGTCACGCTCTGGGATGGCGCAACAGCCATCGCCACGGCAACGACAAATGCCGCAGGGGAATATAGCCTCAATGTTGCGCCAGGTACGTATGAGATCAGCGTAGAGATGGACAGCTATCTTGATGGACGCAAAAGTGGCATCAACGTGACGATTGGCAACACGACGACAGTGAACAGTGTCCAACTGCTTGGTGGGGATGTAAACGCCAGCGACTGCATCAACATCTTTGATATTGCGGCGATTGCTGGCTCGTTTGGCAACAGCGTGCCACCCGCTCCTGTAAATCTCGACATCAATGGGGATGGGACGATCAACATTCTTGACATCGCTGTTTCTGCTGGAAATTACCCACAATGTGAACCTATTCCGTGGCCGTAGTCAGCGTCTACTTATAACTTCCAGATTTGAGAGGTATTTGGTGTTCGGTTAGGTTACTGAACACCGAATACAAAATTACGGGAGAATCGGCCGAACCACATTCTCCCTAAGAGGAAATCATGTTTAATCATTGGCAAAAAATTACGCTCTTACTGCTCCTTTTTACATTGGCAAGCACATCCATCGTCGCCGCACAGACCGACGCAGTTTTGCGACTTGTCGCCAGCGAAGAATCAACGGGCGAAACGACGATTGAAATACAACTCGCTGAGATAAACGACGTTTTCGCACTTGAATTGGCAATTGATTTTGATCCAGCTTTGCTCGAAGTTGTCGATAACACCGTCGTCAGCGGTAACTGCCCCACAGCCGATTTTGAATTGGCAAATGATGTGGATGCAACGACAGGAACTATCTCTTATGCCGTCACGCAACTGCAATCTGAGCCATGTAACGGAGGGCAAGTTGCGACATTTAATGTGCAGTGTGTTGGGGAAGCCACCCCAGCAACTTTGACATTCGGCACACACCTTATTGCAGATAGAAATGGCCTTCCCTTAGACCACAGTGTTGAGGAGACCACAATTAACTGTGTCCCTACTGCTGTTACGCTACGCGACGTTTCATCTGGGAATACGCCTTTCTCATCACAACTGATTCTGATCTTGTTGGGCGTTGCATTCTTGGCAATTGGTGTGTTATGGCTAGTTCGACGCATAAAACGGTCGCCCCACACCATCCCCAATTCCTGACGTTATTCGCATGGCGGCAAAAAGATGATGTGTCGCCATGCTGACCATCAAAGATAAAGCCATGAACCACAAATCTCGCAACCTCACGTTCCCCCTCACAATCATCTACCTCATGTTGGCTTTGATCCTGCTCGTCGGCTGGCAGCGCAATAAGCAGCAACTCGCCGCTGAGACGGTCGATTCGCACCTGCACCATTTGATGACAGAGGCAGCCGTTGAGCCGATTGATCTCAACCTGCCAACCAATTCGGCAAAGGCTGAGTTGGGGCGGTTGCTATTTTTTGACAAAGAGTTGAGTGGCAACCGCGATATTTCATGTGCGACGTGTCATCATCCTGAGTTGGCATCGGCCGATGCACGCTCCCTCTCCGCTGGCACAGGCGGCACAGGTCTCGGCAAGCGGCGCGTCTTGGGCAAAAATCGCGTCGATATTCCACGCAATGCGCCCGAAATTTTTAATCGCGGTGCCACTGCATGGCGCACGATGTTCTGGGATGGGCGCATCGCGGCCGAGACATACACCCTAGAGACACCGGCCGATGAACTACTCCCCGCAGGTCTCGACAACGCACTCGCCGCCCAAGCATTATTTCCCCCAACGTCTCGCCATGAGATGCGTGGCGACATCGGCGACTTAGACACTCATGGCAACCCAAATGAGATCGCCCTTGCCGACGATGCCGACCCAACGCAAACATGGGATGCACTTATCAATCGTCTGATGGCAATTGAAGAATATCAAACGCTGTTCCGCGCTGCCTATCCAAACGAGAACGACTTTGGATTTGAACATGCCGCCAATGCGCTCGCAGCGTTTGAAGTTGCCGCCTTTTCATTTGATGACAGCCCGTATGATCGCTATGTAGCGGGGGAACAAACTGCATTGACGGAGGAGGAAAAGGCGGGAGCGATGCTCTTTTTTGGGGAGGCAGGTTGCAGCAGTTGTCATAATGGGGCGTTGTTGACAGATCAGAACTTTTACAACATTGGTGTGCCACAGTTGGGGCCCGGCAAGTCGAACGAGGATGGGTATGATTTCGGCCGAATGCTCGAAACAGGCAACCCCTCTGACCGCTTCGCCTTCCGCACGCCACCACTCCGCAATGTCGCCTTGACCGCCCCCTACATGCACAATGGCGCATACACAACGCTCGAAGGAACTGTGCGCCATCATCTCGACGTAACGGCCGCCCTCACCGACTACGATCTCATGCAGTTGGAACCCTCACTGCGCGAAACAGGCAAGATGGATGAGCGAACAATCCAAATGTTGAGCGAGAACCTTGCCCAACAGGTCGCAACACCATCTCAACTGTCTGATGGAGAAGTTGAGCAACTCCTCTCCTTTTTGCACGCGCTTACATCACCCTCTGCAACAGATCTCGTTGATCTTGTGCCAACGACCGTTCCAAGTGGTTTGCCAGTTAACGACTGACCAAAAAGATATGGCTCTTTGGGAATTCAGGCGGCATTGGCCATTTTCTCTTATGGCATGATCTCATCTTTCCTGTCAACTTCTTGAGTTCCCAAAGAGCCACAGTACATTAACGAATTGTAACCATCTTCGCCTCGCGCTCAACCACCACCCCATCTTGCAACAATTCTATCGTCAGCTCGACCTGACCGCGAACGAGGTCTCGCTTTGAGACGCGCCAGATAAAGTATTTCCCGCGTCGATAAAAGGGCAACGCTCCCGACTCGATCACCTGTCCCTGCTGCTTGGCAACCATCTTGACGCTGACTCCATCGGCCGGCCTAGCGATGTCACCATCCGCCAGATGCACTCTCGCGCCTAGAATGTGATGTCGCCAAATGCGACTACGCCGCACGATCAGGCGAAATGTTAAATCACTGCGTTTGTCATCGGGTTGGGGAACGTAGACAGGGATGATTTTTTGGCAAATGTGTGTGCCAAAGCTGCCCTGTGCTTCGGCCGAAATCACGATCTTCGCATTGCCCCGTGCGCCCAACGTCTGCAAAGACAATTCGCTGTGAAAGGTATTGTCACGCTGCCTAAATGGTACCTCCGCCGTCTTGCGCTCAAAAATATCTTTCCCTTGCGCTCCCATCTGGGCAGCAAACAGGTTGAGTTTTGCGAGCGCAGGCTCATCGGCCGCGCCATTCAGCAAATCACGGTTCACCACAATCCGCTGTAGGTCAGCGTCGTACTTCTCCAACAGTTGTGCAATTGACCGCGTTGGGTAAATAACATTTGCCATTATCTGCAAGTTTCTGACCGGTTTTTTCTCAAATTCGCCGGATACCTGAATCTGGACGTTGCCCTCATCATCGGCCTTATGCTCAATTTGACAATTAACCACGCTCTCGGCAATGACGGCCGTCGTCAAATGGTTCGAGGTCGATTGACTATCGGTCTCCGCGATCATCTGCCACTGCCCCGCACTTGGCTTGGTCACACGATAGAGATGATACGTCTCATCCGCTAGATGACCGATGCGTGGGTCATCTCCGCCGAGAAACTGAATGCCGTCGGGGTCGATCAGCGTGGTTTTGACAGCCTGCGCCTCCGTTCCCCACGAGAACATAAAGCTGGCCTCAAGACAGGTGCTGTCAAGCGTGACCGTTTGGCTGGAAGCGAACTCGGCCGACTTGAGATGCACCACATTGCCACAGTTGAGCGATCCCAAGATGTCGTAATAGACCTCGTGCAGCTTGTGCAGATCGGCGGCCGATGCAACGGTGTACGCTGCCCCCGTCCCCGTGCGGACAGCGATGTTATTCAAGACCGCGAAATCACTCGCCGCCCCTAACGCAATGGCGTATACCTTGATATTGTCCGCCGCAATGCTGTCTAAAAACGCATCGTCAATCGCGGCCGTGCCGACCGTATGCTTGCCATCGCTGAGAAGAATGAGCGCACGCGGCCGACCTGTATCGGAGCCAAGTGCCGCCACCCCATCCGCCAACGCCTCGCGCAAATCAGTCGTGCCGCCTGCATTGATGGTGGCGATGTCCGCCTGAACATCCTCTTTGTCGTCCTGCGAGTTGATTCTCGTCAGCGGTGTCACTGTGGCTGCATCGGCCGCGAAAGACACAATCCCAACTTGATCGTTGATCTGCAAAATATCGACCAGTTCGGCGGCGCGTTGTTTAGCTGGCTCCATATAGCCATAGAAGCCCATGCTGCCAGAGCGGTCGATGACCTGCACGACATCAGATGGATTGCACGAGAAGCCCGACCCATTTGAGACGACGAGTGCATAATCTTGCCGCAGCTCATCTGGAAATTCGGGAATACCGGGCGTGATGTCGCTCGACTCGACCTCAATGCGATAGATACCGGGCGCGGGAGCTGGGATAACGACCTTCTGCACATTATTTTGCACCGTCATGATGTCGCGTTCGGCCGTGAACTCCGCGCCGCTGCTGAGATGGATCACGCGCAGAAAAAGATGATTTTGGATAGTCGGGGCGGGCGGGTCGCGCCAGACAAGCGTCGCGGTCAATGGCTCGGCCGATGAAGCAACATGCACATCGTAGATGCGAAAATCGGCCGGGCCGAGCGCGTTATCGAGCGTGTCATCAAACTGCACGCGCCCAGATGTGAGTGGGAACAGCGCATTGTCTAAATCGACCCGACCCCAACCCTGCTGATTGACCGGCTGCTCAAGATCAACCGTGCCATTGACGATCAAGGCTTTGATGAGGGCGGCCGAAGGCGCATGACCCCGCTGCTCCACGAGATATTGCCGCAACAGAGCGCACGCCCCAGCCGCCAACGGAGTTGCCATGCTCGTACCGTTTTGGTACATGTATTTGTCGGCCGAATTTGCCCCAGCCCCCGGTGGCATCGGCGGCGTATCTTGATTGCCAAGTCCAAAAATGGGTTGACCCGGCACGCCACGCCCAACACCGTTTGTCCGCGATGAGCGCGTGGACAATATCCACGAACCGGGCGCGACGACATCGGGCTTGATGCGGTTGTTGACGGCCGGGCCACGGCTGCTAAACGAGGCAATATCGGCCGGATCATCTGCCTCAATCTCAAAATTGATCGTTCTGCCATTTGGAAACGTGACCGCATCTGGCAACGCCCGGCGATTTTCGCTCGCCCCGACAGTCAGAACATTCTTTGCCGTTCCCGGTGCGCCGACGCGGTTGGGTGCGTCATTACCGGCCGAGAAAAGAATCATAAAATCACGATTTTCAAAGGCAAAGGTGTCTGCTTCGGCCGAGTTGGTATTGTATGCACCATTCAACGGCGCACCCCATGAATTTGTGTGGATATGTGCGCCTTCATCGCGTGCAAGATCAAAAAGACCCACACTCAAATCATTGGGCAAACCGCCTAAACGACCCCGTGCATCCATGATCGATTGGAAAACGAGGCTGGCAGCAGGTGCAAGGCCGCGCACACTCCCGTTTGAGTTCGCGCCATCTCCCAGCACGGAGCCAGCGACGTGCGTGCCATGCCCGTGTGGGTCGCTCGAATCGCCGGGGCGACCCAACGCCTGCATAGCGACGACACGCCCCGCGAAGTCGGCAAGCATCGTGTTCGCATCACCCGTGTCAAGCCCTGTGTCGGCGACGGCGACAACCTGCCCGCTACCGTCGAGGCCGGTGCCATTTTGCAGCACGTCCGCGCCCATGATGTTGGTGGCAATGTTGTTGTGGAGTTCAATCGGCCGATAAGGGTTGACCATTTTCACCTGTGGTAACGCGGCCAACTGCGGAACAGAGTCGAGCGGAATAGCGACGATCAGGCGTTTGCCCGTCTGCTCGATCACCATCGCGCCAATTGCGGCCGCGCCCTGTGCGGCTTCATCGCCATCGGCCGCGTCAAACAGAGCCAGCTCGATATTCCCAACCACAGGCTCATGCACAGCTTTGGGCAACCCTAAATCTGCGTCGGGTGTGGGGAGCGTTTCTTCGATTGCGCGAGAATCAGCCGCGATGGGATTTTCTAGGACAACCGGCTCCAAGCCTGTGACGGATGAAATGCTCTCCTGTAGCTGTGGGGTCAACAGACTCTCGCTGATCTTGAGGGCAGGATAGTAAGGAGAAACCGTCTCAACAAATGGTAATTCGCGCAGATTCCCCACCTGCCCGCTGTCGATGCTGATCAGATATTCGTCTGCCAACGCCTGTTCGATAATCTCTACGCCGATCTCACTCAGTTGCGTTTTCCAATCGTTATGAAGGGGACCGGCAAAGCGGACAAGGTGATGGCTGCGACCAGATGAGAGTGAGCGGGCGGCCGAGTCAACCTCATCTGACTGGAAGCGCACATCCGTTGGATCAAAGCGAAACCCATTTAGCTCAACAGGTTGACTATCGGGCAGCTCGCGCACCCGATAGCGTTTGCTGGCGAGTTCATTTAGCCCCTCTTGTTCAACAGCGACTAGCAGCGATCTGCCATAATCGGCAAGCACTTCTCCGTTATGTTGGGAAACAATCGACGTGATCGTGTCTGCATTGCGCCCCTTGCGTACAATAGCTTTTTTAGTCATTAGTAATAGTAGAGGTTGCACAGTCTGTGTCTGATCGTCTGCATAACCTCTAAATAACAACCCTCACCCCTAATGCATTCTCCCTCTAGCCGCGCCAAGAATATGGCTCGGAGAGGGGGCCGGGGGGTCGGGTTTTGCGGCGAAGCCGCTTTCTTACACCAGTTTATCAAACGCGCTTGATTTCCCAGCGTTGAGTATTATTGATCTGGCGTGGGCGTGTGACAAGGGAGAAATCGTTGCCAGCGTTCTGATGGGCATCGGCGTATCGGCCGCTGCTCAACTGTTGCATCGTGTAAGCATCACCACGCAAATGGCGTAGCAACCAACGTTGTGTATCGTTGTTTTGTGCCATGCGTGTGACAATCGAAAAGTCGTTGTTTGACCCTTGATGCGCGTCAACAAAGCGGCCGCTGCTGCGCTGTCGAATCGTATAGATCATGCCGGCAGGCTTCAAAATCCAACGTTGCGTATTGTTGTTTTGCGCTGTCCGTGTGACAGCACGAAAATCCTTGTCAGATGACTGGTGAGCATCAAGGTAGCGTCCATTGACCGCCTGTTGCAGAGTATACACGTCGCCGCTCAAGGGTTTCAACACCCAGCACTGCGTATCGTTGTTTTGTGCCGTGCGCGTGACAGCCCCAAAATCTTTGTTTGAGCGCAGATAGGCATCTAGGAAACGGCCACTGCTGACTTGTTGAATGGTGTAGGTGCTGATTTGCGTGGGGACGTGGTTTAAGACCCAGAGTTGCGTATCGTTATTTTGCGCCGTGCGCGTGACGACGGCGAAGTCACGCCCTTGCGATTGGTGTGCATCGAGAAAACGTCGGCCGCTTTGCTGTTGAATCGTATAGACAGTGCTAACAGGCGTGAAAATCCAGCGTTGCGTGTTGTCGTTTTGTGCCGTGCGCGTGACGACGGAGAAATCTTTATCGGCCGAGCCATGTGCATCGACAAAGCGGTTATTACTTTTCTGCTGAATGGTATACGTGCCGTTGAGTGCGGCGGGGATAGGATAAAGTGCGTCAATGGCAGCGATGTCACCCGCGCTCATCCCGTTGCGCTGCCCGATTGTCTGACCGCCGAGTGGCTCAATCGTTGGCAGACCGTTGCGCGAGAAAGCGTGTGAGCCGTAGTGCATGATCGAGTCGTAGTCATAATCACCCAGATCGTCCCCATCCGCGATGTGTTGCTTGAAGTTGTGGAGGCGATTCGGCCGAATATTATCCTGATTGATCCGCACATGCGAATTGCGATCTTCCCGACTCTGCTCATGCCACAATCCCAGCGCGTGCAGAATCTCGTGAATTGTTGAGCCATTGCCGCATCCGGCCGATAATGAGATACGCTGTCGGCCGCCCTGCATTCCGACAGATGACCAGCAGCCGTCCCCTGCAAAGAAATGGATATAGTTAGGATACCGAGACTGATTGGCGGTGGTGCGCTCGACAAAACGAATGCGCGTATTGTTGGTGACATGCTCTATTGCACTGTGTACACGCTGCTTATTGGGCAAATCTGGGTGAATCTCATAGGGAACAAGCCCGCCCGGCCAGCGAAAACGCACGCCCACAATACCGACACCATCGACGACTGGCAGATCATCGTCGTCGGGGACATCACCGAGATAGATGTCCCCTTCAAAAATGGCGCGGTTGTTGATGACTGAATACTCAACCTCCTTCGGCTCAAAGGCAAAACGTTGCGGTGCATCGGCAATCCCCTGAATGACTGTCTTGCGAACATCATCTGAAGCACGAAACCACTCGCTTCCGTTGTTTCCTGAATCTTGGTCATTATTTGACATGTTAATGGCTCCTTGTTCTTTTTATGCAGCTTTTGCTCCCGATGAGCAAAAAGCAATTTGCATAATAAGGTTGTTCCATTATTAGCTTTTTCGATTGCGTTCGCAATCAGCAGAAACACAAAAAGCGTGAAAAACAATGACTCAATGAGGGATGGAAACAACTATTGTTGAAACGAAACCTGTGCAAGCAGCGTTTCGGCCGAAACCTTCTCAACCCCATAACGCGGCTCATCCCCATACAGCGCAACCGACCGTTCCAAATACGCGATGGCCTCCTCGCGCGCTCCCGTTCGCCACGCCAGCTTGCCTAGCAGATAATGGGCAAAGGCGGCTTGTGGTGTGTCGGCGTATCGCTCGTTGATGACGGCAAATGATTTCATTGCCCAAGTTTGCGCTTCTTCGATCTTGTTCAGCCCCAACAGGCATTCCGCGACGTTCCCTTGCTCAATTGCTGTGCGAAAGTTGTCTGAGCCGAGAACGGCCGAAAATTGCGCCACTGCTAGCTTGAAGTAATCGAGTGCAAGCGTATGGTCGTTCAAACCTGCCAAGATATGCCCCATCATGCTGTTGGCAGAGGCGCGATGGGCGTGTGGGTCGGGCAAAATGTCACGATAGATCGTGACCGCACGTTCGACGTATGGCTTGCCGTCGGCAAACTCACCCGTGCTGATGTAGCTCAATCCGATGTGGAGCAGCGCAAATCCGTGTGTGAAGTCGTCGCGCTCATCTGCGGGGAGCTGTTCTGAAATCGCCACAGCTTTGTGCAGCAAGCGATGCGCCTCGTCAAATTCGCCATCTTGCAACGCCATGATGCCGAGATCGGAGAAGCTATTTGCCGTCTCATTGTGTAGCTCCCCCTCGCTGCGGATTCGACTGTTCAATCCAGCTTCGATAAGCTGTCGGGCTTGTTCAGCATGACCCAACTGGCGCAGCGCATACGCGATGCTGCGCAACGCCTCCACCCGCGCATGGTCGTCGATTGTTTCGTGATAGGCGGCTTCAATCACCTGTTGCGTCAATGGGGCAATGCGCTCAACTTCAGCCACTACGACGAGGTAGTGCGCCCAATAGCCAGCCAAAATGGCGGCTTGAGGCAACGCATGTGCCAACCCAAGCGTAATGACCGCCTGTAAATGTGAAGCTGAAAACGGCAGTGGATAGATTGTGCTATTCACCTCTTTTTGCTGCTCTAGCGTGGCGCACATTGCATTGATGACTTTTGCCAGCGCGGCCGATAATGCTATGCCAGCTTGTTCTTGCACAAACTGGGCGATGAGCCTGTGCATGACAATGTGCTGTTGCGCCTTGACGCTGACAAGCCCTAGCTCACGCAGTCGGGAAAGGGCATCAATCGCTGTCTGCGCGTCTCGATCTGGCAGAAACCGCACTGCCAGTGCAACAGGGAGAGCTTCCGCTGGCTGGCAACAGGCGATACAGGCGAGCAGCAACCGTGCCGCTTGGTCGATTACGTCGTCGGCCTGTAGCTGTTTGTAACTAACGCTGAACGTGTGGGTGATGTTGAGTGCGTGGCGGGTGGCGGAAAGCTGGGTGCCGCGACCGTTGAGCGACGGGTGTTGTAGGCCGATTTCTGATTGTAGCTGTGCGACATAATCGGCCGATCCCACCAACCCATACCGCCCCAGATACCCCCCCGCCAACTGCAATGCCAGCGGCAAATCGCCAACGGTTGCGGCAATATCATCTGCGCCTTCTTTTGTCAGACGAGGAGCCAAATTCTGCAACAGTTGAATACTTTCGTCGCGCTGTAAAACGTCGAGGGGGAGCAGGTTGACAGCCAACGCACGCGACCACGCTGCGCGGGTGCTGGTCACAAGCACAGACGCGCCTCCCGTCACGGGCAACCACTCCAAAAGAAGCTCCTCGTCTGTGCAGTTGTCAAAGATGAGCAGGCGCGGGGTCAGTTCTTGCCATGCCCGCTGCACACGTGCAACTTTGTCCCGCTGGGAAAGCGGCTCCGCATCGTTGAAAAGCTGCATCCCACGTTCGCCGCCGATGGTGGCAGCATCATCGAATGCGTTGGCGCGGTCAGTGAGGTTGAGCCAGTAAACGGCATCGAAAAATCGGCCGAACCGATACGCAACCTCCACCGCCAACTGCGTTTTGCCAACACCACCCATGCCTGTGAGAATGACAGGGCGACTTTCTTGCGTGAGCATTCTGCCGATTTTAAGCAATGCGCCTTCCCGGCCGACAAAATCGGCGTTGCGATGAAATGTGACAACGCTGTTGCTTGGCAACAATTGTGGCGCGGGGAGCGATTGCCCATCCCATTGTTGTGACCTTTGCGACTGGATGGTGGCGATCAGTTCGGCCGAAGCGGGTTCTGGTGCAACGTCAAGCTCTGTGCGGAGCCGCTGCTGGAGTGTAGCGGCGGTTGCTTGCGCCGCTGTTTGTTGATTGGTTTCTAGTTGAAAACGTATCATCCAACGCGCCGCTTGCTCGTTGAGATCGTCAAGTGCCAGCCAGCGTTGCGCGGCGACGAGACCTTCCTGCCACTGCTTCCGCCCATGATACTGTTCACAGACGTGTTGATAGGCGACCATCACGCGCCTGTGCAGATGCTCGCGCTCGATGGTCAGCCAGTCATTGAATGGGGGGTTGCCGCGTAGGGTGAAGTCGGCGAGCAGGGCGCGTTTGTAATGTTTGAGAGCGTTATCAAGGGCGGGTAAATCGGCCGAGTCCAGCCCCGCTTGCAGTTGCCACAGGTCAATGGTTAGATGTGGCGATTTGTCGAGAGAGAGCAGCGTGCGCGTGGTTTTGAGCGGGGGGAGATTCGGCCGAATCCGCCCCAGCAGTTCACGCAACCTGTGCAGCGATTGCCTTGTCGATGTCGCCTCATAAAGCATATCAGCAACGTGTTCACGTCGCTGTTCGCCATTCACTGCTAAGTAACAAATGAGGGCAATTGTTTTTGGACTGTTGGTGAGGCGAGTGCGTTTCCCATTTTCAGCAATAAGCGGCGTACCAAGTAGTGAAATTGTGTAGGGCATTGCATAACTTTATAGCAAGGCCGTTGAAATGTGCAATTCGTATAGATTCTCAGCTGGATGTGTGATGTAAACTGACGTTGCATCAACAATATGCCCCTCTGTCAGTACGGGATAGCTGCCCTGACTAACATTGTGATGGTTGGAATGGGTGGGGTTCAACACCAGTTAATCTTAGTTTGACAACTGGTCAAACGTATGAAATTACGGTCAGCGTGCGTGAAGATGGGACACATCTGGATTGGTTAGAATTGTATCGGTAGATAACTTCTAAGATTTCATCGGCCGAACCCCCAATTTCGGCCGATTTCCACCCCCGCCCCCACGCCCAACCAACGGCACAACGTCTCATTTTTAAGCTCAAAATCTAAAACATCAGGATAAATCCCGCCCTCACCCTACTTTCTCACCCCATATCGCAGTATCATCCCCCCTTCATGAAACGTGTACTTTTTCTGATAATAACGTTGTTGATTATCGGCTGCCAGCCGGTTGAGTCAACGATCTCACTGCTACAACCACAACGCCCGGCAACCAATCAGACGAGCTATCCGACGCTAGATGATTACTGGAACGGCTCGGCCGAATTTGTCATCGACGTACCTGACACTGGATTGCCGATGGGCGAATCAGAGACGGTTGAGGTGGTCAATGGTCATCTGTGGTCGTATGTCCATGCGAGCTGGCAATCGGCCGAGGTCGTCGATCAATGCGGCGCACCCGTCACCTTTCCCGGCTGCGTCGTCATCTATCGCAGCTATGATGACGGACAGTCATTCAGTCTGGATGATCCCGCCGTCTGCCAAATACGCTGTCGCCAATGTCCCTGTACAAATGAAGTTGACCATATCGGAGAGGAATGGGCGCAACAGCAATATCCCGATGTCGCCTATCATGAACCGACAGAGACTCTCTACATGGTCTATGAAAATGGCGGCGGGACGAAGCTGCGCCTCTCACAAGATGGGTTGGCGTGGGGCAATCCGCGCAACGTTGGTGACACAGGCCATTTTCGCACAGGAACGAAGCCGTGTATTCCGTATGAGGTGATTGGACAACATCCCTTTGTCCCTTACGATTACGACTGCCTGTCTGGGGGGCCGCCCGGCTTGTTTATCGAAGGGGATTGGGTTTATGTCTTTGTTGCGGGCGGGCAGGCACCGGGCAATATGATCTGTTATAAGGGCAAGGTGTTCCAAGTGGCTGAAAAATACCAACGCTGCGACAACAATCCGCTCTTTGGCAGCATGGCGCAAGAGTATGGCCCCTTGGAGCTACGTGGGAGCGGTGCCAACCCCTATTGGGATTTTCGGACAATTAGCTCGGCCGAAGTCCTGCCCGTCATTGCTAATAATCGCACCAACTACTACATGCTCTACGAAGGCATTCGCGGCCCCGGCCCGTTTGACGGTGGCGACACGCAATTTGCGCTCGGCCTCGCCCGCACAACAGCGGGAACGCTCGATAGCAAATGGGAAGTCTATGACGGCAATCCAATCCTCGTCGATCTTCCCGCCAACGTGGGGCTAGGCCACGCCGATTTATTTGTGACCGTCGCCGGCGAAACGATTCTCTACACCTCGCTCGACGGCGTTGTTCGCAGCAGATTGCGCTTGGTTTGGAAAGATGTCTCACAATGAAGAGCAGTTGACCCACATGGCTGCCTCATCCCAGATGGATCGCATCATTTGGGACTGTTTTCGCCATTGCGTCACGGGGAAATCGGTCTCTGTTAAAGAGCCACTGCCCACTCAACTGATCGGCCGAGCCAGAAACCACAATCTGTTGCCGCTTATCGCCGCTGCACTGCCCGATTTATCGGCCGCCAGCCGTCAGCCGCTGCTCACCGCCAGCCGTCAACGCCGCATCCGCACCCTTGTGATGACACAGGAGATGCTGCGCGTCGTTGCTGAGTGTGCCAAAGCGGGCATCCGCATCGTGCCGCTCAAAGGGGTTGCCCTTGCCAACACGGTCTATCCCAGCCCTACCCTGCGCTTCTTCGATGACCTCGATCTACTCGTTGAACCAGACAAAATGGAGGCTGCACTTGCGATTATTCAGCAACTTGGCTATCTGCCGCATCCACGCGGCCGAGCCGACTGGCACCATTCAGCCCCACAAACTCACCCCAAACACGGCACAACCATTGAGCTACACAGCGATCTTGTCCGCCGCTTCGGGCGTAAAAATTGGTCGCTAACGGATATCTGGGCGCGTACTGAGCGACACACAATTCATGGACAGTCGGTGGAACTCCTCACAACCAATGATGCGCTCATTCATACAGCGTTACATGCACGCCACCATCTGTTTGAGAAGCCGACATTTCTGCTCGATACGGCACTATTGCTAAAACAAGTGAACTCCGATCAGTGGCAACGCTTGATCGAACAGACCAAAGCGGCCGGCGCACTGCTCCCCTTTGCCCACACGATCAATTTGCTCGTGAAACATCAGTTGATCGAACCACGACCTGCGATTGCAATCGGCCGATGGCAACTCGCCATCGCTAATCGCGTTCACGGCTGGCATGACTTCTCACCGCGCCGAGAAACCCTACGCGGCGGTGCGCTCCCCAAGCTGATTGAACTGTCGCTCATGGACTCTCTCGCCGATAGCTGGGCGATGGCACGGACGTTGCTTGCACCTGACGAGGAATTTATCTCTGGAACCTATCGTTCACGCTGGGGGCGTTTATCCACACGCTTAGGTTTGTTAGGTAAACAGCTATTCCTCGGCCGCCAAAGTACAAATGAATGAATGAAACAACAAGAAGCAACGCCTGTTTCATACTTCATATCTCCTCATGAAACTAAAAACAATCGAAACATTTGCAACGGTTCCGCCGACAGGATTGGGCGGCGCATTTTGGGTCATCGTCAAGCTCACAACGGACAACGGGATTGAGGGAATTGGGGAATGTTATGGCATTCCGTTTTCGGCCGACATCGCCTGCCAGATGGTCGAGGATACGTTTGAACGCTTTGTCGTTGGTGACGACCCGCACAACGTTGAGACGCTCTTTCGGCGCGTCTATTCGGCCGGCTTCACACAACGACCCGACGTGAGCATGATGGGCGTGTTCAGCGGGATCGAAATCGCCGTTTGGGACATTTTGGGCAAGGCGCACGATGTTCCGGTTTACAAGCTGCTTGGCGGCAAATTTTACGACCGCCTGCGAACCTACACGTACATTTATCCCAACAAGGTGGATGAAAACGGGATGCCGGCGGCCGATGAAGGCGATGTTTATCATGATGGGGATGCGGCGGCCGAGGCTGCACTGCGCTATGTTGAAATGGGCTGGACAGCAGTGAAGCAAGACCCCGCTGGCCCGTATAGCTTTCAGGGAGGGCGCGAGCTATCTCTGACCGAGCTTTCGCGCAGCGAGTACAATGTAAAGCGCATTCGTGAGGCGATTGGGGATCGTGCCGACATTTTGTTTGGCACACATGGACAGATGACGACCTCATCAGCTATTCGGTTGGCAAAGCGGCTTGAGAAATATGATCCGCTCTGGCTGGAGGAGCCATGTCCGCCCGATCAGATGGCGGCTATCGGCCGAGTTGCCCAATCCACCACTATCCCCGTCGCAACAGGCGAACGCTTGACGACAAAGATTGAATTTCATCAGGCACTACAAGCAGGTGTTTCTATTTTACAGCCTGACATTGGTCGCAGCGGTGGTATTTGGGAAACAAAGAAAATTGCCACGTTAGCAGAGGTCTATAATGCCCAAATTGCGCCACACATCTACTGCGGCCCTATTGCCCACGCGGCTGCTGCCCATCTCTCATTTAGCTGTCCCAACTTTTTAATCATCGAGACAATTCAAACAGCCTTTCACGATGCGATTTTGCAGAAGCCGCTGACGTGGGAGGCAGGTTATTTGCTCGCCCCGACAGAACCCGGACTAGGAATCGAGCTAAATGAAGCGATGATTGCCGCACACCCATATACAACGGGCGGCCGATTGCATTTGGAAATGTGCCAAGTGCCTTTGGGTTCAGCCAACACAAAGATCATTACAGAATTGAGTTAGAGCAGGTCATTTCTGGTGGTTGTCCAGAGCAGTGAGCGCGACGAAACCTTATAAAAGAGGTAGATAAAAGAGGCAAGGTATTTACGATAGGCTAACAAAGCTGTTAGGGTAACATGCTTCTAACAAATATGAGTGTTTCCCACCTTCAGTTTACGCGAATTATGTGAATGGCTCACTGCTAAGTTATGATTGAAACTATCTTACTCGTGGACGACAATCCCGGAAATCTCGCTGTTCTATTCGATCACCTCGATAAAATTGGCTATCACATCTTAGTGACAGATAACGGGATTGATGCCGTTGAACAAACAGCTGATTCTCCACCCGATATTATTTTGCTTGATGTAAGGATGCCCGGCATGAATGGGTATGAGACGTGTCGGGCGATCAAGGCCAATGAAGCATCGGCCGATATACCCATCATTTTTCTCTCTGCGCTGACAGAAAACGATGATCGCTTGAGAGGGTTCGATGCGGGTGGCGTTGATTACATCACCAAGCCGATCAACGTTGAAGAAGTAACGGCTCGTGTTCAGACTCATCTAACACTAGCGCGGCTCCAACGGCAGTTAAGCACAAGCAATGAGCAGCTTGAAGCAGTTATCCGACAACAAACCGGCGAACTACACGCAGAAATTGAACGGCGCAAACAACAGGAGGCAGAAAAAGAGACGTTGCTCAATCTCTTGCGGGAACAAAATCAACAGCTCTATTATTTCACCAACCAGCTTTTGCAAACTCGCCCTGCTACGCAGGTTATGTTGACGCAAATCATCACTGAACAAGTGTTGAACCACCTAGCGGCGATTTCGGCCGATTTGCGTGCCGCGACAAAAAATCTCGTTCAGCAGTCTATCTCTAGCGGTGCATCCTTTGACCATATTCAATCTGCCCGTCTACGTGCAGAACAGCTACAACACTACATGCGCTCCGTCGCTTCTAATGAGTCTGAGGGCAGTTCTTCCCTACCCGCGGCGATTCCTTTCCCGTTAGAGCAGATCACATCACGGGAACAGGAAGTGTTGCGCCTGATTGCAGATGGTCTTTCCAGTACAGAAATTAGCCAACAGCTTAAAATCTCTGACATCACTGTGCGCTCCTATCGTACCCGTCTCATGCGCAAGTTGGGTATCCCACACATCGCAGGGCTTGTTAAGTTTGCACTCAAGCACAATCTGACGAGTTTTGATATTTGAGCGATGGCCTTCACAATTCAGCCGTGTAGCAGGCGCGCGGTCACGGAGTAAAGAAGAATGGCTAACTTGCGATTGTTTTTTACTCCGCCGCCATGCCATTTCGCCACTATGCCTTCGGCAATGACTGCATTCTCACAAAGCGTCTTTTCATGAACGGAATCATCGGAACATAGCTAAATTGCGCCGCATACATCATCCAATAGCCAAGCGGAGAGAGCGACCAAACGTCGGTATTCCAAGTTTGAATAAAGTGGTCACCAAAGTAACCGCCCGTTTGAATTTCAAACAGTGCCAGCAAAGCAAATGGGAGAACGGCGAGAAAAATGGGGAATAGGCCAAGTCGAATGGCCTGCATTCGGCCGAAATGCTCCGCATTTGGAACCTGTCGCAGCCTCAAATAGCTCACAAACACGAGACCCAAAAACAGACAGAGCAGTACACTAAAATAGTTGTCCTCAAAATTGCTGCTCCAACCATAGCCTAACAGCTCACGAATAGGATACGAAAGTACCGCAGTTAGCCAGAAAAACACCATCAAGCCAACAACTGATGCGATGGTCAAAATCAAAGACCGTCGCCCCGTATATTTTACGATTACGCGCAACATCGCGGCATGAAATGCGGCTGCGAATAAAACGAGCCAAACGTTGCGGATATAAGTTTGGGTGTCGTCAAAGACGATCTGGAAATAACGGTTGCTGTTATCACTTGCGTGGCCAACCATATACTCAAACGTATCACGATAATCGCCATATTGAAAACTGTTATTGCCCCACGCCTGTTCTGCCTCCGCAACATCAGTGAGCGTGCGCCTAGAGTATTTGGCAATGAGCGGAAGAAGTGGGTTTTCGCCGTTGTCGGGTGTGGTTGTGTAGGGGGTGAGAGCGGCCGATGTTACCCACTGATCGATAAAATTAGAGACGGGTTTCTCCCCAGCAGGCGTATTGTAATAATTGTAGTAGCCATAGCTTTCCGTGAAGAATCGTTCCCATTGACCCTCGGCTGTGTCCAATCGCTCGCTGACAGACGTAAAGAGGTCTCTGTCTGCGCCCCACTCATTCTGTCCTTGATTGATCTCAAATTGAGCGACGCGCAACACCAACTGTTCAGCCGCGATTTGCTCAGGGTTGGCACGTTGAAGCTGTGAGCGCATCGCTGTCAAAAAGAGCGGCAAACTTGCAAAGATAAACAGGAATGCAACGACATAACCAAAAAATTCAGACCAACCCTTTTTATCATACTGTCTGCCATATTCGTGTGTGACGCTAAAACGGTTTTGACCATAGAGCCACAGAATGATCGCGCCAACCTGTAACGCGCTAATGAGAAGAATACGTGTTCCCATGTCACGTTGCAGCGTAGCGGGGTGATTGATGGGAACGAGGCCTAAAAAGAGCGCAAAAATGGCGATGACAACACCAAAATAGGCAGCGCGATGAAGACGTAGCGACCACAGTCGTGGGCGTGTTACCAGCAATTGGGTATCAATGCGGCGCAGGAAAGGTGGATTGATTGTCACACGTGCCAGTTCAATTGTGGCACGGCGCATAGAGCGCGTTTGGTTGGGGGTCGAAAGTTGTGTGTTTGTCATGATGGTATGTACGGCCGAAGTTACTCTAGGGACTCCGCTCGTTCTAGTTAGTTGGGCGTAGTGGCGCAGTAAGAGAATAACCGTTGTCGAATTACTGCGCCGCTCCTATCTCGTTAATCAGCCACGTGGCAATGATTCAAGTCGCACAAAACGCTGTTTCAGCATCGGAATAAATGGCACGTAGGCAAATTGCAGCGTGTACAAAAGCCAACCAGCATGAGGATAGATCGACCACGTGTTATAGGGCGTGCTATCAAAGAAGTGTCTGTCCATAAAGCGGAAGCCCGTCATTGATTCCAAAAGCAGTAAGCCGGCAAACGGCAATAGGCCAAGCAACATGGGCAGAAATGCAAGCTGGAGCGCGTGCCAACGACTGTAGCGTTCAAGCGACATAATCCGCACAGAACGCAAAAAGCAGAATGCTGTGAGTGCAATAAAGCCGAGCGCGGGAATACTTGCACTGACATCCCCCATCCAGTCAAAGAATAATAATCCGAAGAAGATGCCGCCAAACCAGTAGAAAAAGAACACGCCGAGGAAAGCGGCCGTCAGCAAGATGACAGCGCGTTTACTGTTATATTTGTAGAGTAGGCGCACCATGCTGAAATGGATGGCGAGGGCAAAGGTGACGAGCCAGCTAATGAGGATAAAACGTTGGCCTGTGTCAAAACCGAGCTGGAAGAAGGTGCGGGCGTTCTGATAAGCCGCACGGCTGGCTTCTCTATAATTATCAGCCGTTGAATCATAAAAATTGACTGAACGATGGAGGACACCGACAAAATCGGCCGGCTCCACGCCATTGTAGTGTGAGAGCCGCTCGATCAGTTGCTCCTCTGTGACTTGGCTCAGTTGGGCGATTGCGGCCGATCCCTGCATCTCTTCTAAAAACGCCATCTCACGCGAGCCGCTGTAGTTGAATGAGTATATGCCGTAATTGCTGATGTTTAAAAGTGTTGATGTTGGCTGACTACGAAATGCCGTTGTCACATCTTCGAGAACATCATTGCCCGTTTTGGTTTCATTTTGAGAAGCACTATTTGTGAGTTGATGGTTGGTGCGGAGCAGCAGGAGTTCGGCCGAATATGCCCCCACATCCATCCCACGAATCCGCATTTGGATGCCGCTCAAAAAGATCGGCAAGCTGCTCATCAGCAACACGAGCGCAAAGACGTAGCCAAAAAATTCGCGCCAGCCCGTCTTGTCATAGCTGCGCCCCGACTCGCGCACAACGTGAAAGCGATCCTGCCCCTGTCGCCAAATGAGCATGGCGACAACCTGTAGAATAATCAATAGCCAGATGGTGGTGTTGACAAAGCCGCGCATCTGCTCAGGACGGCGCAGCGGCGCAAGGGCAACCATGCTCAACCCGACGGCGTTTAATAGGAAGGCGAAATAAACGGCGTGATGGAGGCGCATCGACCAGAGCCACGGCTGTTGTCGAATGAGCCTCGCGCTGAGGCGGCGCATAAAGGGTGGGTTGAGAACGCGACCGATGAGCTGACCGGTCGTTCGGCGAGTTTGTCGTGGGGCTGTCTGAATTTGGGTCATGAGGTTGTTATGAGCGGACAAACGTCCACTCGCTACTATTCAGTAAATAATCGTCGCGTCGATTTGCTGATGTCTCGGAAATAGTCGGGCGTTACATCGTTTTGAATTAGAAAGGTCAAAACAGCAGCGCGATCAGTTGAGACCGGCGTGCGAATCAAAAAGTTGTATCCATTTTGCTCAATCGTCGCTTCAGGTAAATCTCGATAGGCCATCTCTTGCAGCGTTGTGAGGGAGGCCTCAGTCGCCAATTCATAGCTGTTTTGCCCACGATCATTCCCGAAGCTATCTGTTTGCCCACTGTAGAGCGTATGACCATCGCGCATAAAGATGATGTTGTCCGAAATGCGCTCAACTTCATGCAGATGTTGCGAGGTGAGAATGACCGACATGGGAGAGCCGGGCGTAGTAGCGAAGGCACGCAGGTCATCGAGGAAGATAACCTGTGCGTTGACATCGAGATTTGCCAGCGGTTCATCGATGATAAGCAGACGTGGCTTTTTGACAAGGGCTTTGGCGAGTGCAAAACGCATTTTGTAGCCGCCTGACAGCTCTTGCCAGCGCGCGTCGATGTAGCGTTCGAGGCGCAATCGGCCGATCAAAAAATTAACCAGCTGATCGATCTTCTCTGCGGGAACACCATGTGTGGCGGCCGAAAAAATGAGCTGTTCGCGTACCGTCCCATACCAGCGCGGAATTTCCTGTGGGATGTAGGAGAGGTTTTGCTTGATTGTGTACCAGTCGGTCGGCCGAGTCGTGCTAAATTGCGGATAGTGCATCTCGCCACCATCTTTGCCATGTTCCCCAGCGATCAGCTTAAGCAGCGTCGTCTTGCCGTTCCCATTTTCGCCGACGACCGCCGTGATTTCGCCCAGTCGCAACGTTAAGTCAAGCGGCTGCAAGACAAAGTTGACGCGCTTGCCACGATGTGTTTTGGTCAAGTCATGACATTGAAAAATAGGATCATGATGGGCTGTATGTTGCGTAATCGGTTCTACGAATTGTAAAGTCATGCGTGTTTCCTGAAACGAGTTTATAAAACAGGCTTGGTTCCCATTTACTAGACATAAGTATCTTAGGTTATCTGTTCGTTGTCGTCAACGGACGTTTAGACTACGATTTTTCGGCTGTGCGCTCAAGCACCTGAGTGCTATAACGAAATTTATGCTAGAAAAGTTCCAACGGAAACATAAACCGTCAAAAGACGTATAGGCTGTTACAATGACAACCATGGATCATCAACAAACAACCGAACAAAAATTAGAACCGGCACAGCTTACGCTGCGTAGTGAGTCGCCTCGTTGGACTCGCAATACAAAAATGATCGTCTCTGTTGCGGGGTTGCTCCTGCTCGTCTTTGCTGTTGTACAGTTTGGGGCGTTAATTCAGCAGGTGGTGATCGCGGCGATGTTGGCGTATGTGTTGCGGCCGATTGTCGGTCTGTTCACCACACATACACCTCTGCAACGCGGAACGAGCGTCTTAGTCACCTACTTTCTCTTTTTGACTATTATCATTTTATTTGTGACGTTTGTGGGGATCGTGGCGGTTGAGCAAGTCACCACATTGTGGGCAGCGCGATTTGAAATCGTGGAGGGAGCGACGAACTTAATCGCACTGCTGGCAAACCGCACCTATACTATTTTTGGCTATCCATTTACACCCATCGCACTCGACCTAGAGAGTCTAGGCTTTGAATTGACCGCCCTGATTGAGCAAGCCGTGAACACAGTTGCCAGTCGCACAAGTTCATTCTTGGGCGGTGCGGCTGCTGTTGCCTTCTCGACCGTTTCTGCCCTCGCCACGTTTCTAATCATCTTCATCATGTCGATCTATATTATGAACGATGTGCCAACAATCGGCCGAACGCTCGAAGAATGGGCAGAAGCTCCCGGCTATCGTGCCGATGTGCGTCGGCTCTGGCGAGAGTTTGGCTTGATTTGGCGTGCTTACTTGCGCGGACAATTGATTCTCGCCCTAACGATGGGGGTGGTTACTTGGGCAGCCCTGGCAGCGGTTGGTGTGCAAAATGCGCTCGCGTTAGGTATCTTAGCTGGTGCATTAGAGTTTCTGCCCGTCATCGGCCCGTTTATTTCAGGCGCGGTCGCAGTTGTCGTCGCCCTCTTTCAATCATCAAACAGCTTTGACCTCAATTTTTGGCAGTTTGCTCTGCTTGTCACGATCATCATGTTGGTGTTACAGCAGTTGGAAAATAGCATTCTTGTCCCACGTATCGTTGGGCAAGCACTCAATTTGTCGCCGCTGCTGACGTTGGTTGCTGTTTTTATGGGCAGCTCAATTGCGGGCATTCTGGGCGCGGTTTTGGCTGCGCCTGTGGCAGCAACTATCAAGCTGCTCGCCACCTATTCATGGCGCAAATTATTCGATTTGGAACCATTTCCGCAGCCACCGACTGTCGTAGAAGAACCTTCGCAGAAAGAGGGGATAATACAGCGACTACGCGAGAGATTTCAGTCAGGCTGAGGTAGTTGTTTTTACTGCACCACGCAACATTTGCATCGCGGCCGAAATCTCATCAATCATTACAGCCTTGCCTTTGCCAAACACATCACGCACATCGGTCGTCTGTGGGTCTGGCTGCAATGCGCTATAAATGGCTTGCATAAACGCACGCCGCACGCGAGAAGCGATATTGACCTTTGCCATGCCCAAACCAACTGCACGTTGCACGTCCGCAATGGGAATGCCCGTTCCGCCATGCAGCACAATTGGCACACCGGTGCTGGCACGAATGGCGGCGATGCGATCAAAGTCTAGCTTAGGATCGGCCGCATAAAAGCCGTGTGCATTCCCGACTGCAACTGCGAGCGCATCGACCTGTGTCTCTTTGGCAAAGCGGGTCGCCTCGTCAATGTCGGTGAGGTTGGCGTGTTCGGCCGAGACAACCAAATCATCCTCGACCCCGCCGATTCGCCCAACCTCTCCCTCAACAGACACATCCACGGCGTGAGCCGCCTCCACAACCTGCCGCGTCAGTCGGATATTTTCCTCTAGTGCAAAATGGGAACCGTCAAACATCACAGACGTGTATCCCGCCCGAATGCAGCGCATCGCCAGCGCGAACGAATCACCATGATCGAGATGCACGGCGCAGGTCACACGATGTCTGTCTGAGAGCGTTTTGACAATCGGCACAACGACTTCAGGAGAGAGGTAGCGGGCTTCGGCCGAACTAGTCGAAACGATTACCGTCGAGTTGGTCTGTGCCGCCGCTAAGATGACGCTCTCGATCATCTCCAGACTCGCCACGTTGAACGAGCCGACGGCGTATTTCTGTTCAATAGCGGAGGTTAGTAGGGTTTTTAGTGATACAAGCATTGTGGTATTCAGTAGGTCGGTATTCGGTGTTCGGCACTGAATACCGACCTACCGAATACGTTTTTATGGACTAATCTCCGAGACGCGCACCCATCCCCCACGTTTCTCACTCAATAACGCCGCTTCAATCACGCGCTGAATTCGCGTGCCGGCCGCAAAATCGGGTTGCACAAACTCACCGGCTGCGACCGCATCGACAAACTCGCGCACCATGCGACCCTCTTTGCGGAAAACATCTTTGTAGGTTGCGATGACATTTTCACGACGTACATCGCCCCAAATGTGATCGGGAATTGGTAGTTCGCGCACAGTTTCTTCGCCAGCGCGGCCACCCATCACGATCTGGCGATCATTCCAGTCGATCAGATTGCGAAGCGTGCCGTGAGAGCCGTGCAAATCCATTTCATGCTGTTGTCCGAAGTTTGTTTTTTCATGTGCCAGCGCAGTTGCATGAACAAAGCCGTGTGCGCCATTGGCAAAGCGCAACATTAACATTGCGCTGTCATCGGCAACTGTGTAAGGGTTACCGTCGGAGTCTAGTTCAGGGCGAGGAACAAATCGGCCGAGATTGGCACAAACCGCGTCAATCTCCCCATAAAACCACTCAGCTAAATGCAAAAAGTGTGACCCAATGTCCCCCAAAACGCCTGCGCCCGCCTTGTCCATATCCCATCGCCATGCGTATTCGCTTCCATCGCGGCCGAAGTCAGCATAGTAGCGCAGATTCAAATGGTAAGGCGTGCCGAGAAAACCGCTGTCGATTAGCTCTTTTACGTAGCGTGTCGATGGCATATTGCGATAGGTGAATGGCACAAGCGTGATGCGCTTCTTTGCTTCTGCAACCTCGGTCATTTCTTCGGCTTCTGCGTAAGTCAATGCCAGTGGCTTCTCGCACAACACGTGCAAATTTGCCGCCAACGCCGCCATCGTAATCTCGTAGTGCGACGCATTGCTCGTCGCCACAACCACTGCCTCACACAAGCCGCTGTCGAACAATTCCCGATAATCGGTGAAGACGTGCGGAATGCCCCACTGCGCCGCTCGTGCCTCCGCTCGTTTCCGATTGCGGCCGCAAATCGCAATGACCTGCACTTTATCATAGTCGCGCAACGGTGGTAGGTACATCGTGTCCACCCACCAGCTTGTCCCAATGATGCCGAGTTTTACTGTTTGAGTCATGCTATATCACCTTGTCGTCCTTTCCAGCAAGTTGCCGTAGATACTCTGTTTGCCCAACGTGATACCCCTCATGCCATGCCAGAAAGAGCAGTTGTTCCGCAACAGTGCGGTCGCGTTTATCCGTTTCCGCAAGTTGTTGTTCCGATATTTCGGCAAATCCATCGGCGAGCTGCTCTTGTGTGCGCTCGAATTCAGCCATGAGGTAGTCGAAGGGGAGGATGTTGGGATCATCGGCCGATTCTATCGGCTCTGAATCGTAATGGTAACGTGCCACCTGCTCATCTGTCCATGTCTTTGAAATCCCCATCAGATCGAGCGCATGTTCCCGCGAAACAATAATATGGCCTAGCACCCAGTTAAAGCAGTTCCCACGAAACGGCAATTGCAGCAAACTGTCTTCGTGCGTCAATCCGTCCGCTTGGCGCGTCAGCACCCAGTGATTGCTCTTAAAGAGATTGTGAATTATTTCTTTTGGGTGTGTTTCATTTACTTTTGAAAACATGTTTCGGGAATTGTTGC
>CAYMGE010000028.1:0-63967 GCA_964389925.1 uncultured Ardenticatenaceae bacterium
GGGTTGCGCTCGTTATAGGACTTAACCTGACACCTCACGGCACGAGCTGACGACAGCCATGCAGCACCTGTATAGGCTCCCGAAGGTCGATCATGTTTCCACTCTCTACCACCTATATGTCAAACCCGGGTAAGGTTCTTCGCGTAGCCTCGAATTAAACCACACGCTCCGCTGCTTGTGCGGGGACCCGTCAATTCCTTTGAGTTTTAGCCTTGCGGCCGTAGTCCCCAGGCGGTTCACTTAACGCGTTAGCTGCAGTACTGAAGGATTGGTTACCTCCAACACCTAGTGAACATCGTTTACGGCTAGGAATACCGGGGTTTCTAATCCCGTTCTCTCCCCTAGCTTTCGCACCTGAGCGTCAGAAATGATCCAGAGAGCCGCTTTCGCCACTGGTGTTCCTCCCGATATCTACGCATTTCACCACTACACCGGGAATTCCACTCTCCTCTATCATTCTCAAGTTGTGCAGTTTTGAATGGCCTCTCCCAGTTGAGCCAGGAGCTTTCACATCCAACTTACACGACAGCCTGCGTGCGCTTTACGCCCAGTAATTCCGGATAACGCTTGCTCCCTACGTTTTACCGCGGCTGCTGGCACGTAGTTAGCCGGAGCTTATTCTTGGGGTACCTTCCTATCTATTCCCCCATAAAAGGAGTTTACAACCCGAAGGCATTCATCCTCCACGCGGCGTTGCTGCGTCAGGCTTTCGCCCATTGCGCAAGATTCCTCGCTGCTGCTACCCGTAGGTATCTGGTCCGTGTATCAGTACCAGTGTGGGGGGTCACGCTCTCACGCCCCCTACCCGTCTATGCCTTGGTGAGCCGTTACCTCACCAACTAGCTGATGGGACGCTGGCCCCTCTCAGAGCGCCTGAACTTTAGTTGCACCTTTCTAAAAAGCGCAACATCTGGGGTATTAGCCACCGTTTCCAGTGGTTGTCCCCCTCTCTGAGGCAGGTCACCAACGTGTTACTCACCCGTTCGCCACTTTCCATTCAGACGAATCCAAATTTCACGTTCGACTTGCATGCGTTAAGCACGCCGCTAGCGTTCATCCTGAGCCAGGATCAAACTCTCCGTTTGATGCTGTTTCCATCTTGGACTAGAAGATGGTTTATTTATTTCTCTAGGAATTACAGAATTTATTAGGTCTGTAACAACAAATTAATGCTGTTGCTGTTTCTATCACTATTCAGTTATCAATGTGCGGCGACTATTGTCGCTCAGAATTTAACTTCCTGTTATCTCTGCTCGCGCTTTCAGTCGAGCGGGTCAAAAGTGTATCACGTTATTTTTTTCTGTCAAGAACTTCGTGATTTCTCTTTTTAACTCTGTTGCCCACTGTTGGGCGACAAGAAGGGATCATACACGTTTTTTGATTGCATGTCAACCCCAATCTCAAAACTGCTTTTTGAGCAATCCTAGAGGCCATTGAACTAAACTTTCAATACAAACAACAGATATTAACTCCAAATGAAATTAGTGCTTCAGTTGCCTACGAAGCGAAAGACATCTAGAGGGTTTTATGGTCTGTATCTTGTTTTGTTCGGACTTAAGGTGCTTGCTCAGTCGAGCGGATTGGGATTATAGCAATGGAAAGATAGGTGTCAACATCTTTTTGGAAGATTCGCGCGATCTATCTTACATCTTACATTAAGAGGCGATCTGCTGCTCGAAATCATCAAGTGAGCGTAAGGAAACGACAGATGAACGAGCGACTATATATTGATTGAGTAGAGCTAGAGCCAACGTAAAGACGTGGCTGCGGTTGGAGCCAAACATTGCTTTAAACGTTCCCTGCAATCGGCCGAACTCTACCACTTGGTTTGGACTCAAACGAATGCTTGTCCACGTTGTTTCGGCCGACTTGTCTGGTAACTCCATATCCCAAAGAAAGTAGAGAGATTCTATGTCGGTGATGCCTTCTGGCAACTCTCTATCACGTCCAGCCATTGCCCGACGCACCTGATTAAGACGCGCAGTGAGCGTCATGACTGCCATATCAGGAATGTCTGCACGCTTGATTGTAAGCGGTAAGCACTCGGCAATTGTTGTGATTGTTTGTTTTTGCTGTTTTGAGAGTGCAACATAAACACTCTGGCGAGGGATTTTGTGGCGAGGTCTGCCGCGCTTTGGCTCATCCTCGTATAATGCAGATAATGTATCTTGGCTTTTCCGCTGACTCATTCAACTTGCCCCACATCCAAACGACGATAACCACTGTGCTTTTTCAGAAAGTTGGTGACAATTTCGCCATCAACCTGAGATAGCTTGCGATCAACCGCCTCTAAAGAAAGATGTAGACAGAGAAGACATATACTGCGCGGATAGCCACGTGTTTCGCGCCAAATAGGGAGAATAGCTGCTTCAGTGAAGAGTGGTGGGTCTTTGGAATCTCGACCAGCGGCAAGTAGGCGGAACTCTATAAGACCACGTGTGTCATCTGGCGTGAGAGGATCAAGGGAAGAGCGTGTGGCAATGCGGTCGGCAAAATCGCGGACATCGCGTAAATTGATGTCAAGTTCGGGTCGGCCGAGCAAAATCAACTGATAGGCCTTATTTCCACGTGGATCACGGAAGTTAAGCAGGCGACGCAATTGTATGAACTGATCGTTGCTCAACTCATGCGCTTCATCAATGATAATGAGTGGGAGGATATTTTGCTTTGTTTGTTTTGTGAGGAATTCACGGAGTTCATTCAATTGGTCTTCGGTTGCACGACGAGTACGAACGCCAAATTCTTTAGCAATACGTCTCAGTAACAAGAGACCACTGCCTGTTGCAGGGGGTTCATCTACACGAGCCACAAAAAAATCTTTGCGATTTTGATAACGGGTATGGAACCATGAAGCTAGTGTGGTTTTACCTGTGCCAACTTCACCAACAATGACGGATGCGCCCTGTCCAGCCTCAACCATGAAGCTAACTTTGGAGAGGGCACGGCGGGTATCGGCAGATAGGTACATAAAACGCGGATCTGCCTCTATGCTGAACGGCGGGACAACAACGCCTATTTGCCCCCAATTTGGGCGCGAGAACTGATCAAATAATGGATACTCTGTTTGTGCCATATGTATATTTTATATGAGTAAATCAAGGTTGTAAAGGGACTACACAGATGTTGACCGATCTACGCGCAGTCCGATTGCAATTGAGTTTTCAAAATCTATAGTGTATAGATTCTTGACATGATTGTTTTACCGTGTTAGAATTTTTACGGGTTGGCTCTTATGCGTACCAACGTGAAACTATCCAAATTGATGAGCATATACAGTTGATAGAGGTAGCCTGACAATTCAATATAAAAATAAAAAGGTCAAGCGTTACAAACGCTCAACCTCAATGCAGGTGATTCAAACAAACCTTGCTCCCTTTGTAAGTTACACCATAACGGACCAAAGTTCCCATGAGTGGGAGGGGCCTCGTTGTACCCCGAGCAGTTTGTCTATTGCACGGCAAGCATATCATATTCCAAGCTCGCTGTCAATTTTTTATGAGTAACTCACAACGAATTCTCTTCAAAACGTTTGAAATATTTACAAATGGAGATAACTAGCCATTGATTTCTTTGGTATTGCAGGAAGCCCAAGCTCGTCTTGAAGAGCTTAGGAAAATTCATAAACAGCGTTCGGCGAATAAAAAACAGCATTCGCCGAACCAAGAAGTATCCTCGCTGAATGATGACGAACATTCAGAGGAGGATAATTATGTCTTGCCTGCACACATAGGATGGGGCAGAGGTGTTGTTCCTGACTTTGTGAGAGGAACTAAGAAAGAGGCGTTACCCAAAGAAAGACGACCTTTCTTTACAATAGAAATTATTAAGGACGAGCCTAAAGAGAACGAGCCTGAGTCACTATTTTCTGATGCACTCATCTATGGAGAAATGGCTGCCGCCGTTATGCGCGAGGGGCAGGTAGGAGCTGCACGGATTTGGTGGTTGTTGCGCGGAATAGATACAGAGGGAAAAGGCTGGTTTGAGAAAGGATTTGTCAAAGAACAGTTGGTAGGGCGCGTGGGTGAGTGGCGGCGAATACGTCAGTTGCTATGCGAAGGCAATGGTTTATTTTGGTCATGGGACGGTAAACGTGTCTGGCTCAGGTCAGAGGCCAAAGTTGCAGAAGCGTTAGAAATTACATGGTTTGCAGATAATCCTGTTGCACTGCCTGCGGAGAAATTATTCGGCCGAATTGCCAAAGTCAAAGCCAACCTTTATGCAATCTTTCATAGCACACGTGAAGAAGCACCAATTTCACGCGCAACCCTCCAAGATGTAACTGGTGTGGGAGCAAGTACACAACGCAAATATGAAGAGGATATGGGGATTGAATCAAAAATCCAATATGCTCTCTTGCCAAATGATCTACAAGAGGCGGCATACCAGTTTGGTCATGCTGTTTTTGACTTTGTAGATTATCTTGGAAAACACGGCAGGCCGGGTCAACGCTGGACAGCTCGTCAGTTACCCAACTGTTATTCGGCACCATTTAAACAAGACACTCACGAGAATCGTAGACGAAGACTCAATCGAAAGCTAGCAGACCTGTTGATACAAGGGACAGTGGGGAACGACTGGCAGGAGTTTGAGAAAGTTTACTATACAAAGGGTGCGGAAATGGATGCTTATTTTCGTGGGGCAAATGGTATGTGGTATTGTATGGGACGGGGGTGGAAACAGCGTTAAATGCGGAATCGGAAATTATTTGGAGCCGTTATTCAGGGATTCTTTTTTTATTCTTAGAAATATGCTAGTACACACGATCGACTTACGATTTCAAAATACACGACATGCTATTGGCTCTTTTTTGGTTGAAGGTAAAAAAGGAGTCATACTCATAGAAACGGGCCCGGGGTCAACAACCGGAAACTTGGTAACTGGGATACAGGACCTAGGTTTTAGACCGTCAGATGTCCAACACGTATTTGTGACACACATTCACCTCGACCACTCGGCCGGGGCCGGCTGGTGGGCAAAACAGGGCGCGCAGATTTACGTGCATCCACGTGGAGCAAGGCATTTGATTGACCCTTCACGGCTGATGGCAAGTGCAAAAATGGTTTACGGTGATGTGTTGGATGATTTGTTCGGTGAAATGATCCCAATACCAGAAAATCAAGTGACGATTGTCCAAGACAGTGACATCATCGAAATTGATGATCTTGTTTTCACAGCCTATGACACACCGGGACACGCAACACATCACCTCGCCTACGGAATCGATGGGAATCTCTTCACGGGTGATATGGCGGGATCACGTTTGCCGAATGATTATTTTATCAATTTGACCTCCGCCCCCCCTCAGTTCGACCCAGATGCGTTTGATGCGTCGATTACGCGGATGGAATCACTCAATTTTGAGCGTCTGTACTTAACGCATTTTGGGGTCGTCGAAGATGTGGCAGATCATTGGGTACGGTTGCGGAAGATTGTTTGGGACTCGACCAAATTCATCCGTGAGCAGCTCGAAAATGGTGCAAGCGATTCTGCCGCGATTCAACGCTATGTGCGAAAATGTCGGCAACGTGCTTTGGCAGAAGGCGTTTCCCCTGCATTGCTTGATTCATACGATACGGCGAATGGGTTTGAGATGTCTGGTGAGGGAATTGTGATTTACTGGAAGCGTCGCTGGCGCAAGGAGCAAGAAAATGGATGATAAGATTTTATTACGAGAGGATGCTGCCGGTGTGGTGACGTTGACGTTGAATCGGCCGAAAAAATTCAATCCGCTTTCAACCGAAATGCTCACCGCGCTGCAAACAGAACTCGATGCAATTGCCACAGACGAAACGGCACGTGTCGTGGTGATTGCCGCGCATGGTAAAGCATTCAGCGCAGGGCATGACTTGAAAGAGATGCGCAGCGACCCGCGCAAGCCGTTTTACGATGACTTATTTGCCCAGTGCAGTCGCATGATGTTGACGATTCAACAGATACCACAACCTGTTATTGCAAAGGTGCAGGGAATTGCGACAGCAGCAGGGTGTCAACTGGTCGCAGCTTGTGATTTGGCAGTTGCGGCAGAAAAAGCACGATTTGCAACATCGGGGATTCGTTATGGGTTATTTTGCTCGACACCAGCCGTACCGGTCAGCCGCAATGTATCACGAAAAAAAGCAATGGAAATGTTGCTGACGGGTGATTTTATCGATGCAAAATCGGCCGAACGCGAAGGTCTCATCAATCGTGCTGTCCCTGCTGACCAATTAGACGCAGCTGTAAAGGAGCTGACCGACTCGATCATTGCCAAATCTGCCATCGCTGTTCGTATGGGCAAACAGATGTTTTATACGCAAGTGGAACTCGGATCGGCCGAAGCATACCAACACGCTAGCGAAGTGATGACGTGTAACATGATGAGCGATGATGCTGCGGAGGGGTTTGATGCGTTTTTGGAGAAACGTCGGCCGACTTGGACGCATCGTTGATATTGCCAATCTTAAAAACAAGCTGAAACGCACAGAATTTCTAACTGGGAATGAAAGCCACCATACTTGACTTGGGAAGTGAGATGCTACAATGGTTTGACAACTTGTTTGCGGTCACTTGGGATTATTCGATTGTTCATTTTGGGACAGTTGATCTAAGACTTGCTGTATATCGGCCGCTAAAGGAGCCATAATCTCCACATACTCTCCCATAAATGGATGCGCGAACCCTGTCTTCTCACTGTGCAATGCCTGACGATTTATCAAATCCCCAAAGCGCGGATCATCCCGATTCTCACGCCAGTCAACATAATCCTCATCGTTTAACATATAAAGCATATCCCCAACAATGGGATGCCCGATCCACGCGAGATGAACGCGCAGTTGGTGAGTTCGACCTGTCTGGGGCGTGAGGCGGAGCAGTGAACAATTGCCAGTCACCAATGGAGAGTAATTTGCAATCCCAAATTTACCATTCACCATTAACTGTTCACCATTCACCATTTCATACGCCGTCACTGCGTCACGCACTCGCGGTGCATTCACCCAGCTACGTGGCACACGCCCCGTCTTAGCATGTTTTTTGTTTTCAATATAGCCGATAGGTTTGTCGATAAGGTCACTTGATGGATCGGGAACGCCATGAACGAGAGCGAGGTAGGTCTTGTCAACCTGTTTTTGCTCAAAGAGACGGCTCATTTCGCGCACAACCGTTTTTGTTTTGCCCATGAGGACAACACCTGATGTATCCGCATCAAGGCGGTTGATAAGTGTGAGATTTGGGTAGGGCGGGTCATGTTCCTCACGGATGTGATGGGTGAGGTTTGCCATCATAAAACGACCTTTGCCATGCACGCGCAGGTTAGCAGGTTTGTTGACGGCAACGATCCATTCGTCTTCGTAGATGATAGTGTAGTCAAAATTTGCGTCAGGTTGAGGAAAAGGCGGTACGTCATAGGTGACTATTCCACCTTGTTTGACAATCATTTCAGAGGTAACAGGGGCATCATTGTAAGTGAGACGACCTTCGGCAATGCGTTCTGCCCATTGTTCGCGGGATAGATAAGTGTAGCGACCAGCAAGGTAGTCTAGGATTGACCGATTCCTGAACTGGCTCGTCACTTGTGAAGATAGTTTCATATTTTACTCAAAGCACTACAAATTTTGTCTTTCGTTAAAGGGAACAAATCGCTGAAATTTGTAGAGGAACGTATATTAGCATGAGAGAGTCAGTGTAACCCGTGTCATCTCGTTTGGCACACTTTCCACCGCCAACGATCCCCCAACCACCGCCATCAACGTGCTGTGCATTGTTAAGCCCTGCCCTGTGCTGCCTGTTGCTGAGGTTCGCAAACCGATGCCATTATCGCAAATCGTAAGGCGTAAATCGTAAATTGTCTGTGAGAGTTCGAGCGTCAAGGTCAATGCGCGGTCGGGGTGACGCGCATATTTGGCAGCATTACGGATGATTTCGCGGGTGGCGTAGAAGAGGGTCTCGGCCGAAATCTCTCCCACTCCCTTTAACGTTTCTTCCGCCTCCTCATCAATCGTCCAAACCACATTATCAAACACCGTTGCAAACTCAATCTCTACAACCCGCCGCAACGCCCCAATCACGCCTAACCGCTTCACATCGGGTGTTGCCACCATCGGTAATTCATGCAGCAAATTGGAAACCTCTTTGTGGGCATGTCCCATCAGCGAGATCGCTTCCGCTTGGTCATTACCGCTCAATGCAATCATTGCCGTTTGAATCAGTGGGAGTACCTCATCATGTAAGACGCGCCGCGAATGCTGATCGATCACTAAATTTTGCGCCATGCGCTCTCGTTGCAACTGCATGAGTCGTCGTGACACAGCCGCGCTTGCTTGTGTGTCAATCAGTCGTTCACAGGTTGTGCGTGCAATCTCGATCTCTTCCTGTGTATAAAGTCCATCATCCACTTTCTTGCCGAGTAATAGGATGCCGATCAAACCGCGCTCACCCCATAATGGAATCGCAAAATGGGTTGTATTAAATTGTGTGGGATCGATGGACGTGTAAAAAGTATCGGCCGAAACCCCCAATAACCCCGCAATATCTGGCACATTCCCCTCTCCAAATATCAAATCGTCAACGAGCGGTGCAAACGCGCCCGTTGCGACCAAATAGGCGCGTTCACAATGTAAAACATTCTTGCAGAGTGCTTGGAAGGATGGGTGCGATTCGGCCGAATCTCCCACCAACAACGAGTGATATAGTCCTTCACTCCGCACAAACGGTCTGAGCCGCGCCATCCCGTTTTCCCGCTCCACATACGACTGCCAGTTGAGCAATGCCAGCCCCGTAGCGATCAATATAATTGTGAGTAGCACACTATAAATTAAGGGTGAATCCCGCACAATTGGGACGCTGATGACGACGCTTAACCCGACCACGAACAGCACTGTCCATCGCCAAAATGTCAACAGCCCACGACGCGGCAAGCTACGCCCTGTGAATAACTCATACGATACAATTGCTTGCCCCACACATAGCACGCCTAAAAGAATTGAGAGCTGCGCTAGCAAATCAAACAGAGTGAGCGTTTCAAATGCGGCTGGCGTTAATATATAAAGGTTGCCAACTTTGATATTGTTGAAAACCCACACCATCGCGGCCGTCACAACAATGGCAACCGCAAGCATCGTGATCGCCGTTGCAGCAAGCCACGGCCGAGCGCGTCGTTGTGCCTCGTCCCCCATGATGCGTTCTGATTGAGCTGGTCGCCAGAGTGCATCGAGCGATGACAAGATGCAGAGAAGCGTGTAAATGGGATAGACAATCATCACAACTGGCACACCAAATGATTCAACACGCGCAATGCCGCGCAGGGGGTTCCAGAAAGGGTAAGTGATTCGGCCGATGACAGGCACATACGGAATCCCCAACAGCCCCAACGCAATAACCCCACCTACCAACAGCATGACAAACAACGCCAATCTGCTCTCATGTCGCCGTCGAAACGGTTCTGCACTGTGATTCGTATAGCCTGCATACCACAAAATAACGCCATACCATGCAAATGGCAAAATGACGGGCGGCAACGACGCAACGGCGAGAAAGAGCGTACTCGTCGTCGTAAATGTGTTGATGCCGATAATCCGCAGAGCCAAATAGCTGATGAAAAATGCGCTTCCCAACAGCAAACTGCTCCCAACGACCCACACCCCAACTGTGCGCTTTTCCGCATTTAACACAACGGTTAACCCCAGCCACAAAAGCAGCATCGCGTTTGTTAACGAGAGGACGTACTGAGAGTAGTCGAGCAGAAAGGAAGGCATTTTTGGCGGATTACGTTAAAAAACAACAAAATTAGGACGCTATGCTATCCATTCACCACTTTGTGGATCATAGGCAACGAGTTGTTTATGGTCTTCGATTAACTCTGACACAAGCATGGATGCTTCAAAAATCGCGTCCAGCGCGTTTGCCCAATAGGGGATAGAAATCGCTATCTCAGTGTCGTATAAGCTAAGTTGAATTGGTGTTTCTTTGACAAAGGTCACATAGCGATTCACTCCTTCCTGCAAATAACCTCGCTTCACGATTGCGCTGATAAACCATTCCCATACGCCATCTGGCAACCGCGGTGGACGCTCAAAAATAGCCTCTGCCTGCACTGTGAAAAGGGTTTTTACATCAGCATGATAGATCGTAATGTCATAGCTCATGACCGATCTCCCGCGTGACCCAACGGCCGCGTGCATCCATCACCAGTTGTGTCCCATCCTCATCCCACTGAATAAACTGCCCCGTCAATACAATAATCGCCGCTCGTGTTCGAGCTACCTTTTCATCGGTCGTTGTGTTTTTTAGTCCCCATGTCGTGTAAATTTGTCCATTGACACGGCTGATTGTGCGCTTATCTCGAAAACCCAGTCGCCCTGCGATCTGCTTATTGCTCATTCCCGCCGCGACCATTTTTGCAACTGTCAACTCATTTGGTTCCAACAGCGCGAGCGGATCATTCTCGTCTTTGTAGCGGACTTCTTGTACCCGTGATTCGATGTCAGAATCGATAAAGCTGCGGCCTGAAATTGCATCACGCAACAATGGGACAATCATGTTTGGCAGCAAATAGTTCGATTTTCGGACGTAAGCATAATGGCTCAAAATGCCGCTGCGTCGAAAATCACGGTAATAGTCATCGTCATCTTGAATCGAATAGAAGACAACTGGCATACGTGGAAACTCGCGCCGAATGGCAACTGCACCCTCAATTCCATTCATTTTTCCTGCCAATTGTACGTCCATTAGGATAGCGTCGGGCTGATTTTCGAGACAAAGATCGAATGCACGCTCGGCCGAATCGCAACTCGCAGACACTTGCACAACATGGGACTGATTTAGCCCCATTTCGAGCGCGGGACGCAGTTTTGGATTATCTTCAACGAGTAAAATATTGTGAATCATTACAACAAATCCAGTGTGAGAATAACGCTAAACAACGATTAAACCTAAATTGCAGACGCTGTATTTTTTGTGAGTTGCTCACAAAAAATACAGCGTCTGATTGCATCTTATTTGCTGAGAATCATGCGGAGAACGGCGATGAATCGGCCGATTTCCCCCTCCGTATTAAAATAATGCACTGACGCTCGCACGACCCGCGTGAGCCCTCGCTGCAAAAATGAGAGCAGCATTCCAGAACCACCCCCCGTTGAGACGTTAATGCGATGCGTTGCTAATGCTTGTTTGATTTGGTCAGCAGAGAGTTGTTCGGCCGAGAACGTCACCAACCCGCACTGTTCTTCCCCCGAATCAGTCACCGTCACCCCATCAATTTGGGCAAGTTCTTTGCGTAACTGGTCTGCTAACGTATAAATCCGCGTTTGAATCGCTTCTAGCCCCCACTCCAACGCATAATCTATTGCTACGCCCGTTGCAACTTGTCCTGCAAAAAAGCGTTCAAACGTCTCATAGCGTCGTGCCCCTGCAAATATTCGATACGCCGTTGGCGCAATTAACTCGGCCGCAAACTGATCCAAAAACGCTGGCTCACATTGCTCAATAAAACCCTCTCGCACATAAAGCAGCCCCGTTCCACGCGCCCCACGCAGATATTTGCGCCCCGTTGTCGAAAGCATGTCGCAGCCGATTTCCTGCACATCAACGGGCATTTGCCCAACTGACTGACACGCATCGAGCAAATAGGGAATTCCCGCTGCATTTGCCACTTTCCCGACCACAACGGCCGGATTAACCAACCCACCATACGTCGGAATGTGACTAATGCTGATTAACTTGACATGTTCATCTATCAAATTTTCCAACGCCCTCACGTCAATTTGCCCATGTTCATCATCTGGCACAAAAATGATCTCGACACCCATCCGTTGTGCCTGTTGCAAATAGGCAATCACGTTGCTGCCATACTCTGAAACAGTCGTCAAGATTTTGTCGCCCGGCCGAAACTGAAACCCGTAAAATGCCATATCCCATGCGCGAGTCGCATTTTCAACAAACGCGATTTCGTCCGGCGAACAGTTGAGTAAACGCCCACCTGCACGATAAAAATTTGCCACGGCATCCGCTTGCGCTTCGGCCGTCTCATAACCACCCATGCGCTCCTCCTGCTGTAGATACGCATGGAGAGCATCGCTGACTGGAATCGGCATCAAGGACGACCCAGCATTATTGAAATGTAAAACATCGTCACAATGGCGCGTTTCTCGTCGCGCTCGTTCAATATCAATCTTTTGGTTTATCATGTATCTTAATCTACTGCGAATGATCGAGAATGTCTATTTGTCGTTAAGCCAATGAGAACACGATGATTGTGCGGCGTTTGTGGCTTACATAGCAAGCACCTGAGTGCTTCACTATCTGTACTTAGGTCATTGTAATCAACGTCTCGCAGCTTTATCCTTGTGACAAATAGATTAAACATAGAGGTAGCTATGACAACCATCAGACCACAAGAAACGACGACCACCCCTTTGACCCGCGTTCAACTTGCCGCACCAACACGCCTTGCCATCGCTGCCCTAACGCTGGGCTGGCTATTTGACTGGGCATTTTACAATAAACCATTGGGTATCTCACTTGTAGTTTATGCGAGTTTACTCGCAATAACATTGCTTGTTACAGGCTGGAAAGAACATATTAAACCGCAACGTGATGCCTTGCTACTGCTCGCGCCAACCCTTTTCTTTGCGGCGATGGTCGCTATTCGCGCAAATCCATTTCTCACTTTTTTGAATATCTGCACCGTTTTACTGCTTCTTATGCTGTACGTGTACTTTTTTGGCGGTGGCAAAATTGTCGCTCAAAGCTCAATAGACTACTTTATCTTAAAGCCACTCGCGGTGATGATCTGGTCGCTAACTGGCACATTCGGGTTATTGCGTGCTGTGCAGACAGAGCAGAAGGAGCGCGAGAATTCAGGGGCGTTGGTTCCTGTGATACGTGGATTGTTGTTGGCGTTGCCGATTTTGCTGGTCTTTGGGGCGTTGTTGCTTTCGGCCGATCTCATCTTCGCCCAACGTGTTGAGGCATGGATCAACCTGCCCGACTTTAGCGAAATCATTGTACGCCTGATGTTGATTGGATTTATCGCATGGCTGGCGGCTGGTGCGATGGCGTATGCGTTGACGCGGCCGATTGGGGAGATTTCGGCCGCGCAACAGGCCAAAACAGATTCTGCTACACTATCCTTACCTTTCTCACTCACTCTCGGCTTCATCGAATCGACAATCATCCTAAACACGGTCAATCTTCTATTCGTCGCCTTTGTCACCGTGCAGTTTAGCTATCTGTTTGGCGGCGCAAAGAATATCAAGCTCGATGGCTTTACCTATGCAGAGTATGCACGACGGGGCTTTTTCGAGCTGGTTGCTGTTGCCGTTTTGACGCTATTTTTGATATTAGTCCTCAAAAAATTAACGCTCCGCGATACACGGAACAAAATGCTGCTTTACAACGTATCAAGTATAGTGATGGTTTTTTGTGTAACCGTGATGTTGATTTCAGCTTTCCGTCGTCTGCGCCTCTACGAATTGACCTACGGCTTTACGGAAGATCGCGTGCTGTCGCATGTTTTCATGGTTTGGCTGGCAATTGTGTTTGTTTGGTTCATCATCACACTTTGGCGCAAATCGGAACGTTTTGCTATTGGCCTGCTTGTTTGCTGTCTTGGCTACGTCGCCACGCTCAACGTGATGAACGTCGATGCGTTTATTGTGCGCGAGAACTGGGCGCGTTATCAGTTACTTGGTGGCGAAGTGTATACCGATTGGAATCAAGTCTCGCGGTTAGATACTCGTTCAGACGCTCCGGGCAGCGCGGCAGGACTTGATTTACGCTATTTAATGACGCTTTCTAACGATGCAACACCTGAGCTTGCCGCTATTGTTGACCTATTGCCGACAACCGCGGTAGAAATTGAACGTTATGACTACGATTCGGGTACGTATATAGCCGAATTGGCACTGTCTGCCCATGAGTCGCTAACATTTGAATTGCAAGCGCGTGCGCTTGCAGTGGAAGAGAGATCGGCCGACGCTCCATGGCAATCCTATCACTTCGCCCACGCCCACACCATGCGACTTTTAACCGACTAACGACGGTATTCGGTGAATGATGACCGAATACCGAATACCGAAATGAATTTCCGAAATCTTCTTCTCATTGCTCTCCTCTTAACAGCTTCCATTGTCGCTAGCGGTCTCGCTGTTCTACGCGGTATCCAAACAGATCGCTGGGCATTCTTCCTCGTCTGGAACCTCTTTCTCGCATGGATTCCATTGGGTATTGCCTTCATGTTGCGCCTTTGGAAAAATCCACCCCTTCTTGCCCTTCTCCCACTCGGTTCACTCTGGCTACTCTTTTTCCCAAACGCCCCTTATATCCTGACTGATCTCGTTCATTTTCGCTGGTCAAATCAACTGATCTGGCTCGACCTGTCCATGTTTCTGACGTTCGCTCTCGCGGGGCTTTTTGTAGGCTATACGTCATTAGCGTGGATGCACGTCGTCGTGCGGCAAAAGTTTGGCGAATGGTTTGGCTGGCTGTTTGTGATTTCGGCGTTAGGAGCGAGTGGGTTTGGGGTGTATATCGGCCGATTTCTCCGCTTCAACTCATGGGACATTGTGTCGAATCCGAGAGGATTGGTCAGCGACATCTTCCATCAACTATTCAGCCCTGCCACCTACGTCCACACATGGTCGCTTTCCCTCATATTCGCCTTCCTGATTGGCTTTTGCTACCTTGCCATCACGCTGCTGCAAGAGAGTAACTATACAGAACTAGGCTAAAAACCTGAGCTCTCGTAAAGGCGGGAATTTTCTATTTTCCTTGACAATCTCGCCTACTCCTCATACGCTATGTGCCGAAAGAAGGAGTACCTATGCTCGTAGTTATCAGCGACCTACATCTCACCGACGGCACAACAGGCAGCACAATCGGAGCCAGCGCATTTCATGACTTCACCAAAAACTTGCGCGAACTCGCCTATGATGCCTCTTGGCGTGACAATCGCGCTGCTCAAGCCCAGAATCCCAATGCACCCGATAAGCGTTATGAGCCGATAGATTCTTTCGACATCATCCTGATGGGTGATATTTTTGACATCATTCGCTCAACGCGCTGGACAGATGACGATTGCCAAATTCGGCCGTGGCCAACCAAAGAAGTTCCCAATTGGGAAGAAGCGTTTAGCGAAAAAGTCGAAGAAATAACCAATGCTATCTTAGCCAACAATCAGGAGGCTCTTAGCAGATTACGCGCCATTACGCCCAAAGGCGATAGCCTGATCGAAATCCCCCACGCCCAAAATGGCTATCCTGACCATCAGCCGCCACTCAAACAGATACAAGCACGCATTTTCTATATTGCTGGCAACCATGATTGGGTCTATGTGTGCGAGGGTGAACGCTACAATCGCATCCGCACACAGCTTTGCGAGCAAATTGGTCTCGCTAACGATCCAACCAAACCGTTTCCGTATGATCTGGCATCAGAAAGTCATCCCACGCTGCACAAGTTGATGCGTGAACACAGTGTCTTCTTGCGTCATGGCGATTTCTATGACGAGTTCAACTTTGACGAAAAGGCCGGTCGGCGTGATGTTGCTTCTCTAGGGGATGCGCTGGTCATCGAGTTGATCAACCGTTTCCCTATCGCTGTGCAGGAGGCAATAGGCGATCAGCCCAATTTTGACCAGACATTCATTGATGACTTGAAGGAGATTGCCAACGTTCGGCCGCTAACCTCACTCCCCGCGTGGCTCAATAGCTTGCTTGAACGCTTCAAAGCACACGGAATGCACAAAAGTATGCGTCGTGAGGTACAAGGCGTTTGGAATCAACTTGTCGATAATTTGCTCAAATCGGAGTTTGTCAGAGCGCAAGATAAGTTCGGATTACAACCCGTCGATAAGCTACAACTGTTGTTGCAAGCATCCCGTTTTGTCACGCTTCCATTTTCTGAGCGGATTATCGAAATCGGTGAATCTGCTTCCCGTGTAGTCTCATCGGCCCTCGACCACTATGCGCGTGCCGCTGCCGCCGAGCCATGGCTTGTCAGTGGAAATGTTCGCTATGTCGCCTATGGTCATACCCATAATCAGCGTGTTGTCCCGCTTGATCGTCGTATAACCGATGAACGAGATGAAGAGTTGCTTTACTTCAACGCTGGTACATGGAAAAACATACATGAGCAGACGCTTTTTAGCGGCGAAGGTGCTAGCTTTGCCTCCTATATCGTTATGTCTTATGTGACGTTTTTCAAAGATGATGAACGTAGCGGTCGGCCGTTTGAAGTCTGGTCGGGAACATTGGCGAATAGACAGATTGTCAGCGAAGGATCAAAAAAGCCTGTGACTTGAGCCACAGGCTTTTGTCAAAACCTGATTGCCAGACTACTTACCACCCATCAAGCCGCCTAACATTCCACTTGCCTTTCCCATCAAGCCACCGCTGTCACCACCACCGACTAATCCATCAATTGCACTGGCAACAGGAGGTGGGGCTTTGGCTTTCAAGAAGTCAACAACGGCTTCGGCCGCCTTCTGTGCTTGTGCTTCTGACAAACCTGTTTTGTTCTGTACAACTTTAACTAATTCATCCATTTTTATGCTCCATTTTTGATTGTTATAAAATTCGTTCTATTTGACACTGCAAAGTCACATTGAGTCACGTTGTCATCTGTTGCCAAGCATGATTATTATCAACTTGCTCAATAGATACTTTTAACTCTGTTAAGACATCCGCAACATAGATGATCTCGCGCATCCCAACGAGAACGCTCGTGACACCATTCGTCGTGCGTAAAGCGCGAATCGCAGTTTGTGAGAGTGTGCCAGCTTGCCAAGCAGGATTTGCTGCTGCGATGAGCCGTTTTAGCTCTTGTTCGCGCTCCTTTGCCAATCCCCCATAGACCCCACCGATGCGACTAAATGCCAGATTGACCGCTTTGACATACTTTTCGAGCCATCGTGCATCTTCGGCCGATAAATTGCCCGGCTTAATCAAGAAACTCCGCGCCGCATTCAGACGAGGAATCAAAACATCCTGCACTGTCTGCTGCCATTGATGATACGTCCCTAAGCTAAACCAACGTCCTTGCAACATCTGCCCTGCTGTCAGATATTGTCCAAGTTGGCTGACAACCTGTGGAGAATGTTTGAGGATGGGCATAATTTCTTGCTGAAACTGTCGTTCCAACTGCACAACCATCGCCAAACTTTCATCGACATCTTGCATCGTTGCCTGTTTTGTCTCTGGCGCATCGGCAAGTCGAATTAACACGCTGCCAACGACGGCGTTGAGCGGCCGATTGACCAATACACCCAACTGATGTTGTTGAGCAATAGAGAGAACCGTTTCATCGGTGGGCTGGTTTTTCTCAACGGCCGCACCCGTTTCGAGTAGATTCATTGGAAACTGAATGACGCGAAAGTGATGCTCGGCATTGATAGATTGGGCAATTTCGAGACAGCGGGAAAGGTTAGTGTATTGGGTGTGTTCGGCCGATTCAACAAATGTATTGGAACTAATCCCGTAGCAGCCAATGCGCCCTGCCTCAACTTCTTCCTCAAGATATTTAAACGCCCGTTTGAGGCGATCATAATAAATATCTCGCGCTGCTTGTAGCGCAATGCCTTTCTTCTCTGCCCACCCCAGATAGTACTCAGGGTTATGCAAGAGATAGACATCCAGCCTCTCCAAATTGAGCCGCGAGAGCGAGCGTGTGAGCTGATCTTTGATAAAAGTTGGATGGATACAATGCTCTAAATTATGACTATAATCTACCAACTCTGGAAAAGGCTGCCCCTCTGCCTTTCGCTGCTGACTCAGCGCATAGTTCTCCCCCTGTAAATAGCCCACTTTGGAAACGATGACAAGCTGCTCACGGCTCAACTGTCCGCCGGCTATCATAAGCTCTAAAACATGCCCAATCAGTCGCTCCGAACCGCCGTCCGCATAGTTGGAACTGGTGTCGATCAGATTGATACCTTGCGCCAACGCCTGTTGTAGCGCGATGTGATGTTTTTGTATCTGTGGATTGATGCGATAGCTGCCAAATCCCGCTTGGCTGACCTGTAGACCCGTTACACCTAATTCTCGAAACTGATACGCTGGAAATTTAGCGGCATATACTTGTGTGCCACCCGATGTTGCGCTCCCGATAATCATAAGGTTCCTTTTCTCTACGATACAGCTAAGGTGACTAATTTACCGATTAATGCTTTTAGTTGTGTTTCTGCTTGTGTGAGGGTGTTAAGAAGTTGTTGTGCTTCGGCCGAGTCCACCTTTTCTACCTCAATCTGTCCAATACTTTTAAGCATCTGCGCCGCCGCACGTCTGTTCTTATTGCGTTGTTGATCCACAACAGGTGCTTCAATGGCATCTTGCACAATTGTAACGGCTCTCGCAACGCTCATTGCACTGTTTTTCTTAATCAAATCAGCTACTCGTTTCAACTCAGCTTGCGAGAGTTGTCCCTCCACATGCCATGCGTGAAAAAGCTGTTGCTGCTGTGTCGGGGTTAACTTTTGAAAAAGGCGCGTGTCGCGCTCACTAATGTGACCCTCTTGCACACTTTGACGCATTTCCTCTGGCAAATTAAGCAATCTAACAAGTTGACTGACTCGTTGGCGAGAATAGCCGACTTTCTCAGCCACTTTTGTAAACGATACTTTGCGTGTTGCCCCCGCTTCGGCTGCCTGTTCTTGCAGCAACTCGCGCAGATGAATTAATCCGGCCGCCCGATCTATATCATTTAGGTCTTCCCGCTGCATATTTTCAACCAATTGGCGCACATAGCGGGTTGTGTCATCGTAATCTGTGCGTTTAACAAGCGCGGGAATGGTGTCTTGCTCCGCCAGTTTTGACGCACGCCAACGCCGCTCGCCATGCACGATCCGATAGCTCGTGCGCCCCGTCTGAATAACCTCAATGGGCTGAATGACACCACTCTCCTTGATGCTGTCGGCAAGTGATTGGAGCGAACTGTCATCAAACACTCGGCGAGGCTGATCTGGGTCGGGTTCGATTTGGTTAATTGGTAGGGTGATGAAGCGCAGACGTTCGGCCGAAACTGCAAACATCTGCTCCAAATCACCGTGACGTGCCTCTGATGCCCGTTTCTCGAATGAAATCGCGGGACGTTTATTCACCATCGGTCAGCAACTCCTTCGCAATCTGACGATAGGCAGCCGCACCTTGTGAACGTGGTGAATAGGTTAAAATACTCTGCCCTGCGGCCGCGCTTTCAGGGAAGCGAACGGAGCGTTTCACAATCGTTTCAAAAACACGCTGCTCATGCCCTAAATGTTTTCGCACTGCCTCGCTCACCTCGCGTGTAATCAACGTTCGTGGGTCTGCCATCGTCAGAATAACCCCGTCCACCTGCAAAAATGGATTGAGCTTTTTGCGCTTAATCATTGCAATTGTGGACAGAATCATATTTGCGCCACGCGCTGCAAGATACTCTGTCTGAATTGGAATCAGAACCCCATCCGAGACCGTTAAAGCATTTATAACCAGTAGACCAAGCGATGGATTACAGTCGATTAAGATAAAGTCGAAAAAATCTTGAACAGGTTCGAGAATCGTTTCCAAAACGCGCTCTCGACTCATCGCATTATGTAGCTCAAGTTCGATCAGGCTCAATTCTGGCTGAGAAGGTAATAAGTAGAAACCTTCACCTGTTTCATACATTGCCTCTGCAAGATTTGGCTCTTGCCCTCTGATTTCTGTTTTGAAAACGTCGTATAGGGAAGGCGTTGTGTTTTCTGGATCGAAGCCAATATGCTCTGTCAAGTTGCCCTGTGGATCGAGATCAACGACCAAAACACGCTGACCTGCTTCCGCAAGAGCCGCCGCTAAGTTGATCGTCGTTGTTGTTTTACCAACACCACCTTTTTGCATTGCGATTGAAATTACACGACTCATTTACAGATTTCCTTGTGACTTGTTATCAACTCAAACGATAACATGCTTAGAAAGTGACGGCAACCGTGTTTCACGGGAAACTTTGTCAACCGCGGTTGACAAAATGAAAACAAAAAGAGCTTCGCATGAAGCTCTTTTTGTTGATGGGGACGGAGAGACTCGAACTCTCACACCTTGCGGTACATAATCCTAAGTCATGCGCGTCTGCCAATTCCGCCACGTCCCCGTAGCATGAAGCTGAATTATAGCAGCCAGAAAGATAATTCCAACAGGAATTTGCAACAATTTGCCTATCCATCACGTATTGACTTCATAATCATACCCAAAACGTCACGACGTTGCCCTTGTCGCAACCTTCACACACGACATATCATTGTGGGCGTAACCAATTTCAGCAAAGCGTGTTTATTAGTATGCACGCTTCGTGTAGATGGAGATTCTTGAATGGGCGTGTTGAGCAGTGAATTGATTGAAGACACAGACTGGTCGGAAATGGATGAGCCAAAGCTGGTTGACCGTGCAAAGACGGATAGAGAGGCATTTGGTGAGCTTTATCGACGCTATGTCGAGAAGATTTACAGCTATATCTACTACCGGACAGGCAACCGCGAGGACGCTGAAGATTTGACAGCGCGAGTTTTTCAACGGGCATTAAAGCACGTGGGAGCGTATGAAGATAAAGGATTGCCCTTTACTGCGTGGCTCTACCGAATTGCACATAACCTTGTAGCAAATCATCATCGGGACACAAGTAAACGCCGCTTTGTCTCGCTCGATGAAATCGGCGAATGGCGCAATACCAACCACGGGCCTGAGACATTGATGCAAATGGTTGAGAACGAGGCTCGCTTACTACAAGCAATTCGCCGACTGCCTCAAGAGCGTCAAGATTTAGTTATCTTCAAATTCCTGAATCGGTTGCCTAACGCAGAGATCGGTCTGATTATGGGGCGTAGCGAAGGGGCAGTTAAATCGCTCTATCATCGCACACTTCTGGCGTTACGTGAAGATTTGGGTGAAGATTTCGCCATTGAAAGAAAAGAAAAACGACGCAACCTGCGTTTTTGGCAGCGAAATAAAGAGATTGAAGCCTAAGGGCTTTGGAGTTGGGCATGAATGAACTTGTCGCACTTGAGATTTTGAACACACATGGGGAAATGCTTGCACGTGGGCAAGTGGATGCGACACAGATAATGTGTCAGCAGTATCCCGAATTGACGACCTATTTCCAGATCGCGGAAGGGCTCGCTGAGGCGTTGAAGATTGTGTCGCTCTCGGCCGATTACATCAACAATCTGCAATCTGCCCTGCTCGACTACCCTGCGGCCGAGCCAAACCTTTGGATCACGGATACGTCGCGTCGTGGCTGGATGATCGGTGGCGTTGCTGTTGGCTCGGCCGTCACAGGATTAGCTGCTTATGCGCTCCGTCGCCTGCGCCAACCGGAAGTTCCTGCGGCTGCTCCAATTGCATAGAAACAATTCCTGACACTCAACAACAGAAAATCACGCTTGTATCGTCCCCGTCAGAGGCGCAACCCAATCGAGTGCGTTATGTCTGTCCAAGAGCGACTGAATGTTTGCTGAGAGTTCAGATGGCCATGCTGACGTGCGTCGGCGTTTGAGATCGACGTGTGAGCCTAAGCTTTCAAAGATGCAGGCTAGCTTTTCGGCCGATTCATTGATCATAAAGCCGACAAAATGAACGCGCTTTGGGGTGTGACCAACGACGCGAAAATAGATAGCAACCGTTTCGCCTAGCTTGACCTCTGCTAGATAGCGCAAATGTTGTTCGAGCGCAAATGCACCGCCGTGCTGATCGGCAATATAGTCAGCGGTCATCCCAAATCGCTGAAACAATCCCCATGCCGCCTCATCAAACATCCCGACATAATGACGGATGTTTGTATGCCCCATTGCATCGAGAAATTCGGCCGGAATCGTGACGCGGTTATACATGTCTAGCTGACGGATTTGTGTGAGTGTTGGAAACATCAGTCGGCAAAAATAGGTTGACGATTTTGCATTTTCGCCATAAACGCTTCGCTCAGGTCATTCGAGAGAATCATGCCCGCATTCCAAGTCGCCACATATTGCAGCCCTTCAGCGACAGAGTGATCTCGGCTATGGTTGAGAATATGCTTTGTGCCGCGAATGACGACAGGTGATTTGCTGGCGATCATGCGAGCAGTTTCGGTCACGGCCGCCATCATCGTTTCGTAGTCGTTGTAAACTTTGTTAACAAAACCGACCGATTGTGCCTCTTCTGCATACATACGACGACCTGTGTAGGCCAACTCGCGCACCACACCCTCTGGAATCAGCTTGGGCAACCTCTGCATCGTGCCAAGATCGGCGACAAGACCCATATCTACTTCTGCAATCGAGAAAAATGCGTCTGTGGTTGCATAACGCATATCGCACGCGCTAGTGACATCGAGCGCACCACCCACACAGGCTCGTTGGATGGTGGCGAGAACGGGCTTGCGGCAATTTTCAATGGCATTGATTGGGGCTTGCAGGTCGAGCGTAAATCTGCGAATCCGCTCACGATGGCGTGTTTGGCATTCATCGGGGTCGCCGGGGCGCAAGGTCATTAGCATCCCTAAGTCGATGCCGCTGCAAAAATTCTTGCCTTCACCGCTCAAAATAATGACGCGAACGCTTGGCTCTGCATCGAGTGCCTCAAAAATTCGCAACATCTCTTGCCATGCGGTTGCGTTGAGGGCGTTGGCTTTTTTCGGCCGATTCAACCGAACATGCGCCACCCCTTCCGCAATATTTACTAAAAATGTCTCATACTGTGTCAGCGTCGGCGTACCGTTTAATATCATTGCTTACTCCATATTGTAAATAAGCCCAATTGTAGCCGATTCGCGCTAAAAATTTGCAACTTCTACTCATACATTGCCGCAATGCCGAGATGTACTGTGTTGAGCAGGCGATTGATGCGCTGCAAGATACGTCGATTTGTTTTGGGCATAATACGGGCGTTTTCAGGGAGGTCGAGCGATGATTCGAGCAGTTGTTGGTGAAAAAAGAGGCTGGCGCGTAGTGTATCGGTCAGGGAAAGACCGTTAGTTTGGGAAAGGGTGCCATAGGATCGGCCGATCTCCTCCGCTTCAATCAGTAGACTTTCTGTTTCGCTCTCGGCTGCCATATACTGCATCGCCAAGCCAATTAACCGCTGACCAAGCAACCGCAACTGCTGCTTGGCGACCGCATCGGTTGGCAAAAAGTCGGCATCGGGACGGCGCGTGATTTGCTGACGTGTCTGCTGTAGCGCATTTTCTGCCCAGACACTCTGTACGTTGTCACGGCGGCGAACGTGTTGGCTTTGAGCAAAACGGACGATTTCGGCCGAGTCGAACCGCCGATGCCCGCCCGGTGTCACCAACACGGGAATTGCCCCGCTGTCTGCCCAGCGTCGTAACGTCGTTGGATGGACACTTAACTGTGCCGCCGCGTCTTTCAAGCTCAACCAGCGTTTTTCTGTCATGCACGGGATTGTGAGCCGTCTTTGTGCAGGAAGCAAACAAAAAGGGTGTCATTGCGACACCCTTTTTACAGTTCCAAAGTTTTGGCAAACTGTGCGATTAAGCCTCTTTGCGTCGCACAAACGTCACTGTTGTCAGGCCAAGCGCAAGCGCAAGGCTGAGGATGAGCGAGGCGGTCGCAGGGGCGGTTTCGGCCGATGTCAGTGTAACGGCCGTTGCATCTGCAAATATGTACTGATAATCTTCGACCTCACCATTTTTATAGAAGCCTGTTGGTGAAACCTCATAGTCACATGACGCTTGACCATTCACGAAAATCTGCTCCGTCAGACGATAGCGTGCATAGCGAATGCTGCCCATTGGCACATACTGAACGTCAAAGCTAATTTGTTTGCCAACTGCATCGACAGCAGTGTTAATGATGATGTGTTCGTCGGCATCATCAAAGTCTCCGTCATTGTTCCAGTCAAGCCAACCGTTTAGGCAACCTGCGCCACTAGCAAATGTGGAGATGTTCCCGCCCCCTACCGTGTTGCTTGTCCATGTGCTGGGGTCTGCCACGATGCCATCTTCATCGCTTGCATCGCCATCCGCGCCGGGTGAGGGCTGACCATCTGGCTCTTGGTCAATTGTGTTGCCCAAGAATAGACTACCAATTTCGTGACGTGCGCCATTTTCCAACAGATTAACGCTGTATTGGTCTGGCAGGTCACCGAAGTCATACGCCAGCTCACAGCCACTTTGTGGCCCCGCGACAAACGGCGCGAGTTCTGAATTAAACTGGCCATTCAATTCGGCCGCATACAGCCCACCGATGATGCGATTAAGGAACGCATTTGAAACCGCACCATTCACCGTTGCTAATGGTGCGAGAACTGTCCCGCCAATTTGAACATTGTTGAAATTTATGGTTTGTGCTTCATAGAAATTAACCAATACTCGACTTGGAGACAAAGCCCCCCCGGCTAGCGTTAAGTTAAAGTTGTTCAAGTCTATCGTGGTTCCGCTGATATTAATCAGGATGGTTGCACTACAGGACGCATCAATTACAAACGTGCAGGTACGATTTGGGTCTGGGTTTTCAAAGATGCTCGCATCAATGTTGTAGACGTTCAAATCAGAGTTCGTCTTTGTTGCATCAACAAAGCAGTCGCCTATCTTCAGCGGGCCGGTTACAGTGGCATTTGCTAAGTCGCTCGATAGATTGGTTAGCTCGGTCTGAATGGCTGCAAAATTAACAGTTGGCGGTGCCTGAACCCAATTATCTTGGTTACAGTCAAATGTTTGGCTGCCTTGATTCAACGTGCCTCCATGTCGGCCGCTACCACCAAATATCTTGCCATCAATGTACTCGACATTTCCAGCTACCTCAACGACCGTATTACCACTTGGACAAGGTATATTAGATGATTGAGTTGATAGACTAACTGTGTCAAATCTCGCATTGCCACCATAGGCAACAGAGCCAAAAGCATAAGAATTTTCCAAATCAGCATCGCCAAAACTGATTTGATTGTATTGGTTGACCGAGGACAGGTCGATGTTTGGCGCGGCAAAAACGCGCGTCGCTATCATGATTAGAATGAGACCAAGCGCAAGCATAGATATGCGGAATAAAAACTTCCCAACAGAATTCGTGAATAGCATTTCAAGCTCCCTTTACATTACAAATTAAAACATTGGTACTAAGGTACTGTTGTCGCCTTGCGATGAACCTTGCTTTGGGGGTTTGAGGATGGTTATAAGTCGTTAAAATGGCGTAGAGGATATGTTTCTATTGAGAGCAGAAATCAATTGGAAGTTCAATAACTATGAGGAATTGTGTGCGTAAGTGGGCGGCCGCTGATGATGCGTTGGCTTTTTTCGGCCGACACAAAGCGAAATTTCGCCGTAGTGGCTGATTTCTAGCGACACAATTGTGTTTGGAAGAGGGAAATCCTGATTATCGTGATAAAGTCATCGAATCCATTCGATGTGTCCATTTATGTCATATCGTTCAAACACTTTGAGAATATGAGACGTGAATAGAACCATTTCGGTGTCGTCAGATGCTTTGGCAAGCTCATACAATCGGATGAACATCTTTTTGCCAGATTCAGTTTGCTTTAGGTTCCTTTTTCGGAAATTATGAGTTGCACAGAGCGTTTGCCCATTCTCAATGATAGCTTTGCCGCCTAAATCTTTTGGCTTGATGTGATCTGCATGGATTTCAACCCCATTCTGACGACCCTTGCCGCAGATCACGCAACGATACTCATCACGTTCAAAAATCTTCTCACGTTGCGCCGACGTAAAGTCTTCCAATTCACGGTTAACTACCAAATCGGGATCGTACTTGTACACTCCCTTTGCTACCTTAACGAGCTGCCCACGCTGTGCTAGAGAGCGAATTGCTCTATCAGGGTCTCGAAAAACCTTACCTGTCCTTTCAAAATACTCTTTGACGAGCCAATCTACAGCCTCTGGGTGTTCAATCGGCCGAAGTGGATTTTGCTTAAAGTATTCAAGCGTCAACGCGATCTGAGAGATTTTTTTTGTCATGCTATCTGCCGTTTGCTGCGAACAAACTGCGGTTGTTGACAATACGTTTTTCTGCTAGCTCACAGTAACCTTTATCTAAGTCAACCCCCACGCCTATTCTATTGTTATTGTACGCTTCAATCAACGTTGTCCCACTTCCTAAGAATGGATCAAATACGACATCATCCACATAACTAAATAGCTTAATACAACGATATGGCAGTTCACGTGGAAATGGTGCTGGATGGCCGATGCGCTTTTTGCTCTCTCCATTAAACGTCCATACACCATTTGTCCAAGCCATGAATTCATCCCGTGCAATATCCGACTGTTTGCTTCCCAGCAGTTTTTTCCACGATTCCTTATACAGAATGACAATCAATTCGACAGGCGCGATAACGTACGGAGCGGATGCGGACATCCACGACCCCCATGCAGTTCTTCGTGAGATATTGCCCTCGTTCCAGACAATAGTGGCGTGATATTTCCAGCCAGCCATTTGAGCGATTGCCGTTAGATCAGACCCAACACTTCGATGCCCACCTTTATTTTTATCTAAAGGAATGTTAAGCAACATTCTTGCATGAGGCTTACTCCAGTTATAGCAGTTAAGCATCCACTGTCTGTTGAAATCCAGATAATCTTGGTAGCTTAATGTGTCATCATTGGAATCATACTCGATTCCGACATTGTAGGGCGGTGATGTCACTATGAGATCAATGAACTCGCCTTGAAATAACTCTCTATCGAGAGCGTCCCCATTGAATATGTAGCTTCCCATTTGCCTAAAAAATGGCTTTGTAATGAAATGATCTTCTAAGGTAGCATTTTGATTGTTCATGATTGTACTGAGAGGTTGAGCAGAAGTTTTTCTGTGTGCGTTTACAACTTTAACATATTTGTATTCTGATTAAAACAAATGCTCTAATCCTGCCAAGATTTTTTCGACAGTTCTTTTGCGAACTGAAACGACTAAGTTATCATTCACATCGTTGCACTAATTGAGATAGTTCCACTATAAGGAACGTCGTTACTGAAAAGCACAAATTTGCAAAACGCACTGATTTATCGCCGTATCGGTGTGAATTAAGACCATGCCAAAAAATATCATCATTACAGCCGCAGTCACGGGCGCGAGCTTCACGCCCACAATGAATCCCAATCTTCCCTACAAGCCAGACCATTTAATTGCTGATGCTGTTGCTGCCCACAAGGCAGGAGCCGCCATTATCCACATTCACGGCCGCAATTACGACGACGGTAGCCCATCTTCCGATCCCGAAATTTTCCGCGAATACGCTGCTGGCATCCGTGACCAAACGGATGCGATCATCAACATGACAACGGGTGGCGCAACGGGTCAAACGATTGACGAGCGCCTCAACGTCGTGCGTGTATTGCAGCCTGAACTCTGCTCCTGTAATCTTGGCACGATGAACTATGGCGGTTTCCCCATGATTCCAAAGTACGCAGGCAAATGGCAGCACGAGTGGGAGGAACCTTTCCTAGAATCGACGCGCACCGAGCCGTTTGCCAGTAGCTTTGCCGACATCGAATACATGCTCAAGTTTCTGCAAAACGAGACGGGAACGCGCCTCGAATTTGAAGCCTATGATGTCGGGCATCTTTACACGCTGGCGTATTACAAATCAATGGGGCTTGTTCAGGGGCCGATTATGGTGCAGATGGTTATGAATACGCTGGGCGGTATTGGCGCGGACATTGACAACGTGATTTACATGTATCGCACCGCTCAACGCTTGTTGGGGGATGATACGGAAATTTCTGTTTTGGGCGGCGGCCGTCATCAGTTTAACCTCATTACGGTGGGCGCACTGATGGGGTGCAACGTGCGTGTTGGGATGGAAGACAATCTCTACATCGGCCGCGGCCAGCTAGCCGAATCAAACGCACAGTACGTCGAAAAAGCGCGACGCATCTTCAGCGAATTGAGCTTGGGTGTGGCGGATGCGGCCGAAGCGCGGGAACGCTTTGCGCTCAAAGGTGGCGAGAATGTCAACTTCTGATGTTGGGCAAAGTTCTGTCTGCTCAACGTTCACCGTCCTGCCCGATTGGATCGACTACAACGGTCACATGAACAGTGGCTACTACAACGTCGTCATTGACCTTGCCGTAACCGATCTGCTCGACAAACTAGGGGCATTCCCTTACATGGAGCGCACATCTGGCACATTTTACACGGTGGAGACACATCTCATCTACAGTCAGGAGATGAAGGTCAACGCACCGATTCGCGTCGAGTCGCAAATCGTCAGCTATGACCGCAAGCGACTGCACGTCTTTTCGACGATTTACCATGCGGACGAGGGATTTGTGGCGGGATCGGGTGAGACGATGATGCTGCACTATATACAGAATGAGGGCAAGGTTCGGCCGATGCCAGATGACTTTTTTGCCAACGTTGAGCAGATGGCGCGTGATCACGCCAATTTACCTGTCTCGAAGGCGGTAGGTCGCGCAATTCGAGAGGCTCCGCCCCTTAAAAAAGTGGAACCTCTAGGCAGATGAAAATAGACGTTGACGGACTGCGCGTAATCGTCACGGCTGGAGGGCAGGGAATCGGCCGAGCCGTTGCCGAAGCCTTTCTTGCTGACGGCGCACAAGTCCATATCTGTGACATCGACCCCAACCGCCTCGCCGCCTGCCGCAGCGATATGCCAGCCATTGGCACGTCTGTTTGTGACGTTGCACAGCCAGAGCAGGTTGATGCGTTTATTGATGCCGCCGTCGCGCAAATGGGTGGAGTCGATGTGCTGGTCAACAATGCGGGCATTTCCGGCCCCGCTGGTGCGGTTGAAACGATTGAGCCGGCCGATTGGCGGCGCACAATGGCGGTCAACATCAATGGACAATTTTTCTGTGCGCGGCGCGTCATTCCCCATCTAAAGGCACAGCGTAGCGGTTCCATCGTCAATATCGCCACAACTGCGGCACTGTTTGGCTATCCCAATCGTTCGCCCTATGCCTCATCCAAGTGGGCGGTGATCGGCTTTACAAAAACGTTGGCGATGGAACTCGGCGAATTCGGCATTCGCGCCAACGCAATATGTCCCGGCTCGATCAACAATCCACGCATGGATCACGTCATCGCCATCGAATCGGCCGCCACCAATCGTCCCCAAGCTGAAATTCGCCGCAGCTATGAACGCCAAGTCTCGATGCAAACTTTTATCAACCCTGAAGAAATCGCCAACATGGTGTTGTTCATCTGCTCCCCACTCGGCGCGAAAATCTCAGGTCAAGTCCTGTCGGTTGATGGGCATACAGAGACGTTGCGAACGTAAAGAGGGTATTCGGTAATTAACGACCGAACACCGACTATCAAAATGACTCGAAAAAAGCCAAGCGAAACAAATAAAATTGCTATCGTCGGCGCAGGCGTGATCGGTGGCGCATGGGCTGCCCACTTTATGCGGCATGGGATGCACGTGAAGGTGTGGGACCCGGCTCCTGATGCGGAGGAGAAATTTCGGACGCGGCTAAATGAGACGATCATGCCGACGTTAGAGCGGTTGGGGATGTGGGAGGGTGCATCGGCCGAGAACATCACTTTTGCCCCAACTTTGGAAGAAGCCGTTGCCGATGCACAGTTTATCCAAGAAAATACGCCGGAACGCCTGCCCATCAAAATCGCCACGCTCAAGGCGATTGACGCGGCTTGCCCGGCCGACGCGATCATCGCCAGCAGTACGTCGGGTTATCTGATGAGCGAGATGGCGGCCGAGTGTCAACATCCAGAGCGTTGCGTCGTCGCCCATCCGTTTAACCCCGTCTATCTCATGCCCGTCGTTGAAGTCGTCGCAGGGCCTCAAACAACTGATGAGGCACATCAATGGGCAGTTGATTTCTATCGTTACACTGGTAAACAGCCGCTTAAATTGACAAAAGAGGTGCCGGGCTTTGTCGCGGATCGCTTAATGGAAGCGGTTTGGCGCGAGGCACTGCACATGATAGACAACGATATGGCGACGGTTGAAGAGATCGATATGTCGGTGCGCTATGGGCCGGGGCTGCGCTGGGCGATGATGGGGCCTTTGACCGTGCTGCATTTGGCCGGTGGCGAAGGTGGTATGGCACACTGCATCCATCAGTTCGGCCCCTCGCTGCAAGCTCCGTGGACATTTTTAGAGCCGCCAGAATTGACCGATGAGTTGGCACAGAAGGTCGTGGATGGGTGTGAGCGGCTGGCTGAAAATCGGCCGATTGCAGAGCTAGAAGCCGAGCGCGATGATCTTCTCATCAAACAACTTGCTATTTTAGAACAAAGCTCTCTCTGGCATATCGGTAATAAAGCTGCCCAAAAATCTGCCCAACTGAAAGCTAACTTCGATACTGAGTATTATCTGCGCCACAAACATCGCCGCTGGGGTGCGACCGTCGAAGCACCCTTGCAACTATTTGAGTGTGCGGTCAACCCCGCATGGATCGATTACAACGGTCACATGACCGAGTCGGCCTACTTGTGGGCGTTTGGCGAAGCGTCGGACGCACTGTTTCGCTACATCGGCATTGACGAAGCGTATCGCGCCAGTGGCAACTCATTCTACACAGTTGAAACGCACATCAACTACTTCCGCGAGGCAAGGGGAGATGACAAGCTAAAATTCACCACCCAAATTCTCGATTTGGACGCAAAGCGGCTGCATCTCTTCCACAGCATGTTTGATGCAAAAACGAATGAATTGATCTGCACGACAGAGCAGATGTTGTTGCATGTGGATAGTCAGGCGGGGAGAGCGGTGGAAATTCGGCCGACAGTCCACGTTGCCCTCACTGCTATATTTGAGGCGCACAAACCGTTGCCTAGTCCCTCGCAAGCCGGCCGACAAATCGGCATCAAGCGCAAGAGTTAAATCGGTATTCGGTTATCCTTCACTGAATACCGATCTATCGAATACTATCACCTAGCCTTCTGTCACATAAATCTCAATTGTCTCGATCAAGTTGCCCGGCTCTGAGGCACGATTTGGATCACGTAGATCAATACTGCCCAGCACGTCGTCGCCCTCAATCAACTCGCCAAAAATCGTGTGGCCACCGTTTAGATGAGATGTTGGCACGAACGTGATGAAAAATTGACTGCCGTTCGTCGCCGGGCCGCTATTCGCCATCGCTAGAAGGCCGCGCCGATCAAACGTCAAATCATTGTCCACCTCATCCGCAAAACGATAGCCCGGCCCACCTGTCCCCGTTCCAGTCGGATCACCACCTTGTGCCATAAAGTTGTCGAGAACGCGATGAAACATCGTGTTGTCATAAAACCCAGCTTGGGCAAGATTGACAAAATTGTTGACGGTGAGGGGCGCACGATCATCAAAGAGGCGGAAGCGCATGTCACCCTTTTCCGTTTTGAAGACTGCTTCGTAAGTGCTGGCGGTGTCAATTGACATGTCGAATGGGTCGTCATAATAGTTGTTGCGCTCGGCCGTCTCCAGCTCCGCAACTGCCCCATCTCCCGCTAAAAGTTCAAACTGCTCCGCGCCAATTGGATCAAAATAGGCAGGCAGTTCTGTAGATGTTGTGCTTGCGCTCCCTCCATCATCTATCTCCAAAGAGTCACCCGTTTCTGAAAAACCGTCAGTCTCGTTTGTGGTCGTGCCAAAGCTAAATAGATCGCCCTGACTAAACACCCAGAGGAGAAGACAGATAACCAATACACCTGCCACACCGATCAGTGTGTACGTGATGGCCTGTCGTTGTTCGCGTGCCTTCTGCACATCACTCGACTTTGCCCCATGCTTCTTACCAAAATTTGCACCTCGTTTTTTACCTCGCTTTGCCATACTGCTCCTTGATGAATAATTTGAGAACGCTGAATCGCTAGAGTCAGCCTCTTTGGTTGAATAACGTCTCTCTAGTATAACCATTCTGACGCAGTTGGTGTAGAGAATTTGGGTCGTTTTGGAACGGCCTGTTTGTGAGAGATAATGGTGCATGATGATTATTGACGCACACGTACACTACACACCGCCTGCCCTCCGCGAGCAGTTGCCCAAGATGGGTGAACCTTATTGGACGCTGCTATTAAATTCGCCGCAGTCGATACAAGGATGGGTCTCGGCCGAAAAAATGCTCTCCGATATGGATCGCGCAGCAGTGGATAAAGTCATCCTCGTGGGCGAATACTTTCAGCAACATGAGAACTGCGTCGCACGCAACAATGCCGTTCTCGACCTCATCAACCGCTACCCTGAGCGGATCGCCGCGCTCGCTATCGTCAATCCGAATGTGGGGCAGTCGGCCGTAGCAGAAGTCCATCGCTGCCTAGATGCTGGCATGATCGGCGTGGGCGAACTTAACTTTTACGCGCAAAATTTTGAGGTGAACACACCCGCCTTTCGTGAGATTTGTCAGCTTTGTGCTGAACGCAGTCTGCCTGTTAACCTGCACGGTAGCGAACCGGTTGGCGGTTACTATTTGGGCAAAAGCACGACACCGCTCCACAGTTATTACCAACTGGCGGCCGATTTTCCAGCACTCAAACTAATCTACGCACACTGGGGAGGTGGGTTGCCTTTCTACGAACTGATGCCGCGCACGCGCAGGACGCTTGCCAACGTCTATTATGATACGGCCGCATCGCCGCTACTTTATCCAACGGGTCGCATCTTCAAGACAGCACTCACCTGCATCGAGTCACACAAAATTATTTACGGGTCTGACTACCCGCTCAAAATTTATCCGCGCAAAATGAAGGAGCCAAACTTTGAGCTGTTTCTTGCCGCCATCCGAAAGCACGTGCCAGATGAGGCCATGCAAGCCAAAATTTTAGGTGAGAACATGGTTCAACTGCTTGAGCGAGAGATGCCAAAACAGGTTAACGCTGGCTCGTTGGTTGGAGGTGAGATTGTTGGGAGGATGGCGGTGCAGAGCGTTTTGAACGTGTGGCCTGAGTCGGAAGTGATTTTCGGCCGATACCAAATCCCCACCAACACCACAGCATGGGAACCAATCACCCAAGCTGCCGCCGTTCAGGGCTTAACGACCACACAGCAACAAACGCTTTTAGAGGAGCTAAACGCCATTACGCTATTGGACGAATAAAATTAGAAAGTAGTACGCGAAAGCGACCGTCCAGATGATGCTGTCGGCGCGGTCAAGTGCGCCACCATGACCGGGGAAAAGGTTGCCAGAATCCTTGATGCCTGACTCCCGCTTGAGTAGTGAGATGACGAGGTCGCCTAACGTCCCGCCTGCTGTACATAGCAGCGCGAGTCCGACAACGATTGGAAGTGGCAGATCAAACACGACGTAGCTGACCGTTGTGGTAAACAGTGTCCCTAGAATAATGCCGCCAAAGTAGCCCTCAACGCTCTTTTTAGGGCTGAGGCGCGGCGTGAGGGCATGTCGGCCGAGCAGCCCCCGCCCCGCGAGATAGCTGCCAACCAGATAGGCAAATGTATCGGCCGACCACGTTGCCACAATTGTGACAACAGACCACTCCCAGAACTCAGAGCCTCTTGCAGGATCAAGATTGCGAAGCAAAATGATGTGGCTACCTAGCCAGCCAAGTAACACAAATCCAGTGACAAAGACAAACAGATCGGCCGATACTCGCTCACGATTTTTCTCATAACGCCAGAGAGCATTGCCAAACCCGATGAGCAGGCAGCCAAAAAAGGCAAGACCAAAGGGGACAGAGGTTCGGCCGAAAATCTGCGCGACCATCAGCAACACGCCAACCAAACCTGTCAGTACCCAGCGCGGCGACCGAAAGCCCATTGCCTCAACCATAATCGCATATTCTGTTGTGGCTAAGAGCAGAAAAATGGCGACGGGAACAAAAAATAGCCACCCACCTATATAGAGGATAAACAAGACAACAGGGCCAAGTATCACGAGGGTGAGCGCACGTTGCACTAATGATGATGAAAGCATTACGGGAAGCTCGCCTGCGCTATGATTTGGGCATCTGTACGGCCGAAACGCCGATTACGCGCTGAATAATCAACGAGTGCCTTGAATAATTCCTCTCGATCAAAATCAGGCCAGTAGGTCGGGGTTGGGTAAAACTCAGCATACGCTGCTTGCCAGATCAAAAAATTACTGATTCGCAATTCTCCGCTGGTGCGAATGACCAAATCAGGATCGGGCAACCCATTTGTAAAAAGATAAGAGTCAAACGTCTTTTCATCTAGCTGGTCTGGTGGCAAGTTATCTTCCAACATGCGGCGCACGGCGTGTAGAATTTCACGTCGGCCGCCATAGTTAAAAGCCACGTTGAGAATCAAACGTTTGTTATCTTTGGTCAGCTCAATCGCGTTACGCACGCCTGCACTGAGTTTGGGATCGACTCCCTCCAGCTCGCCGATGTGGTGAATGCAAACGCCCTGATCGTGCAGCTCATACACCTCTTGGTTGAGAACACGCGCAAAAATTTTCATCAGAGCGCGTACTTCGAGCTTCGGCCGATCCCAATTCTCCGTCGAAAAGGCATAAATCGTCAAAATCGGAATGCCAAACTCAACTGCTGCGTTGATGACACGTCGCAAATTCTCCGCCCCAGCGCGATGTCCCGCCTGACGCGGCCACCCACGCTGTTTTGCCCAACGTCCATTGCCATCCATGATGATAGCGACATGGCGTGGCACAGTAAGTTCAGATAAGGCTGGCATTTTTCCGTTGACCATAATAGTTGCTACGAAAGTGGCTTACACTTCCATAATCTCGTCTGTCTTTTCTTTGCCTTTTGCGTCAATGAGATTGGTGTATTTGTCGGTCAGTTTTTGCAGTTTATCGGCCGCACGATGATAATCATCTTCCGTGATCATCTTTTCATCCTGCAACTCGCGCAAATCACGCATCACGTCACGTCGCACGTTTCGCACAGAGATTTTGCCCTCTTCGACACGTTTGCCAACCATACGGCTCAAGTCACGACGACGCTGCTCTGTCAAGCGTGGCATGTTTAAGCGAATGATTTTACCGTCGTTGTTTGGGTTTAACCCCAAGTTCGCCTTCAGGATTGACCGCTCGATGGCACTGAGCGTGTTGGCATCAAACGGCCGAATGGCTAGCTGTTGTGGCTCCGGCACAGAAACAACCGCGACCTGATTCATATTCAACTCGGCTCCATAAAGCTCAACCGTCACCTGGTCAAGGAGACGAGGCGATGCTCGCCCTGTACGGTAGCCATCCATATCTGCCTCAAGCGACGATATCGCCCCTTGCATCCGCTGTTCACCATCATCCAAAAATTCGTTGACCATTGTTCACCTCACTATATTATTCACGCATCCTCTGCATAGCGCGTTGGCGCAGCAGAGACCATTGTACCGACCTTTTCCCCTTGCACAAAGCGCACAACGTTACCCGCTTCCCACAAATTTAGCACACCAATCGGTAAATCGTTTTCCATACACAGAGAGATGGCGGTACTGTCCATGACCTTTAGCTGTTTTTGTAACACATCAATGTAAGAAAGTTGCTCATAACGACGAGCGTTTGGATTCTTCATTGGGTCATCATCATAAACGGCATCAACTTTTGTCGCTTTTATCAGTACTTCTGCTTCTGTCTCAACCGCGCGTAACGCGCCGGCCGTGTCTGTCGTAAAGTAGGGGTTCCCTGTTCCACCCCCGATAATCACGACACGCCCCTTTTCGAGATGGCGCGTTGCGCGGAGGCGAATGTATGGCTCTGCAATGGCCTGCATTGCCAGAGCTGTCTGCACCCGCGTCACGACCCCCTTGCGTTCAAGTGCATCTTGTAATGCCAATGCGTTCATCACGGTTGCGATCATGCCCATGTGATCGGCCGTCGTGCGATCCATCCCACGCGAAACACCAACACTGCCACGCCACAAATTTCCTGCCCCAATAACGACGACAACTTCAACTCCCAAATCATATACCTGTTTGACTGTTTCAGCGAGGTTCGCCGCCTTTTCAGGGTCTATCCCAAATCCCTGATCATTTGCCAATGCCTCACCACTCAACTTTAACAAAATGCGCTGATATTTTAGATTGTTCATGATAATGTCGTTTTCTCAACAAAGAAAGCTCTCAAGAGCTTCGTTCATAACTTTAGAGGGTAACAAAAAAGGCGGGTCTTAAGACCCGCCTTTCTCATTTATGCACCTAGTTCATATCGTGCGAATCGTCGCACAACGATGTTCTCACCGAGCGAAGCGACTGCATCTGTCACCATTCGGCCGATAGTCTTCTTTTCATCCTTAACAAACGGCATCTCCAGCAAGACATAATCAGAATAGTACTTGCTCATGCGTCCGTCAACGATGCGTGCCACGATTCTTTCGGGCTTGCCTTCTTGCAGCGTCAAGTTGGTCAAAATCTCGCGCTCTTTGTCCAAATCAGCCTGTGGCACATCCTCTTTCTTCAAATAGCGCGGGTTCATCGCCGCAATTTGCAGCGCAATGTCATGCGCCAACTGTTGAAACTGCTCATTGCGAGCGACAAAGTCTGTTTCACAGTTGATTTCAACCATCACGCCAACTTGCCCACCCGGATGGGCGTACATTTCGATCAGACCCTCTTTGGCTTCACGGCTGGCTTTCTTAGCTGCTTTCGCTAACCCTTTTTCACGCAGCGCTTTTTTTGCCGCTTCCATGTCACCGCCGCTTGCGTCAAGTGCTTTTTTGGCATCAAGAATGCCTGCACCTGTCATGCCACGTAGCTCTTTCACCATCTGAGCCGTTACTTTCATCGGAAAATCTCCTAACTAACACGGAATCAACTTCCGTCCTTGCAAAAAAAAGGTATCAATTCGGCCGAACCGAATCAATACCTAGAATAATCTTTCGTAATGTTCGGTTAATCGCTGCTTGATTCAGCCTTGATCTTTGAGAGGGTCGATGAGCCAAGCAGTTCATCGTCGCTTGCCTCATGCAGATCACGACGATCTTCGCGGTAGGTGTATGTTTCAACATCCGCGGCCGCCTGCACTTCCTGACCATCTTTCCGCATGTTTGCCCCTTCAATCGCTGCATCGGCCATCTTGCCGACAATCAGCTTAATGGCGCGAATCGCATCATCGTTTGAAGGAATAACGTAGTCAACCGGATCGGGATTGACATTGCTATCAACCATCGCAATCACAGGCACACCAATTGTGTTTGCTTCCTTAACGGCCGTTTCCTCATTGCTCACGTCAATGACAAACATCAATTCTGGCACATTTTTCAGCGTGCGGATGCCACCGATACGCAGCAATAGGCGGTCAATCTCGCGGTCAATCATCAACCGCTCGTTCTTTTTCAAGCCGTCGAACTCGCCCGCATCGCGTCGTTTCTCAAGCTGATCGAGATGATCGATGCGTTTCTTAATCGTTACCCAGTTGGTCAGCGTGCCACCCAGCCAACGCTGGTTGACATAAGGCATCCCACTACGCAATGCTTCCTGCTGGATGATGTCTTGCGCCTGTCGCTTTGTGCCGACAAATAACACTTTGCCACCTTCGGCAACAGTGTCGCGCACCATCTCGTATACGTCGTGCAGAATAACGATTGTTTGTTGTAGGTCGAGAATGTGGATGCCGTTACGCTCTGTGAAGATGTATGGTTTCATCTTCGGATGCCAACGACGAGTGCGGTGTCCGAAATGTACGCCTGTTTCTAACAGGGATTTCATTGATACAACAGCCATTTAATGCTCCTATGGTTTGATTTCGGCCGACTCAAGACCGGCCGAACACCCATACCCGTCTTCCCGCGCCGAGACTAATCCATGCTTGGACAAGCACCTTCGGCACAGTCAAGGTATGTGTTTGATTCGTAAACTTTCAATGGATTCTTACTTTACGGTAAGCTGGCAGATTATAGCAAACTGCCGTCAACGATAGCAAACTTATTTATCTAGCCAGCCTGCCGTGCGCGGGCGCAGCGGCCAGTCGGGCGACCGTGCATAGCTAAAGAGGCGGTTGACTTCGCTGAGAACTTGCGGCCGAACGTCCTCAACAGCATAGTCTGCAACACGGACAGGCTGCCCGAACCAGACGTGTGGATCGACTTCCCAGCCTGTCGGCCGAGACATGCCCAACAACACCTGTATAAACGTCGCCACCCGCTGCCGCGCACGTTCGCTACGATAAACCGATAGCCAGCGTTGCTCGAATGCACGCCGTGACGTTATCCCCGCCACCAATGTGGGAACAATCGTCAAATTAGGCACCGCCTCCGCAAACCGTGCAAAGCTCTTTGACCATTGCTCTAAATTGGCTCGCCCACCGGCTGACCAGCGCGGGTCTGGCTCCATGATGCCGCGTGGATAGATGAGAACGAGATGATTTTGTGAAAGCTCCGCGATTAACCGTTTTGTGGTTGCCCCTCTTTCAGACTTTTTCCCTCGCGTGCGGCTGGTATAGACGATGTGTTTGACGATGTTTGGGAGCAGGTCTAGCTGCTCAACGGCCGCGACCAGCCGCAGATCATCACGTGGAACTTGGGAGAAGATAGCGAGAAAATCGGCTCCACCGGGATGGTTTGAGGCAATCAAAACAGGCCCCTTGGTCGGCACATTTTCCACATGATGCCCTGTGACGCGCATCTGTAAATGAGGCAACATCCAGTTGACACCGGCGACAAATCCCTCTCGGCCGACGACCTCATCCATCTCGCTGACAATGGAGGCAAAGCGTGGCAGCGTCAGCTCTAAAAATTTGCTGACAAGCGTTTTGCGATAGTGAGCATTTTGAACACCAAACCACTGCATGGCATCGCGTAGTAGTGTGTGGGTGATTAATTCTGGGTCGGCGTGTTGAAAAATGTTTGTCATTTAGTGATAGAAGCTCAGAACCTATGCAGAGTCCTTCTAGGTATGCTGTGCAAATTTTAGAAACGTGAAATGTACCTACAATAGCGCACATCTAAACAACTTAAACACAGTTTAATCAGATCAGATACGAACTTTGTTTTACCATCATGGCAATTTTCACAGGAGCTTGCTCAGATGCAAATAAGCATCGTGATGATGGTGAAGGCGTTATAATAAACCTGAACACCAAAGGATGTGTTTCAAACAAGTTGAAACTGTCATTCCTGTCTTCGGGATTTGATTCAATGAAACACACCCACAACAGTAGACGCGAGGGAAAAACAATGAAAGCAGTGATTGTAAATGAATGGGTCAAACCAAGTGAGTTGGCCGTTGGGGAGATGGATGCACCGCAGATTGAGGCAGGTAAGGTGCGCGTTCGAGTGCGGGCAGCCAGCCTTAATTTTGCCGACACGCTGATCGTGCAGGGGCTTTATCAGGAGAAACCGCCGTTTCCGTTTGTGCCGGGCGGTGAGGTCGGGGGTGATGTGATTGAGGTCGGCGCAGGTGTGCGACATGTGAAAGTTGGGGATCGTGTCGCGGCGTTGTGTGGGACAGGTGGTTTTGCAGAAGAGGTTGTTTGTGATGCGATGACGGTTGTGCCAATTCCCGATAACATGGATTATGAGACAGCGGCAGGCTTTGTGATCGCTTACGGCACGTCACACGTTGGGCTAGCGCATCGCGCCAAGTTGCAGGCGGGTGAAACGCTACTCGTACACGGCGCGGCCGGCGGGGTCGGGCTGACGGCGGTTGAGCTGGGCAAGCTGATGGGCGCAACGGTGATCGCCACGGCGAGCAGCGCAGAAAAGCTAGCATTGACCCAACAGTACGGCGCAGATCACATAATCAACTACAAGGAAGAGGATTTTCGGGCGCGAGTAAAAGAGATCACGGGCAAAAAGGGGGCAGACGTGATTTATGATCCCGTCGGTGGCGATGTATTCGACCAGTCGCTGCGTTGCATTGCATGGGAAGGTCGTTTGCTGGTCGTTGGATTTGCTAGCGGCCGAATTCCCAAAGCCCCAGCCAATCTAATGCTGGTAAAAAATTGCAGTATCGTTGGACTATACTGGGGAGCCTATGCACGACGCAACCCGCAAGTTCTGTTGGGATCATTGCAGCAGCTAATGCGCTGGTTCTCTGAAGGCAAAATCAAGCCACATGTGTCGCAAACGTTTGCGCTGGAAGATGTTGGGTCAGCAATGAAGACAATGCTGACGCGCAAAGCAATGGGTAAGGTCGTTTTAACTGTCCACTAAAATCCAGAGGCTCCACCTTTCCAAAAGGTGGAACCTCTAACGTAGAAACACAAAAACCCACCAGAATGGTGGGTTTTGCTTTGCTGACGAGGCAGGACTTGAACCTACAACCCTCGGATTCAGAGACCGATGCTCTGCCAGTTGAGCTACTCGTCAATACAAGAGAGAATTCTAGCAAAGTGTCGAGGAAGTTGCAAAATCGGCCGATTTCCCCTATCATTACAACAAGAACAAAAGTTCTGAAAAAATTAACGATAGGAGCAAACAAATGGGCAATTACGTCAAAAAGTACCCAGAAAACACCTTGAACTGGATCGACCTTTCAACAAGCGATGTGAGCGCAGCCAAGCAGTTTTATACCGAACTATTTGGCTGGGAGGCGGAAGACCAGCCGTTGCCAAATGGTGGCTCGTACACGATGTTGCGAATGAACGGCAAAAGTGTCGCTGGTCTCGGCTCGTTGCCGCCTGACCAGTTGGCATCAGGACATGCGGCCTATTGGTCATCGTATGTCAGCGTCTCGGATGCAGATGAGATGACGGTGAAGGCAGAGGAAGGCGGGGCGACGGTGGTGATGCGGCCGATGGACGTGATGGATCAAGGGCGCATGGCGATCATCAACGACCCCACTGGCGCATATATCGGCCTCTGGCAGGCCAAAGATCACATCGGCGCGCAGTTAGTCAACATTCCAAATACCCTCGTCTGGAACGAGTTGGTCACGCGAGATGTTGCCGGCGCAAAGGCGTTTTATAGCGATCTCTTTGATTGGTCGGTGCATGAGGATGAGGCGAACAGCTATACGATGTTCAAAAATGGAGATCGCTGGGCGGGTGGCGTGATTGCAATGCCGGATAACATGCTGCCAGACGCGATCCCCTATTGGAATATCTATATCTTGGTCGCTGATTTGACCGCGACGGTTGAGAAAGCACGCTCGCTAGGCGCACTCATTCTTGTCGAGCCGACCAGCATGGGCGAGATGGGTAACTTCGCCGTCATACGCGACCCACAGGGCGGCGTATTGACTGTGGCACAAATGGCGTATGTCGATCCAATGCCATAAATTTCCCGAAACTTTCTGCTGAAACTCAAACGTTATTCACGCACGAATCCTTACCCCGTGTTTTTGAGACCGGCCGCAATCCCATTGATCGTCTGAAAAATGGCTTCTAGTAAGGTTTGTGCCTCTGGAGAGTCTTCGTCTAAGGCGCGGTATTGGCGTAGTAGGTTGATCTGCAAAAAGTTGAGCGGGTCAACATAGGGGTTGCGAACGCGAATGCTGCGCTGCAATACGGGCTGATTATCTAAGATATTGCGCTGCTGCATGATTCGCAACGTCCAATCGACGGCGCGATCATATTCGGCCCTGATCTCGCCAAAAACCGACTTGCGGACATGCTCATCTTGGACGAGGTCGGCATACAGCCGCGCAATTCCCATATCTGCTTTCCCAAGCGACATTTGCGCGTTGTCAATTACGCCTCTGAAAAATTCCCAATCTCGGTACATTTCTCGCAACAGTTTGAGGTTGCCGTCCTTTTGACCACCAAATGTGGCTAATGCGGAGCCAACCCCGTACCAACCGGGCAGCACGTGCCGTGACTGCATCCACGAAAAGACCCACGGGATTGCACGGAGAAAAGCAAACGGATCGTCTGACTTGGCGCGTTTTGCGGGACGAGAGCCAATCTGCATTTTGGACAGTTCACGAATAGGGGTTGCCTCTTGCCAATAGTGGACGAGTGCGGGTGTGTCATAAACAAAAGCGCGATACGTTTGGTGAGCGATTGGAGCCAATTCATCCATTGCGGCAAGCCATTCAGGTTTGATCTTTGTGTGTCGGTTTGGGTTGCTGGCAACGAGGACAGAGTAAATGACCTGTTCGAGATGACGCTGGGCGATCTCGGCCGAACTATACCGCTCATATAACACCTCCCCCTGCTCCGTAATCCGAAAACGCCCATCAATCGAACGAGGTGGCTGTGCCAAAATTGCTCGCTTCATCGGGCCACCACCACGCGCAATTGTGCCACCACGCCCATGAAAGAGCGTCAACATGACCCCTTGCTCACGACAGGTCTCAGCAAGACTAGCTTGCGCTCGGTAAAGCTCCCAATTTGCCGCTAGGAAACCCGCATCTTTGTTGCTGTCGCTGTAGCCAATCATGATGTCCTGCGACTTATTGCGGTCTGCGAGATGTGCGGCATAGACAGGATGAGCAAACAGTTCAACCAGCACGGCTGGTGCTGCCTCTAGGTCAGCACGTGTTTCAAACAGCGGTGAGATCGCCATTCCATCCCGCACACCATCGCTGCGACGGTTAATGCCAAACCAGTAGGTGAAGAGTAAAACAGTCAAAATATCTGCCACACCACGTGTCATACTGATGATATAGGGGCCGAATGCGTCCGCACCGTAGATGTCGATGGTGCGCTTGATGAGACGCAGCAGGTCGAGTGTCTCGGCCGAGTTCTCGCTCAAATCCTGCAACTGATCCAAATCGGGGATGCCTTGCTCTAATAGCTCACTCAATAGCGTAATTCGCTCGCGTTCTGACAGCGCTACATAACTTTCAACTATCCCCAACTTTGCAAATAGCTCATCTAAAACGTTGTTGTGAAATTTGCTTTCCTGTCGGATGTCGAGCTTACCCCCCTGTAAACCAAACACGTCAGCCTGAGCGCGAAAGGCGTTTAGCCCACCCTCTGCAACAATGGTCGCACCATCTGCCTTGAGACTTTCCTGCATCGCTTGGATTGGCTGTCGCAGCTGTTCGACCGTCCGCAATGTCGGCAGAGGGTCGTCATGTAGGCCGAGCAGACGTGCTTTCATCGTGGTCTCGGCCGATGCGTCCCGCAACTGTTTACGCAAAATCGCCAAAACGAGGCGGTATGGCTCACTTGGATAGCGTTGGGCAATAAAGGCGGAATGATCTGTTGTATCTGCCACAGTGTGCGCGGCGATATAGTCTTGTAGGTCGGCCGAAATATCAGTCAGCTTTTCCGAAATACTAAGCGACCGACTGAGCATTTGTGCTGTTCTGGCATGTTGCTCCAACGCTAAACCACGATGTAGCTTTAGGGTATTTGCCGTCACCTCTGCCGTTACAAACGGGTTGCCGTCTCGGTCTCCCCCCATCCATGAACCAAACGTTAGGAACCGTTCAGGGGTCGCCACTTCCGGATAGTGTTTTGTGACAGCCTCACGCATGACTTGGTAAATGGTTGGCACGACATCCCAAATCACGCCCCCCAAATGATATAGCCCCGTTTTGACTTCATCCTCGACTGTTGGTTTTGTCAGACGTGTTCCTGCTGTCAACCACAGATTTGTTATTTCAGCATGAAGCTGGCGCTCAATCTCACGTTCTTCGCGTGGGAGCAGCGTGGAGCGTTCGCTTACTTTAAGCAATCGGCCGATGCGTTGCAATTTGCTCAAAATCGTCCGTCGTTTTGCCTCTGTGGGATGCGCCGTGAAGACTAGCTCGATCTTTAATCGCTCTAATAGCCGCTCTATTTCAAATTGTTCAACGCCAGAATCACGTAGCTCTTGTATCGCCAACGCAATTGATTTATTGAGTGGTCGTGGATCTTCGTTCCGCTCACGTTGCCGCGTCACGCGCACCCGATGGTTGGCTTCCGCGATGTTGATTAATTCAAAATAGGCGGTAAATGCCCTCGCCAGCACCTTCTTTTCTGCGAGTGAAAGCGCACTCACGCGCTCTGTTATATTTTGGTCTGAGTGAGAATTTCCCTCGCTGCGACGCACCTTTGTTGCTGCGCGGATTGTCTCGACAAGCAGATACTCATCTAGTCCTTCCTGTTCGCGGATGACTTTGCCAAGTAAGTTGCCCAATCGGTGAATGTCTGCGCTGAGTTGCTCCTCTAATCTATTTAAGGACATGTAATTCTCCTAAGCTCGTGTAACTTCTAGCACGATTGTAGCGATGGATGCGGTAGATGACATTTGACAAACTGGAAATATGTTGTTTTCGTAAGGTCTGTTACGGTTATCGGCCGAAAAAACGCACACAATATCCATACACTGATATAGTGAGGATACCCATGAACCGACTGATTTTGTTATTTGCCATTCTATTTACAGCCTGCACACCCATTGCAAAACAAGAAGAAGTCACGACAATACAAGACTCAATCGAAGCGGTTGCAACAACAATTCCTCCCACCGATATACCTGCAACCAGTCCGCCAGAAGAAACCTCTGTGACAAGCGAAGACCCTTATGCCCGTGAGGACACCCGCTCCTCAGCTATGAAATCTCACACGAGAAATTGGAACACTAATTTTGATCGTCGCGCCATCGAATGGGATGAAGTGCGCTCAGGCGGCCCGCCACGCGATGGCATTCCCTCTATCGACAACCCGCAATTTGTCACTTTTGAGGAGGCGAATGAGTGGATTGTGGATGTCGAACCGGTCGTCTCGCTAGAGGTGAATGGGGAAGCGCGTGCCTATCCTCTGCAAATTTTGACATGGCACGAAATTGTCAACGATGAAATTGGGGATGTGCCTGTTGTAGTCACGTTCTGCCCGTTATGCAACTCTGCAATTGTTTTTGATCGTCGTTTTGAGGATGATGTCTTCGAGTTTGGCGTGAGCGGCTTGCTACGAAATAGCGATCTCATCATGTATGACCGGACGACCGAGACGCTTTGGCAACAGTTTACTGGTGAAGGGCTTGTCGGAGATTTGACAGGCGAACAGCTTGACTTCATCCCATCTCAACTCATTAGCTATGCCAATTTCAAAGACGCATACCCCGATGGGCAAGTGCTTTCGAGAGCGACGGGCTTTAACCGTGCGTATGGGCAAAACCCTTATGCTGGCTACGATACGTTGGCTGGTCGGCCGTTTCTCTTCACAGGCGAACTCGATGAGCGACTCGCCCCTGTAGATCGCGTTGTAACCGTTCGTTTTGCGGAGGAAGATGTCGATGTCGCCTATCCACTTGCCACGCTCGCTGAGATGGGTGCGATCAACGACGAGCCAGCCTCCCACCCAATTGTCGTCTTTCATCTACCCGGCACAGCAAGTGCTTTGGGAGCCTCAACGATTGCAGAGGCGGATGATGTCGGCGCAACGGCCGTCTTCAGCCGTAATGTTGCCGAGCAAACGCTCACATTTAGTCGTGAAGGCGAATTCTTTGTTGATGCAGAGACGGGGACAAAGTGGAACATCGCTGGACAAGCAGTTGAGGGTGAACTGGTGGGAGAAGAGTTAGAGCAGCTTGTTGCGGCCGATCACTTCTGGTTTTCTTGGGCGGCATTTCGGCCGAATACGATCATCTATCAGCAATAAGGCAATTCACCGACGTTTTGTCAACCGCGGTTGACATTTGCATTTTGTCAACCGCGGTTGACAAAATGTGTTTTTCGGCGGAAGGTCGCTAGAATCGCAACTCATATTGATGGAGAACCAGATGATTGCAACAAAACCCGACCGCATACTTGAATGTTATAACCCCGCCACTGAAATTCGCATTGGCTCTGTTGAGATGTCCACGACAGGGCAGGTGAACACCGCACGTGAAGATTTGCGACAAGCCACGCCACTGTGGGCGAATCGTTCTGTGAAGGAGCGGGTGCGTGTCTTGCGTCAGTTGCAGAAGGTGTTGCTTGATTCGGCCGATGAAATCACTACCATCATCAACAAAGACACCGGCAAATCGCGTCAAGATGCCCTGATAGAGCTATTCATCGTCATCGACAATCTGCAACAGATGTCTAAGAGAGCCGATAAATGGCTCAAACGAGAGCGCATTTCCTCTGGCCTCTATCTCACAAAACAGACTTATGTGGAACATCATCCCTTTGGCACGGTTGCCGTTATCGCCCCATGGAACTATCCATTCTTATTAGCGATGCAACCTGTTCTGACCGCTTTGCTGGCGGGCAATACCGTAATGCTTAAACCATCCGAAGTGACGGGCATGGTTGGCGTTTTGATCGAGCGATTGCTAAAGCAAGTTCCCGAATTGGCTCCATTTGTGCGTGTCTTGCATGGTGATGGACAAGTTGGCGCGGCCGTTGTCGATTCACGCCCCGACTTGATTTATCTGACTGGCTCGATCAACACGGGGCGCATAATTGCGAGGGCAGCGGCCGAGCATCTTATCCCAACAATTTTTGAACTAGGTGGCAAAGACCCTATGCTCGTCTTGGAAGATGCCGACTTGCAGGCGGCCGCCAAATGGGGAGCTTGGGGAGCTTTTTACAACGCAGGCCAAACGTGTATCTCGATTGAGCGAGTCTACGTCGTCGAGCAGGTCTACGAGCAATTCTTAGAATATCTTCTTGCGGAGGTTGAACAGCTAAATGTCGGTTACTCCGATGAAATCAAAGACTTTCACCACTTCGGCCCGCTCTCAAGCGAACGTCAGTTGGCAATCGTTGAAGAACATATCCAAGATGCGCTTGAAAAAGGGGCGCGAATTCTAACGGGCGGTGATAACAACGGGCTATTTTTGCAGCCAACGGTTTTGGTGGATGTCGATGAGTCGATGAAGTTGCTGCAAGAGGAGACGTTCGGCCCTCTAATGCCAATCGTCAAAGTGCGTGATGAAGCAGAGGCAATTCGCCGTGCCAATACGAGCGAGTTTGGATTAAGTGCTAGCGTTTGGGGGGAGGTCGGCCGAATAAAGCAACTCTTGCAGAAAATTCAGGCGGGAACAGTTGTGGCAAATGATGTGATCGCCCATTTTGCCGTACCGCTGTTGCCATTTGGCGGCATAAAGCAATCTGGGAACGGTCGCTCACATGGCAAGCAAGATTTGCTGCAATTCACACAGACACGCTCCTACATGGTTTCAGCCCCGCCACACCCTTTTGACATCGCCACACAGATGCGTGCGCCGGGCAACTATCGTCTCGGCGAAGCAGTCATGAAGATGGCTTTCGGGGTCACGCTAGAACAGCGACTGGAGCCAATTGATCGCCTCATAAAAAGCGGCCGAACACAAAACCTATTACGTCGTGTGATTGGCTCGCGTGCAAAAAGCGATGATTAAAAGCAGAACCCCTTCTTCTGCCATAAAATTATCTGAATTAGGAAGAAAGTTGTAGAAATGGGCTGTTTGCGTACCCGAAAAGGCGAGAAATTATGAAACATGCACTAAAACAGGCGGAATAAATTGTGAGTTGCTCACAAAAAACTAGGGCGGTGCGACGAGCTGCCACCACTGTTTGAGGTCGCGCATTCCCTGTGCATTGAGTTTATGACCTGTGTTGTACGCTCGATAGTCGAGGCGTGCGCCAGCTTTTATCAATGTAGTTGCACACTCGTCTGCCACGGGGAGGGGAATGGTGCTGTCTTTTCGGCCGACTAACATCATCACTGCCAAATCGCGCAAATTATTCAAGTCTGGATCATCCATCACCCCGGTCGGCATCAAGCCAACCAACCCCGCGATTCCCTTTACGATATTTGGATGCCGCATCGCATACGTATAGCTGACAGCCGCACCCTGACTGAACCCCAGCAGGTACAATCGGCTCAAATCAGCTTGATACAACTCAGGAAGCGCATGAATAAATTGGTCAAGTGCAGCGACAGCAGGCGTAAATGCGTCAACTGATGGCCATTCTCCCTCCGGTCGCACATCCCAAGAATAACCCCCACGATAGTCACTATAAAGCGCACGTGGTGACACAATTAACCACTCTTGCGGCAGCGTTCGCGCAAACACCCATGTCACATCTTCTGTACCGCTGCGCCCATGATTCATGACAATCGTTGGATGGGGGCCTTCCCCATCAGGCTCCCAAACGCGATGAGCAAGCCCCGCTTCGGCAAAGGCAATTCCACTTGTGACAAGCTGTGGGTGTTCGCTTTTCATGCGGCAATCGTAACGAAATCTATTGTAAATGGCTATTGGAAATGAGGAAGAAATGGGAAATAGAGTTAAAATAGGTGGTAATAAAATTCTGGCGAATCTCACTACCACCTGATGGGGGGAGCCATCAAAATGGTATCACACTCATATATTCTGGTCAACATGCCGTAAATTGTTAGTAAACGAAGCGTAAAATCGTGTCGGATTGACAGAGAGCCTACACAGATAATTGGTTAGGTGGCAGACCCGCTAAACTTGGGTAGAAGAATGCAAACACCTTCTGCCAGTGGTGTTCCGTTTTTCCCTCTTGTTTCGCCAAATTGGCATAAACCCCTTGCATTGTGTCAAATGGCCCATTCATATAGCTTCCAGGCGTTGAACGCGCCCAGTAAAAGCAGCCTCGCTCTGAAAAGAGCATATAAACCCGTCCATTACGTTCAGCTTGTATTGCAGCTCTTACTTGCATCATAATAATTTCTCCCTTTTCACAAAAATCGTCATTCTACACAACATTCTGTTTATTAATCCAAAACCCCAAATCAAATTCTTAATTAATACGATCCTATAAGCAATAGTACCATAGCACTAATGCGATGTGCCAAAAAAATGTAGCGTTTGCCAGTAGGGCGATTTTGGAAGCCAACAATAAGACGTGTCGAAAGTTTGATCCGCTTTACTAGAGCGTAGTACAGCCGTCTTATGTCAACAAAGTTGGGAACTTAGAGCGGTCTGATATTTCGGGGAATGGAGCTTTTGCTTCATATAAATCGTCAACAGTGAAATTTTAATGATTCAGAACAAGCGTCTCAAAACGTCTTGTATCTGTATGCTTTTTTATAGGAGTGTGATGGTATGAGTAAGAAATCGACAGTAACTGCAGTTGTAATTGGATTCGTCTTTTTGCTTCTGATAGGTGTCTTGGGTTATGTGAGTGGCAAACGTCGCATCCAAGAACCCGCAGTAGATGAAGAGGTTGTTGAGCCTGAAAATGACATACGCGACCCAAATTTGGCGAGCGCAGATGGTGAAACGTTGTGTGTGATAGGCGAAGATGAGGCAGTTCCGTGTAGCGAGCTTTCGGCCGAAACCACTCCCGAACTGCTTGAATCGATTGAGGAAACTACCCCAGTCGAACCACAAGAGACCGGAGCGGCGGTTGAAGAGGCAATGGAAACAGGAAGTGAAGATACTGCTACTGAGGAAACAGTTGAGGTCTCACAACCACGTGCTATCAACGCCCCATACACGATCTATAAAAATACGCTCTCACGCGGCTGGGAAGATCGGTCATCCGATGCCAATGTCAACTACAGTGGATTCCCCGCGTATGATGGGTTGACAGCGATGACGATCCATTTGGCTGCGGCCGATGCGATGGCCTATGTGTACGCGCCTGAACCGATTAGCACAGAAGGGTATAACGTCTTGCGCTTCTTTGTAAATGGTGGCACGGCGGGCAACCAACAGATGGCGGTTGCGCTTGTGGATGGCAATGAGGTCGTGTTGGACAGTGTGCCGCTGACCCCACCATATCCAAACAACTGGCGACAGATTGACATTATGCTCGAAGATTTGGGCGATCCCGCGACAATTCGCGGCGTGCAATGGCGGGACACATTGGGCGAAGCACAGCCCGTGTTTTTTGTCGATGAAGTCGCGCTGGTCGATGATCCACTGGCTGGACAATTTGGCAACAACGAGATCAACGGCCCCCAGTTGACGATTAATCTCAATGCACCGCGTTACCCAATCGATCCAGATATTTATGGCATGAACTTTGCAGATGAGGCGACAGCGGCCGAATTAGACCTGACAGTAAACCGTTGGGGTGGTAATGCCGTCACACGTTACAACTATTTGGAAGACGCGACCAATACGGGCAACAACTGGTTTTTTGAGAACATCCCGCCAGAAGACCCATCACCAAATCTGCCACGTGGGAGTTCGGCCGATAAATTTGTCCAACAAAACAATCGCACAGAAACCGAAACGCTGATGACCGTTCCGCTGATCGGCTATGTGGCGCGTGCAGACTACTCCTGTGGATTCAGCGTAGAAAAGTATGGTGAGCAGATAGAAGTCGATGAATGGCGTGAAGATTGTGGCGCAGGTGTCACTGTTGAGGGTGAAGTGATTTACCATGACAATCCCGAAGACACAAGCATTGCAATCCAGCCAAACTTTGTGAACAGTTGGGTTGCCCATCTTGTCAGCCAGTTTGGTCAGGGCAGCACGGAAGATGGTGTTCGTTACTACAATCTCGACAACGAGCCGATGATCTGGAGTCACACACACCGCGATGTTCACCCTCAACCGCTGACAACCGATGCGTTTTGGGAAAGTACAGTTGCCATTGCAAACGCGGTTAAGGATGCCGACCCCACTGCTCAACTGCTAGGCCCCGTCTTTTGGGGTTGGACGAGCTATTTCTGGTCAGATGTTGACGTTAGTGATGATTTTGATCCCAAGCTCGGTGCGCCAGACCGTGAAGCTCACGATAATTTACCGCTAGCAGCATGGTATCTTAGGGAATTTGCTCGCTATGATGAAGAGAATGGTCGTCGTTTGCTTGACTATTTTGACCTGCACTTTTACCCACAGTCAGTCGGCGTTGCCTTCAACGTTGTTGGTGATGAGTCAATTCAGGCATTGCGCTTGCGCTCAACCCGTGCGCTGTGGGATGAAGGATATGTTGATGAAAGCTGGATCAACGAGCCAGTCAATCTAATTCCGCGTATGCACGATTGGGTTGACACCTATTATCCAGAGACAAAATTGGCAATCAGCGAATATAACTGGGGTGGCTTAGAACACATCAACGGCGCATTGACACAGGCTGATGTACTCGGCATCTTTGGACGTGAACAGGTCGATCTCGCCGCGCTCTGGGGTGTCCCTGAGAAAGATGACCCTGGTATGTTTGCCTTCCGCATGTACCGCAACTACAACGGCACCGGTGCGAAGTTTGGTAACATGAGCGTCTCGGCCGAGACCGACAACTCAGACATCCTCTCCATTTTTGCCGCAACACGCACAGAAGACAATGTGTTAACCATCATCGTCATCAACAAAAGCACTGTGCCAATGACGAGCGAATTGGTTCTCAATGGCTTGACGGGCGACGATACGCTCAACGTCTATCGCTATAGCAAGGCCAATTTATACGCGATTGAGCGCGTGCCGTCGGGTGAGCTTGAGGGTGGAAAATTGGTTGAAACCTATCCAGCCCATTCGATTACATTGCTCACGTTTGGCGACTCAGAGTAATTGATTCACGGACGAGGTTCTTCTTGTGTTTCGGGATAACCATACCGCAGGGTCGCGGAGCGACATTCCCAAAACATCACCTTATGATAGAAGCCTCGTCCCTCATTCAACGCATGACATTTCTACGCAATCATTGGCTCAAACTCACGCTCGCAACAGGCGGTTTTTTTCTGTTTCTATTGCTACTGGGCGTGGGGGCGTATGCGGTTTTCGGCCGAACAGCCCCTGGCGGTCCGCTCCTACCGTTTGCGCCAAGTCGCTTCATCGAAGCGGGGATACGACGCACAAACGTTAAACAATTTACCGTATATGATACGTCGCTTCCTACGGCGCGAGATGAGCTTGAACCAATGGTTGACACGGCCGAGTTTCGCATCACCGTTGACCCAAACACAGTGAATCATCTTATCAGCCCGCTTATCTACGGAGTCTCGGCCGCAGCGCAAGAGTACCTGTTTGCATCGGGCGCAACCGTCAATAACTGGGGTGGCAATCCCTCCACACGCTACAACTGGGAGCTGGGCAATGCGTGGAACGCGGGAAGCGATTGGGAGTACCGAAATGGCAATTACGGCCATCAAACGGGCAACATCGCCGATAAGTTTATCGCGGAAACGCTGGCGGCCGATGCAGCCATACGTCTCAGCGTGCCGACGCTAGGTTGGGTTGCCAACAGCACAGATAACGACGATTGCTCGTTCCCGCTGCCAAATGGCGGTTGTGGGGATGGCTATGGCTCCAACTGTGATGAGCGTGACATCGTTGCAGACCCAACTATTGCCAACGTCGCCACTGATGTCGAATTTGTACGCCGCTGGATGCAGCACATTCGCGCCCTGCACGGAGACAACTTGCAAATCATCGCTATGGACAACGAGCCAGAGCTATGGGGGCATGTCCATTACGATGTGCATCCAGACTGCACCACCTATGATGAAATCCTTGAAAAATATCTCACCTATGCACGCGTTGTGCGCGAGGAGATGCCCAATGCACAGCTAGCAGGCCCGACGACGTGCTGTTGGTTTTACTATTGGAACTCGGCCGCCGGCCGACGTGACAAATGGTCGCACGGCAATCAAGATTTTCTGCCATGGTTTTTAGACCAAATGCGTGAACATGACGAAGCGTATGGACAACGCACGCTCGATATTTTGGACATTCACTACTATCCACCCGAAGGCATCTATAGCCATGACTTGAGCGACCGCATTTCTTCACAGCGCATTCGCAGCGTGCGATCGCTCTGGGACGAAACCTACCGCGATGAGTCATGGATTCGCCAACCTGTCTACCTCATTCCGCGAATGCAGGCGCTGATCGACGAGCATTATCCCGACACAAAATTTGGTTTAAGCGAGTGGAACTTTGGTGCGGAGGAAAGTCTCAATGGGGCAGTCGCAATTGCGGATGCGCTCGGCGTGTTCGGACGTGAAGACCTCTATTTTGCAACCTATTGGACACATCCGGAGCTTTATACACCGGGTTTCTTTGCTTTTAAGCTGTTTCGGAATTATGACGATCAGGGAGGCGCGTTTGGGGATATGAGCGTACTGGCGGAATCGGCCGATCACAACCGCATAAGCAGCTACGCCTCTATCAACAGCACGACGAATGACCTCCACATCATGCTCGTCAATAAACAGCCCGATACCATCTCAACAGCAACGATTGAGATCGGCGATTTTCCACATGCCGAATTTGGCACAATCTATCGCTACAGCGCAAATAATTTAGAAGGAATCGAGTCAGGTGAAATAGCTGTTGCTAACGGTGAGTTGATGCTCGCATTGCCAACCTATTCGATCACCCATTTGGTTATTCCCACTGGGCAATAGATGCTGTCGCGCCAGCATCTATACTGGCGCGACATCTTATCTCAAAGCTCGCTGGGATCAATCCCTAACTCGCGTAACTTAGCCGCAAGCAGTTCAGCACGTTGACGTTCGTCATTAGCACGCTGACGTTCATCATCGGCACGCTGACGTTCGTCATTGGCACGTTGATTTGCTAACTCGGCCGCTTCTTCGCCGGTCAGCAGCAAATTGCCATTTTCATCAACCCAACGCAACCATTCTCGCGTCATCCCTTTATAGGTTCCTGTCCACAATACCACACCGAGATTTACGTCTGCAAACCAGCGATCACTCGTGCGTGCAAGCTGTGAGCCGTGCCGCTCAAAAACATGTAGCTTCGAGTCGCTCAGATATTGCAGCGGATCATGAACAATGTAGTAAGCGACCCCCAACTGTGCATAGAGGTCGCGTTTTGTGTCGAGTTCGCCACCCTTCATATTGGAGATGATCTCCACAACGATTTCAGGCGGTTTACCATATCGCCATATAAAGTACGATTTGTCTTTTGTCTCAGTAATTTCGTTGGGCAAACTGACTTCAAGGCTGACCATTACATCCGGGACAACGGCGGGTTTGTCTGCTCGGTAGAAAAGCCCTACGTCAGCCAATGCGATAAAAGTCGGCCGCTGACCCTCCACCAACCATGACACATACAGTGTGTCTTTGAGTAAAGTCATCTCACGCTCTGATACGATATTTTCCACGGGCGCATCATCCTCCGTTACGATTTTAGAATAGTCGATTTCGGGAATTTCGATTTCGACAGGCGGTTCTTGATAGGTTAAAACAGGTGACATACTTTTTGCCTCGCTGATAAATTGATTGTCGCAGTATAGCAGATTTTTGGCTCGCCTTCTTAGGGCAATCGGCCGGGCGAAGGATCGGCCGCAAAGAAATCATTTGCACAGTTATCGGTGTCAATGTCATACGGCCGACGTTCCAAACTGCGATTTGCGCCATTGACAGGCGGTGCAGAGATCACGCTTGGATGCTGCCCTGTCCCATACGCCACTACATCCACGATACCGCCCGATGGATTTCGCAAAAATACCTCGTCTCCCGCATTGCCGAGCGCAAAAACCGCGGCGGGATCAAAGTCGGGATTATCGATCATGTTTGGCACATCTGGATCGCTATCCACAATTTCAAACAGCAATAGGTCATTTGGCGGGCTAAATTCAGCCTGAAACGCCGTACCATTGAGTGCCACAACCAGCGTTTGTCGTGATTGCAACACGGTTCCATCTGGGAAATGGCGCACATCTTCAAAATCGGCCGTTGTCGCCGCATCCCCAATCGACCATCCACTCAAGTCAATCGGCGCATTTGTCGGGTTGACAATCTCGACAAACTCAGCCAGATCATCACCTGTCGAGTTGTATAGAACTTCGCTGATGAGAGGGTATTGGGCGCGGCCGATGGTCTGATTGCCCATAAATGGCAAAAAGACCCGATGTGGATAATCACCGATAAACATCTCAGCGAGTAGTTGATAGACTTCATCCGACTGAACCTGTAGCGCAATCTCACGATTGCCCTTGCTCGACTGCTCTGTTCCATTGATCGAGCCGACGTGAACGTATCCTTTTCCATCAATTTCTACCAGCACCATCTTGTTGTGAATGCCCAAGTCAGTGGGGTTTGCCAGCTGGCAGCGCAAACTGAGCTTTTCGGCCCGCGCAATTGCATTGACTCGCCCACATGTCGCTGGATTCGAGGTGGGATCGTCGGGATCGTAAAACTGCTCAACGTGATATTGGTCTAGGAGAAGCCAAACATCTGCGCCGCGTCGAGCTGCCGCCAACATTGCCTCTAAACGTGGATTGGGATCGTCGATTGGGTTACTGGTTGACATTCCCCAATAAGGTCGTTCGTCGAGTTGCTGCACATAAATCGTGTCGCCAGCACCCGCCCGATTGAGCAGACCAAGCAAACTGTCCACATCACGGAGGCTGGTTTCGGGCGATTGCACAACTTCAAATGGGAAGGTTCCCACAAAAGTCGCTGGTTCGGTATATCGAACTGTATAGATGATGCCGTCAATCGTTGGGTCTGGTAGATAGCCATCGGGTGGTGCGCCGTACTTGTTGCCAAATAGGGGGTGATCGATTGTGAAGGGGAGGATATCGGCGTGGTTTGTGGGATCGAAATCGGCCGACCAAACCCCCAACACATGCTCAACCACACTCGGCGCACCCGTCACCAACACAACCCCACGTCGCCCACTCGTCCCATTGGCTTTGTCATCAAACGGCATCGAACGCTCGGTGAAATTGTCAGACGAAATCAGTACGCGCTCGTCGTCAATCAGAATATATTTGGCGTGCAGAAAGCCGTAGCGATCATAGATGCGCTGGTCGATTGGAATACTCGTTGCCGTTTCATTGATCATAAACCAGCAGTTACCGCCCGCACTTTCGATGCGTTGACAGTGATAGCGCACGTCGTCTTCCATCCCGCCGGGCGGGCTACCTTCCATCAATAGATCAACCGCAACGCCACGCCCAACCGCCGCGATCAGTGCGTCGGCGAGCTTGGCATTGGTGAGATGGAGAACGCTGATTTTTAGGCTGGCCTCGGCCGAGTCGATCACGCTCTTCACCAAATCAAAGGAATTATCGGGCGAAATGCCGACCGTCAACACTGCTGCCTCTGTAAATTGCGGCGTGAAAAAGAATTGATCCAAATCCCAACCCGGATAGCGAACTTTGCGGCCGGAATGGGGATCGACGGCCGATTGCGCCCAATCTGCTTCTGTGTTGGTGTCAGGGACGGGCAGACCTGTTTGCTGATCTTGCCGACGGTAGAGGATTTGCCCATCTAACGGGAAGGAACTGCCGCGAAACGGCACAACCGTTGCACCACTCCAGCCAACTGTTGTCGTTGCGCCTGAGCGATAGACGAGTGTATCTTGTAGCGTATCGTTTGCGCCGTAGAGGAGAACGGCATCACCATTATCGTTGAGGGTCGGCCATGTGCCGGCTAGGTTGGCGAAATCGGCCGAAAATCCAAACGCTCGCGCAAACGCACCCCCGTCTCGCGTCAACCATACTTTCTGGCCGCTCGCCAACATCGTGTCGGCCGGAACGGCCGCCCCCGTTTGCGACGGACTATCTTTCACACGCCAGCCACCAATAGGCACATCGTTCAGCCCAATGTTAACCAGTTCAACCGCTTCTTCGCCATTATAGGCATCGTAATGGACGGCATTGAGCAACACAGGATTACCAGATAGATGGCTCAAAGTAGCCGTGTTGTCGAATGGGTTTGTCTCTGTAATCGTCGTGCCGACCTCGACAGTCATCGTGTAATAGCCAATGTCATCGACAGAGAGGTTCATTTGATGGGTGACACTGCTATTGGCTGCCAAATCGTCAACTTCCCAAACATAGCGATTGGGCGTTGGTTGTATCGGCGTTCCCATACTACTATCGACAAAGTTTAGGCCGCCGGCAAGCGTCGCTGTGATGGTCAGATTTTCGGCCGCCAAACTCCCCGTATTCGTGATTGTGAGGAAAGGCAAGAGGGTTTGGGTGAGGGCGAGGGAGAGTTCGGCCGAGTCAGGTCGCACTTGCCCCCAGCCGACATTCTCGCTTTTCGCCGTCGCATTGAGTGGATTGCCGTCGGCATCTTGCCCATTGATTTTGCTGCCATCATTACTTTGCCAACCCGCACCCGCTTCTGGCGCAACGCGCTCCATCGAGCGATGCTCTGGCGACCCCGTTCCCGCAGGCCAACTGCCACCATCTGCATTTGCACTGTCGATCAACGCGCCACTCTCATCGCGCAACTCAAGCGTTTCGCTGCTATTGCTCAAACTGCCACTGTAGATTTGATCGGCCGCAACACCGCTCACTGTCTCATCATTTGTCCTTTCCAACAGAAAGAAGCCATACGCAGGAACCACGCCGCTTAACGCTATTTCTGGCGTTCCATCTGTCGCATTGAGCTTCCAATCTGTCAAATCAACTGGCTGTCCGCCCGGGTTAAATAGCTCGATAAACTCATCGCTACTACTCGCCGCTGTGCCACCCCAACCGACCTCACTAATCAAAAGCAGCTCAGAATACCCAGATGACTCATTTAATTTAACTATAGTCAAAACAAGGGAAAACAAAATGGCGACTAACCCAATAACGCCCACAAACCGTGCAACAAAAAAATTCATGCGACATCTCCTTTCGACTACAGAACCACACGAATTTTATGCCTCGCCAATACAATCACCAAATAGCGAGAAGCGTTCGTCAGCGGTTTTTATAGGCCTTCTCAACTAGGTTTGGTAAAAATTCGCCTGCTTTTTCGGCGAATGCAAATGTCGCAAAAGGGGTTAGCGGTGTTTCCAGCGGATTTATCTCGACAATCGGTCCCCCATTTTCGTAGGTCAGCAGTGGTAATTGTGCGGCGGGGTAGACGAGTGATGATGTGCCAATCGAAAATATGATGTCGGCATCGGCCGCCACCACCGCCGCCCTCATCAAGTCAGCACGCGACAGCCCCTCTCCAAACCAGACAACATCAGGGCGCAATAAACTCCCGCAACTTGGACAAATCGGCGGGATAACCGTCTCATCCCATCTGTTGACTGGATGCTCATTGGCGAAACATTTGGTTCGGCCGAGATTGCCATGCAGTTCGATGATGTTTTTACTGCCAGCGAGATGATGCAAGCCGTCGATATTCTGGGTGATGAGCGTGAAGTTGGGAACATGCGTTTCCCACTTTGCCAGCGCATGATGAGCGGGGTTCGGCTTGCAGTTGGCAACCAGTTCGCGCCGCCATGCGTACCATTCCCAGACGAGTTTTGGATTGTGTCGAAACGCCTGTGGGGTGGCGAGGTCTTCGGGGTCATACTGTTCCCAAAGCCCCGTTTGTGCGTCGCGGAAAGTGGGGATGCCGGACTCGGCCGAGACCCCCGCCCCCGTAATCACCGCGATCTGTTCAGCATTACGTAAAGCCCGAACCAGTTCATCCGGAATCATGGTGCGACGATCTCCTGTCGCCACAGCTCATTTTCCTTTGATAAGGGAGGTTCAGGCCGTTTCTTATAGTTGATCAACATATCATACGCGCCAATATCATATAGTTTGTGGATAATCTCATTGAGCGGCAGAACAGGCTCATCTTCGTTGCGTCGTAACGGAATCGGGAAGTTTGGTATCTCTTCTTGTAAATCGAAAAGATATAGGGCTGCGTGCGGTCGCTGGTAAGAACGACTCACGACGATTCGATAATCTGTGTCTCGCGCCCCTTGCATAGGCAGCGGCTTGCCACCACGCAATAGATCGATCTCAACAAGATTGGTGCGACTTCTCAGAATGCCCTGACGTTTTTCAAGGTATTTAGTACGCCCTGGCTGTCGCTTGTTGGCATAAGAAAGCACCTCAATTGCTGTGATAACCTCACGAGTTTCGACATCACGCACAGTCAAATAACGGTGTTTGACTTCCTCTGTCATAGGCAGCGTTCCAATCGTTGGCGTTGCAACTGGCACAGTCGCAACCGCGACTGTGCCAAATGGGGCTGAATCAGTTGTGACAACAACATCAGGAACCCCAACTAAATTACTCGACAGGGGTTGTAGGGCTAGATAGGTATGTTGCTCAATTGAAACATGGTATTTGGGTATCAGCATCGGCTGAAGAAACCGGCGAATATCAACAATCAAATCAGCATGTACCTGCTGCCAAATTCCCTTGTGTTCGAGATATGGGTTCATACCCAGAAATGGATTCGTCATCACGTCACCTCTACAAGTGGAATACCCGGCTGCACTGACTCTCCCGCCACACAGTGAATTGCTGTGACTGTCCCATCGGCCGCCGCCTGAATCGGAATTACCATCTTCATCGACTCCAACAAAATTAGCTTCTGTCCCGCCGTTACGTCGTCACCAACCGCCACGAGGACATCGGTCACAACGGCGGGAATTGACGCAGAAAGCGTGCCTGCTGCTGGAGTAGTCCCGCCAGCCCCACGCACCTGAACACGTTCGTAATGATGCGTTTCCCCATTGAGCCACAATTGCCGTTGGTCGCCCTTTTTGTGTACGGCAAAACGCAGGAGTCGATTGCCGACTTTTGCCGTCGTCAATCCGTCTGCCTGATTGACAATCGTAAGCTCAACAGGCTCACCATCGTCAATTTTGACGCGCACGCGCTTCCCTTGTTTGACCGTTTCAAAGTTATGTTCTCTGCCGTCAATTTGCAGCTTGAATTTCATTTGTGATAGTCGCTGTTGGGACAACGGCGACGGTGAATCCTTCCATGCCTTGCACGATGATCGGTAGCTCTGTGGGGAGGGGATCGGCCGATTCCGCGTGCCAAATTTCACCCATCACCAGCACCTTGCCGCGATAGACATCGCCAAATGGTTTGAACGTCCGCGTCACAACACCCTTCGTCCCGATCATGCCCTTACGCCCCGTCAACACTTTACTACGCTGGGCTTGCATAACAGCGCGTGCAATTGCCAAGAAGGTGACCGCCATCGGCAACGTGATCCCAATTGCGGCCGCAATACCAATGCGAATAAATTGAGGTGCATCAGGTGTGTCAAAGAGCAACACGAGGCCGCCCACCAGCCCAACGACCCCAATCATGGTTAAAATGCCGAAGGTGGGTGTTTTTGTTTCGAGAATAAACAAGATAAATGCCAGCGCGATCAAGCCCAACCCAAAGTAGTTGGTTGGCAACTGCCCCATGCCATAAAATGCCAAGCCCAAGCAAATCACGCCCATCCCACCCGCGATATAGCCCCCTGGCGCACGCAGTTCGACGATCAGAGCGAATGCCCCAACCGAGAGCAAAATGCCGATCAGTTCAGCGTTTGCAGCGAGCAGCATTTGGAAATTTTCCAACGGGTTGATTTCAGTCGTAGAGACAGCGACGTTACTTGTCTCAAGCGTGATGGGTTGTCCTTGCACCAAGACTTCGCGTCCGTCTAGTGCTGTGAGCAGTTCGTCTGTGTTTTGGCTGATAAGATCGATCAGACCGATCTCAAGGGCTTCGCTTGCACTGACAGCGCGAGCATCGGTGATCATCGCCTCAGCGAGGGCTTGGGCTTCAGCGGGACGCGATTCGGTGAGGCTGCGTACTTCGGCCGACAAAAACTCAACCGCTTTGAGATTTGCCGTCTCATTCAAATCGCTGCCGTCCCCATTAATCGGCGAAGCTGCTCCAATCGCCGTCTCAGGAGCCATCGCGCTGACGTGTCCTGCCAGCGTAATGACCGCGCCGGCTGAACCTGCCTCTGATCCAGCAGGGCCAACATAGACGGCGACAGGCACAGTCGAGTTGCGAATCAACTTCACGATGTCGAGCATAGACGTGATTAGGCCGCCGGGTGTATCGAGCTGAACGATGACGAGTTCGGCCGATGCTGCCTCCGCCTCTGCCAGCGCACGCTCAAAATAGTTCATCATGCCCGGCGAGACCACCCCATCTACATCCATCACGACAACACCGCCCTCGTCTGCATGAACAGGTCGCCAAAACAAGAGTAATCCAATTAAGAAAAGAGGGAGAAAGAAAAATTTACGCATGGTTGCACCTTATAGACTAAACGACACGCCTACTTATTGTACGCGAAAATCGGCCGAAAAGTTGCAGAAACCCCGCGTTTGACCAGCATAACAAGGTCAATCTCCCCACCACATCGCCAACAGCGGCACACGAAACCGCCACCCCTCCCCATCCCGTTCCAAATACTCCCGATCAACCAACTGAGCCAAAATAGCAGGTTCCGCATTCGTCTGCCCCGTTTGGGTGATCTCGCGCAGCGCGACGTTGGTCGGCGCGTCAAACGCTTGTTCGAGACTTTCAAAATAGTAGCGGCCGTCATCGCGCATTTTGCCCAAAACGCCCGCTACATCATCCGCCGTCACCGTGCGCCGCTCCAGCCGATCAAACCGCGTCACGATGGCAACCCCGATCATCTGGATCAGGTGGGGTTGACCGCATGTTTGATGTAGCACCATATCTGTCGCCGCCCGCTCCCACGTCAGCGCAAAGTGGGGGACGGGCTGTTCGACCAGACTGCGTGCCTCCGCCTCATGCAGATAGCTGACGCGATGACGGCGCACATTTTTGAGGTATTGGGCAAACTGGCGCGACCAGTTGTCCATTTCATACTGACCGCTATACATGACCATCCAGCTAGGCGACTGCGACAGACTGCGTAGTAGCCCCAACACATCTTCACTCAACTTGCCGTCGGCGACAAACTGCACCAGCTTGTCAAACTCATCAAAGCAGAGCAGCACGCGCTTGTTGCGAATGGCGGCGGCGTACTGTTCGAGCCACTGATTGAGGCGTGGCAGCGGATGATCGGTCAAGCTGTCGAGATCGAGGGGATCGACGCGCACCCCACCTGGCCATGACCGTTCCCATGCCACGATGCGTTGTGAGAGGCCAGCCGCAAACATCTCGTCGCCACGCCCTTGCAGAAAGCGTTGGCAATCGACGACGACGACATGGGCATCGGGCAGTTGGGCGGCAAGCTGCATCAGCGCGGATGACTTGCCCATACGCTGTTGGGCGATCAGCAGCAACGTCTCGGCGCGTTGCGGATTGGCGTACACCTCCGCCGTCAGAGCGAACAAATCGCGCCGGCCGCGAAAAAGCGGGGAGCCAACTTCGAGTGCTGACCCCGCCTGATATGCCCCTAGCAGAACGCTGTTTGGCTCTCTGTCAAGCTGCCTCTCAGCATCAGAGATCAGACGTTGCCAATGTTCTGCCATCTGTGAGAGATTGTTGTACCCAATCTGTGCCGCGCCGATCATGAGCGTGTTGAGTTGCTCGCGGTTACGGCTGAGGACGCGCTCGGCGATGGTCGGGGTGTGGGCGGTATTGAGTTGGGCAAGGGAGTGCGCGACCGCTGCGAGATCGCGCAGCAAATAGATCAGTCGCTCATTCTGTTTAGGCAGATTGTTGAGCAAATCGGCAACCGTCTCGCACTGTTGTGCGCTCTTGGCGAGGTCTGCGAGTGATTCAACTGCTTTGCCGCTGTCAGCCGCCCACTGTGTGGCGGCAGGGGCAACCGCCCACTTTTGCCCAGTCGAGCGAGCTGTCGTCGTCAACATGGCAACCGCTTGGTTGGGATTGGCTGTGATGCAGGCGGTTAGAAGGCGATCAAACCAGATCAAGGGAATGTAAATCAGGTCATCTAGTTGAATCGCACTGCGTTTGAAGGCGCGTTGCGCGTATGCAGGCTGTTGTTGCGTTCGCCAAAACTGACCCAGTGACCAGAGTGTCCAAACGATGCCACGTGGCACACGTGGTATCGTTTGGCCGAACGCCACGCCGAACGCCACGCCGAACGCCACGCCGAACGCCACGCCTCCCGCCACGCCTACCGCCACAAGAGACCAATAGGATGTACCATCGCTGATGTTGAGTAAAAATGGCAGTGTAGCAGTCAGCATGGTGCCGAGCAGCAACAGTAAAAAGTTGCTCCACAGAAGTTGTCCTAGCAAGCGACGTTGTGACCAATAAAACCGCCATGTCTCCCCGTTCCATAACAAAGTCAAGAGAGGGCTAGAAAAAAAACGCTCTGTATCGATACCGCTTGCCTTTAGGCGGTGGTGCAGGGTAATGGGTCGCATCCAAAAGTCATACAGCAGCAACAGTGTTTCGCGTAAATAGCTCATAGGTCTATCCTATTGACATTTCCCAAAATTGACCGTAGGGGCTAGGTAAACGGCTTATGTTCTCAATCACTTCAGAAGATAACGCCGTTTATCTCGCCCTGTTGCCGCAATTACGTCTATCAGGGCGAGACAAACGGCATAAACATCGCGCCAGTGTAAGACCATTCCCAAAATTGACCGTAGGGGCTAGGTAAACGGCTTATGTTCTCAATCACTTCAGAAGATAACGCCGTTTATCTCGCCCTGTTGCCGCAATTACGTCTATCAGGGCGAGACAAACGGCATAAACATCGCGCCAGTGTAAGATCATTAGCCGTTTGCCTAGCCCCTACTTCAAGCTGATGTTCTCATGGGAGTGGTGTTGGTGTTGGCCATTTTATTATGTCACGCAACCATATTGGAATTTGATCAGGCGTTCCCCACTCAAACCAAATGATAATTACCACAATCAGACAAGTCAGCAGCAAGACAAACAACTTGTTGTTGCCAATAGCTGTTGTCGCTTGATTGATTGTTTGTGCATGTTTCTTCAAACGCTGACTCCGCTCGTTTCGTCTCCGCAAGCGGCGAGTTGTGTATCCAAAGGCATGGTCGATTTGCTTCTTGTAGACTTTTTGCAACTTGTCGTAGTGTGGGTTGGGCATCTTTTGCCAGATGATGTCCGCAGCGATGGTCAACTTTAGCGGATGATACGTGCGCCCCGTCCAGAGCATGATCTCTGCAAACTGCTCGCCTGTCAGTGCAGGTGTCGCTGGGCGCGTGATAGATGCCCATGCCGCACGATGGGTCAGCTCCCCCAAATCGACGGGCGTGATCTGCCCAAAAAATGAGGAGTAGAAGCCATTGGCGGCCGCGATCTCAGCAAGCGACGTGTACGAGGCCAATACATACAGCAGCGATCTGTCATTCGCACGCGCCCGCAAACCATCAAAAAAATCATCGTCAAACTGTTCGCGCCGATCCTGTAGCTCATCAAAATTATCGAGCAACAGCACAAACCGCTTGCCACCCGTTCGATTGTGGTCGAGCAGCTCGTCAAATTGCGCCGCGCTCACCTCATGCGCTGACTGCCCAAACAACACCCGCGCCGCCTGTCCATAAAACCCTTTGGGGGTCGAGATGCTGTCGCTCTCCAAGTTGAGATAGGCAAACTGATAGCGATGTGGCGTTGGCAACCGCGTCCGATACGTTTGCTCAATGTTGTGCAGTAGCGAAGAACGCCCCATGCGCCTCTCCCCGACAATCGAAACGCAGTTGTTGCCCGCCAAAGCGTTAAAGATCGCGCTCTTCTGCTCATTGCGCCCAAAAAAACGTCGCTCATCGGTGATCATGTTGCGGTCAGAAAATGGTGAATTCATGGCAAATTGATTAGGGTGTGTTTCATTTACTTTTGAAAACATGTTTCGGGAATTGTTGCAGTTTAAG
>CAYMGE010000029.1:0-63351 GCA_964389925.1 uncultured Ardenticatenaceae bacterium
AGAAGCATGTTGTCTTCGCTCTCAATCGGCATCCGCGTCCCATATTTCGCACGCAACTCCTCCGGAGTCAGCGTTGCGATGGTATCGCCCTGTCTGCCTTGTGCTGTGGTTACGCCACCTGCTAGTGCCATATCTGATGTAGGGCAGACTTCACTCTGCCCTGAAATAAGCGTGGGCTATCGCCCGCGCAACATAATTAATCTTTTGCGAAAGGTTTTTTCGCGTTAATCTCTTCGTAGTTAAATGAAAACTGCACTTCTTCATAGCCCAGTGGATAATCTTTACGCAGTGGATGCCCCTGCCAATCTTCGGGCAAGAACAAACGACGCAACGCGCCATTTCCCTTAAATGCAATCCCCATCAAATCAAACACTTCCATCTCCAGCCAAGCGGCAACATGCCACTCACCTGTCAACGACTTTGGTCCCTCATCTGGGTCTTCGACGGGAACACGCACACGTATCCTTGCCTTATTCTCAATCGAATAAAGTTGATAACTGACGTAAAAGCGTGGATAGTCATTCAAATAGTCATCTGCAACGATGTCTGTGAGAAAGACGAAGCGCAAATCTTCATCATCGCGTAGAAGACGCACGACATTGTGTAAAGCTGCTTTTTCAATGACGACCGTGCGCTCACCGCGAAAATCGACCACTTCCTCAATGGCATCGGGAAATGCACCGTTAATTTTTTCTACTACTAAGTTGTGAATCATACTCATTTGCAGTTGGCAGTAAACAGTTACAGAAAACAAGAGTGACTACTGTTCACTAACTACGCCCAATCGGTGAGTTTATCGTTGCGGATTTTTTCGTGCAGGGTCATGATGCCGTTGATGAGCGCTTCAGGTCGGGGCGGGCAGCCTGCCACATAGACATCGACAGGGACAATTTCATCGACCCCTTGCACAATCGCGTAGTTGTTGAAAATGCCGCCGCATGAAGCGCAATCACCCATCGCAATTACCCACTTTGGCTCTGGCATTTGGTCGTAGAGACGACGCAAGACGGGAGCCATTTTGCGCGAAACGCGACCTGCCACAATCATCAAATCTGATTGGCGCGGTGAGGGTCTGTTTAGCTCCATTCCAAAGCGCGAAGCGTCGTAGTGGGCTGATTGAGAAGCCATCATCTCGATGGCGCAACAAGCGAGACCAAATAGTAATGGCCACATCGCGTTGGTGCGACCCCAGTTGACCACATCCTCAAGTCGGGCGGTGACAACGCCCATATCGCCGAGTTTTTGTTCTACTCCCATTCGAGGACTCCTTTGCGCCAAACCCAAATATCACCAAGAATGAAAATGATGACGAAGATGAGCATTGACCACAGACCAAAATATCCCAACTTCCGCATCACAATTGCATACGGATAGAGGAAGATAATATCAATATCAAAAAGGATAAAGAGGACGGCAAGTCGGTAGAACTTGACGCGGAAACGGTTTTGGGCCTCACCAACGGGGACGATACCCGACTCGTATGGTGTGCTAATACGGCTACTTGCACCTTCCTTGTTAGGGCCGAGGCTCAACGAGAGGACGGGAAGCAAAACGGCGAAAAAAATGGCTACCCCTAGCAAAACGGCTACGGGAGTGTAAAGCTCTGTGATGTTCATAAAGTGCCTTTACGATTCTTTACCCTTCAATGATTTCTATTCGTGCATTTTATCACAATCGAAAATTGCAGCAAAAATTTACCATTGTAACAAGGCTGGCAAACAGCGATATATTGCTTTTGTTAGCGTGACCTTCTTAATGTGATACGGCATATTGTTGATATTCTCAACTAATCTGTAAGGTCTCATTGATGATGTTGATTTTTGCGAGGCTGAGAATGGGGACTCGTAGAGGAGCAAGCAACTCACGGCCGCTCTCAAATGACTTCGCAATCTCTCCGAACTTCTTTTTGCTTGCCTTTCTATTCTCTCACATTTTTTCTTTTTCTACCTGCGGGAATTGCTGGGAGGCCACCTACTTCGACGCGCATACTTCATGGTAATGTTATAAGTCCGCTATTTATGCAGCTTGCAAACCAAAAATTATTGTGCGTTGCTCAACCATCTTGCTATACTATTTAACATGATGAAACTTTTGGAACGATGTCTTTGTATGGAGCGAGGGTAGCTACCCACTTCGTACATTGAGGTGAAAAAACGGTAGCTGTACCCCTCGCGTATTTCGTGAAGGTACTTTGCGACCGTTTTTTGCGCCCCAGACAACGTTTTTAAGCTGCCAGCTTACACGTGCATTGTGCGTGTAAGCTGGCAGTTTTTATTTATAAAATGACAATATCTTTTGAAAAACTGAATCGCTCCCAAGAGCTTATCACGCACATTGACGACCTTGCATCGCTTGCTCCGAATAGTATTGAGGCACAGGTTGGTGACACGCCGCTTATTGATTTATCACACGTTGCCCATCGGCATGGTGTGAGCAGCGATGTTGAACTTTATGGCAAAGCGGAGTGGTTTAATCCGACTGGTTCGGTTAAAGACCGCCCTGCGCTGCACATCATTCGCATGGCGGAGCATGAGGGTAAGCTGCGCGAAGGGATGACGCTCCTCGACTCGACATCGGGCAACATGGGGATCGCTTACGCGATGTTTGGTGCAGCGCGTGGGTATCAGGTCAAGCTGGCTGTGCCGGCTAATGCCAGCCGTGAGCGCATCAAAATTTTGCGTGCCTACGGGGCAGAGATTGTGCTGACAGATCCGCTAGAGGGGTCGGATGGGGCTATCATGGCGGCGCGGCGGTTATCGGCCGAAGACAGTTCCCTCTACTACCTCGACCAATATAACAACCCTGCCAACTGGCAAGCGCACTATTGGGGGACGGCGGCCGAGATTTGGGAACAGACAAATGGGCGCATCACGCACTTTGTTGCCGGTCTCGGCACAAGCGGCACATTCACAGGCACAACGCGCCGCTTGAAGCAATTTGACTCATCCATTGAGTGCATTGCCGCCCAGCCAAACAGCCCATTCAACGGACTAGAAGGTTGGAAACATATGCCAACGGCAATTGTGCCGGGCATCTACGATCTATTTTTGGCAGATCGCAACGTCGAATCGTATACGGAAGATGCGTATCGGATGGCGAAAGAGTTAGCGCGTAAGGATGGGTTGTTTGTCAGCCCGTCATCGGCCGGTGCAGTCGCCACCTCTATCGACGTTGCCAAAGAGCTAAATGCAGGCGTTGTCGTGACCGTAATGGCAGATAATGCGTACAAATATCTGAGTGAACGATTTTGGACAGAGATGTAATAACACTATGAGCTACGGAAACTCTACGCGCTCGGTTCACGGCGATGTCGAAAACCGCCGTGAGAAGTCACACCATTCGTTGACAACGCCAATTGTCCGCACTTCGACCTATACGTTTGCCGACACTGATGATCTGCTTGGCTTTATGGCTGACAAATCATTGGGCGACAAAAAAGGGCGTGAGCAGTACGGCCGCTACAGCAATCCAACCATTCAGGCGGTTGAGCGCAAGCTAGCATTACTCGATGGTGGGGCAGACGCGGTGCTATTTAGCTCCGGCATGGCGGCGGTGACAACGACGATGCTCGCGGTGCTAAAAGCTGGCACACACGTCATCTACACCGACGACGCATACAGCAAAACGCGCCAATTCTGCACCGACTTTTTGCCGCGCATGGGGATCGAGGCGACATGTGTTCCGATGGGTGATTATGCTGCAATGTCGGCCGCAGTCCAAGACAATACGCGCCTGATTGTCAGCGAGTCACCCACAAATCCCTATTTGCGTGTCGCTGATTTGGAGAAAATCGTCGCCATTGCCAAGCAGCATTCACGAGTCAAGACATATATCGACGCGACATTTGCCACGCCAATTCATCAAAAACCGCTTGAATTTGGGATCGATTTTGTCGTCCATAGCGCGACGAAGTATTTCAGCGGGCATAATGATCTGTTGGCGGGCGTTGTTGTTGGGGATAGCGGACTGTTGACAGCAGTTCGTAAATTGCGAGGTATGTTGGGTTGCGTGTCGGACGCGATGGTGGCGTATGAAGTGGAGCGCGGGTTGAAGACGCTGGCACTGCGGATAGGGCGGCAGACGGCGACAGCGATGCAGTTAGCGCAATTTCTGCAAGGTCATCCGCTAGTCGCGCGCGTTTGGTATCCGGGTTTGGCCTGTCATCCCGATCACGAAATCGCAAAGATGCAGATGAGTGGGTTTGGCGGTGTGGTTAGCCTAGAAATTGACTCACGTTGTGGGGAAACGCCTGAACGAGCGGCCGCCAATTTTATCGACCAGTTGAAGCTAATTCAGATTGCGCCGAGTCTGGGCGGAACCGAGACGCTCGTGATGCAGCCGGCGATTGTCTCCTACTATGATATGTCATCAGCAGAGCGGGCGGCGATAGGGATGAAGGATAATTTGGTGCGGATTGCGCTGGGGGTGGAGGACTCGGCCGACATCATCGACGATGTTGCTCAAGCGTTAGAAAAACTACAGCAGATTTAGGAGATGACCTAATTCGCGTAAGGCGTTTGTTCAACACGTTGTCCAATGTGTAACAAGGTTTATTACAGATGCTAAAAATACCAGACAATGTTCACAAAGTCATCCAAGCGCACGGGGTGGCAGCCTATCCTTATGAGGGGTGCGGCTTACTGCTTGGAACACTCCATGGGGATGAGATCAGCGTCGTTGAGGCAAAGCCAATGCAAAACGTGTGGCCTGATGAAGAGGAGAAGCGGGTTCGATTTAAGATCGATGAACGGGAGTGGATTGCGGCCGAATTTGCCGCCATGTCTAATGACCTCGACATCGTTGGTGTCTTTCACAGTCATCCCGACCACCCGCCTGTGGCCTCCCCCCGTGATTTGGCATGGGCGGGCTTTTCCGGCTACAGCTACTTGATCACAGAAATACGCAACGGCGACCCGCAGGCAAGCCGCTCATGGCAGCTAAATAAAGATAGAACAGGATTTTTTGAGGAAGAAGTTAAAATTGATGGCTAGTTGATAGTTGTTGATAAAAGACGACCCGCAACTTGCCCCTTACAGCCAAAATTATGTCAACCATTCGTATACCAACACCATTACGCCAATACGCCGACGGCAACACGTCAATTCCCATTACGGGCGATACTGTAGACGCAGCGTTGCAGAATTTAACCCAGACCTATCCCAGTTTGAAGGGGCATCTCTATGACGGGGATAAGCTGCGTAGCTTTGTCAACATCTATGTGAATCAGGAAGATATTCGCTACTTGGACGGTGCGGAAACAGCGATTGCACCGAATGACAAACTGATGATTGTGCCATCTATTGCGGGAGGAGTCGGCCGACAACAATGAGCTATCTAAAACATCTAAACACGGATAAGACAACACTCTCACAGGAAGAGGTGCGCCGCTATAGTCGCCACCTGATTATGCCGGAGGTGGGGATTGAGGGACAGAAAAAGCTAAAGACGGCGAGTGTCCTGATTGTTGGGGCAGGGGGGCTGGGGTCACCATTGGCGATGTACTTGGCGGCGGCGGGCATCGGCCGCATCGGGATTGTCGATTATGACACGGTGGATTACACCAACTTGCAACGTCAGCTTTTGTATGGCACGGCGGATGTCGGCCGACGCAAGCTCGATGTCGCCAAAGAGCGTATTCAAGCGATGAATCCACACGTACAGGTTGACCTGTACAACGAGCCATTGACGAGCGCAAATGCTCTGCGCCTGTTTGAGCCATATGATTTAATCATCGATGGAACGGACAATTTCCCAACCCGCTATCTTGTCAACGATGCGTGTGTGATGCTGGGCAAGCCCAATGTCTATGGCAGCATCTTTCGTTTTGAGGGTCAGATCACTGTTTTTTGGGCAGAGGAAGGGCCATGCTATCGTTGCCTCTATCCTGAGCCGCCACCGCCCGGCCTCGTCCCATCTTGTGCAGAGGGTGGTGTTTTGGGTGTCTTGCCCGGCATTGTGGGGACGATGCAGGCGTTGGAGGCGGTCAAGTTGATTACGGGGGTTGGAGAGGCGATGATCGGCCGATTGCTGCTTTTCGATGCCGCCTACATGGAGTTCACCGAACTAAAGCTCCGCAAGAATCCTGACTGCAACATTTGCGGTAAGAACCCAACCGTGACAGAATTGATCGACTATGAACAATTTTGCGGGATGCCCGCCCACGATCACAGCACGTTTAATAACGGTGTTGTGGAGGAGAGTGACGTTTTGGTACGTCAACTATCGCCAATTCAGCTCAAACAGCGTCTCGATGAAGGAGACAACTTGACCATTATCGACGTGCGTGAACCACACGAATGGGAGATTTCCAATCTTGAAAATCTCGGCGCACAACTCATTCCAAAAGGTAGCATTCTCAACCGCGTCAACGAACTCGACAAGAATGACGAAATCGTTGTGCAGTGCCGCACAGGTGGACGTAGTGCAGCGGTTATTCGTCAGCTAGAGCCGCTTGGCTTCAAGAAGCTCTGGAACCTTGATGGCGGGATCAATCGTTGGGCGAAAGAGGTTGATACCTCTCTGCCAACATATTGAGAACACGCTGCTGGCTATCATAAAAGTAGCATTGCGTCTCCAAACGAGAAAAAGCGATAGTTCTCGTTGATAGCGACATTGTAAGCGTGCCGCATTAGCTCGTGACCAGCAAACGCACTGACCAGCATAAGCAGGCTTGACTGGGGCAGGTGAAAATTGGTGATGAGCGCATCGACAGCGCGGAATTGGTAGCCGGGATAGATAAACAGATCAGTCTGCTCATGGATGGCGGAGACGGGTTTCCATGGGCAGGCAGGGGGAGCCTGCATCGCCGAGACATGCCGCAGGCTTCCTGTCAGACCACCCGCACGCCACGCCGCTGTTTCAAGCGTGCGGGTGCTGGTTGTGCCAACGGCGATAATGCGACCCCCAGCCAGTTTAGCACGATTGATCGTCTCGGCCGACCCCACCCCCACTTCCACAAACTCAGAATGAATATGATGGTCAGCAATCTGCTCTACTTTGACCGATTGAAACGTATCCAGCCCAACGTGTAGCGTGACCGTTTCAAACTGCACCCCTTTTTCGCGCAATGACAGTAGCAATTCTGATGTGAAATGAAGACCGGCGGTTGGGGCAGCGGCGGAGCCTTGCGGCCGACTATAAACCGTCTGATAGCGTTCCACATCTGCATACTGCTCCGTGATATAGGGTGGCAGTGGTATGTAGCCAAGTTGTTCGAGCAGAACAGGTACATTGAATTGGACGAGACGTTGTGCGCCGGTTAGCTCGGCCGAAATAGTCGCCCGAATCTCACTTTTCTCCCCTGCCCGATCATAAACATCGATCACCGTCCCCGCGCGCGTCTTTTTTCCCTTCACCAGTGCTTTCCAACTCGTTTCGTCCATCTGCTCTAAAAGCAAAATCTCTGACTTGCCACCCGTTGTTTTGCGCCCTAATAAACGTGCGGGAATGACACGACTGTTGTTGGCAACCAATATGTCGCTGGGGCGGAAGTAATCGCCAATGTCGCGGAAGGTACGATGTGTAATTGTGCCGTCAGCGCGGTTCACGACCATGAGACGACTGCTGTCGCGTGGCTCGGCCGGCGTTTGTGCGATGCGCTCTTTGGGCAGATGGTAATTGAAGTCACTTGTTTTCATCATTCGGCCGATTCAAGCACATTTGGCACGATTTGGCACTGTTTTTCATTGAGTTAGCACACCAGTAATCTTACGATTGTGTCATGAGTGATTAGGGTTATGATGTGTCAGCTCTGATACATGTGACCATGTGGAAAATAGTATGCGAAAAACAATCTATTTGATCTTGGCAATTCTTGGGACAGTGCTACCTCTGTGGCAATTTATCGGCGTGATAGGTGAACATGGCTTGAATATCCCGAAGGCAATTGAACTAGCCACAGCGAATGGCATGGCGGCAGGTGGTTGGATCGATCTCTTCATTTCATCATTTGCCTTCTGGCTGTTTCTAACAGAAGGCAAGCGGTTGCGAATGAAAAACCTCTGGGCTTATGTTGTTTTAAATCTTTGTGTTGGATTATCATTATCACTACCACTATTTCTCTATTTTCGAGAGGATGCAAAAGAGGGTAGCACGGAGTAAGCAATTTGAACGGATTTAAGACGGTTTGCTATATTTTTCGAGTGCATTTCAAATGAAATGCACTCAAAGCAATCGGTTGCGACGTGCGAGAATTGCAACTGCACCGATTCCAGCAAGCAACGCGAGGAACACACCCAGCAACGTTTGACCCGACTGCCCAGCAAAACCTCTTAATGCAACATCTGTCGGTGGGAGTTCAATCCGCAGCATAAACAGGCCACGCTCCACGTCGCTGATGGCAAAGACGTTGCTTTGTAGATGGTCATAATGGCTCCATGCGCCATGTTTTGGGCCGGGATCATCACTTTCAGGATGGGTATCAAAGAAGCCAACTTCGTGCCAGTCAGCGAAATTATCGCCGATGTCATAGACACGGAAACCAGAACGCCAGTTGGTCATGAGGGCAAGCTCGCCTTTGAGATAGATGTTGTGATCGCTAGAGGTAGTCGGGTAGTTTTGGCGACGCACATATTGCGGATTGTCAAGGTCTGTGATGTCAATGATAACCGTATTGGTGTTTGCCTCTGCACCCATCATCTCGTCCATCGTGTCGCTGATGAGCCAGTATTTGTGATCGGCCGTCAACACCCCTTGATGAGCGCGACGCACGTTTGGATAATCAAAATCGACAATGGTGACGGGATTACTTTTATCCGTTACATCAGCGATATAGGCCGTATCGTCGCTGCCCACAAAGCATAGTTCACGCCCCTGGTAGTCAGCGTCAAGGCCATTATAGATGAGGCATTCTGCGTCGGAGTCTGCACCATTAACCGTCAAGCAGCCATCTGTGCCAGCGGTAGTAGGGTTGAGTGGATCGGTGATGTCAACTATGTAGGTCGCGGCCGAGCATTTATCCGAACGGAAAATATAGGCAAATCCTGTCTCTTCATTGATCCACAGGTTGTGACCATAGCCAATGCTGTCAAAGTGTGCGGTGCTGCTGAATGTTTTGGGCATCTCGGCCGAGTCAACCCCATCCAACTGTGTCAAATCAAACACCTGCATACCGTGCGCCGTGTATGGCACATCCCCAACGATGAAGGCATGATCTTTGTACACTTTAATGTCACGATAGTCAGACAGCCCTGCTTCGTGTGATGGTAAGTAACCAACGACGATAGGATTCGCTGGGTCAGTGACATTCACAAGGGTTGTTTTGTCACGCAACCCAACCATGATGTATTCATTGCCAGCAGTGCTACGCCAGCCCCAAATGTCATTGCCCAACACCCCGTTGTCAGCATCTCCACCTAACTGCTCTAACGGTAAGTGCGAAACGAGCCGAATGTTCTTGCAATCAAAGCCTTCAGCCTTTCCGTTGATACAAGCTGTCTCAGCATAAGCTGTTTGAGTGAGGACGATAAGCGAAAAAAGGCAGAATGGTAGCAGAAAGTATCGAAAACGCATTAAACTCTCCTATTCTATAAATTGGTAGGAACATCATTTGTTTTGTGTGTGAGTTAACTTAGCGGAATAGAGCGCACCGCCCGCACGTTGACCAACGCCTTAATACGATGCAGGATATTGACCAACTGTTTAGGACTCGCTACCTCAAGGCAGAGATCAACTCGTATCTTCCCCTCCAAACGAGGTGTTTCCATGCTGCGGATATTTATCCTCTCACGATGTAGCAAGCTACTGATCTCAAAGATCAAATCAGGGCGATCATAGACTTCTATATGGACGCAGACTTCGCGCACTTCGCCGTTTGTATCCTGTCCCCAAAGAACGTGCAACAGTTGATATGCTTGATGATCGGCCGGCAAATGCGAGCAGTTTAAGCGATGAACAACAATGCGTCGTCCGGGACGGATATAACCGCGAATGTCATCACCGGGGCGTGGCTTGCAGTTACGGCAAAGATGCACGCGCTCAGGAAGCTGGTTGGTGTTGAGAATGATAAACTTTTCACCATCTTCCGATGTGACCTCTTCTCCGATAAATCGTCGCTTTCCCTCCTCCCAGATGCGGGTCAAAATGCGGCGGGCAATTTCAGTTGTCAATATCTCAGCGTGCCCAATCGAGCGATAGAGGTCTGTCTCGTTCGCTTTCCCCAAAATGCTAGCAATTTCGAGGTGATCGAAGTCGGATAAGCCAATTAGGGCAAGTTCTTCTGTAAGCAGCTCATGACCTGTTTGAACCGCCTCTCCTCCTGCCAAACGGCGAAACCAGCGGCGAACGTGGCTACGAGCGTACGAGGTTCCCAAGAAGCCAAAATCATTGTCTAGCCAGATATGTTGGGGATGTCTATCTTTGCCACCATAAATTTCTACCCTGTCGCCGTCCGCAAGTGGGGCATTTAGTGGGCGTGACTCGCCATTGATAAGCGCACGATCACAAGAGTCACCAACGTGCGTGTGGATTTTGTAGGCGAAGTCAAGCGGAGTTGCTCCGCTAGGTAACTGAATTGTATCCCCACCGGGCGTAATAATTGTGATTTGATTGGTCAGTATATCGTTGCGGATGCGTTCGACCGTCGATTGTGAATTGTCATCGTCGATGTTATCGTAAATGCCTTTCAGCAAACTATCGACCTGTTCATCGACTTCACGGCGCATCTCGGCCGAAAAGTTCTCTCGATCTGCCCAATACCCCAACACGCCAATATTAGACAAGATACTCATCGCCCCAGAGCGAAAACGCATCTTGACCAATTGCCCACTCTCATGCACCAAAGTCGAGTGTAAGGCACGATACATATTGGTGCGCGGTCGTGCCACATAATCATCAAATTCCTTGGGTTGTGGTTTCCAGATGGCGTGCGTCACGCCGACGGCGGTATAACAATCCAGCCGAGTTTTGACACTCACAACGAGGCGTGGCACATCATCCACAAGTTGTTTGCGCCGTCTTGTTGGATCGCGATTTTGGTAAATCGTGTATACATTGCGCCGCGAACGATAAATTGTCGCCTCGATGCCAGCCTCGGCTAACTTTTGACTGAGCCGCTCAGTCACATCCTTGACGAGTTGGCGTTGCTCCGCCTCACGCGCAATTAATTGGCGGTTGATCTCAGTGTAGATGCTCGGTGAAAGCACTCCGAAGGCGAGAGATTCGAGTTCATTCTTAAGTTGATAGATGGCAAGGCGGTTGGCGAGTGGTGCATAGACGTCAATTGTCTCATTTGCTGTGCGAATTTTTGATGACAGCTTCATCGAGTCAATCGTCCGCAAATTATGCAGCCGATCAAACAGCTTGATGAGAACAACGCGCACGTCGCTGATCATATATTTGAACAGCTTTGTATGGGTTTCGGCCGCTTTCTCTTTTGCATCTAAGCGACCATTATTTTGGATGTCTTCTGTCGATTGCTTAAACTTGGTCACGCCATCGACAATTTTTGCCGCATCTTGCCCAAATCGGGTTGCAATGTCCGCGATAGTTGCCGATGTATCTTCTGCCGTATCGTGCAGCAACGCCGCGATCAGTGAGTCGGCATCAACGGTGTATTCAGCTAAATAGTAAGCAACAGTCAGGGGGTGGGTAAAGAAAAGGGTGCCATCTTTGCGAAGCTCATCACCGTGCATTTGACAGGCGTACTTAAACGCAGCATATACACGCGCCTGATCCTCCTCGCTCAAATAGTGTATTCTTTCAAAGAACAGTTTGCCGTCCGCTGGAACAGTAATCATAACACAATCCAATCTGTTGAAGCGCGACTGAACCATGAAGAATCAGGTCGCAGTTTTGAACGGCAAACGCGACATTCTTCTCTTAAAGACCAAAAAGGGACGATCCGAAAATCGCCCCATTTGTGAGAGTAGACCATCGTCTACAAATTATTCAGCGGGTTCAGACGACGCTTCTGCTTCTTCGCTACCCTTCTTCCGAAAATCGACAAACCGATAGCCAACGCCACGCTCTGTCAAAATATACTTCGGTTTTGCAGGGTCTTTCTCAATTTTCTTTCGCAGATAATTGATATATAGACGCAGGTAGTGCGTCTCGTCACGATACTCATAGCCCCACACTTTCGCCAGAAGCGTGTCATGTGGCACAACCCAACCCGCATTTTGGATCAGGTGGCTGAGAAGACGATATTCAGTCGGCCGCAAATCAACGCGCTCTTCATTCACGATCACCTGATGACGATTGAAATCCACCTTCAGGCGGTCATCAATCTCCAAGATGGTGCGTGGTGGGGGCGCAGGCCAGTCGGCGCGACGCAGCACGGCATGAACACGGCTACTCAATTCACGTGGGCTGAACGGCTTGGTGATGTAGTCATCCGCGCCTAATTCTAACCCATGAATACGATCTTCCTCTTCCGATTTCACTGTCAGCAAAACGACAGGAATTGTTGAGAATTCACGTAGCAAACGCAGCGTTTCAAAGCCATCAAGCTCGGGCATCATCACGTCCATCACGATCAGGTCTGGAACATGTTGACGAACTTGCTCTAGTGCTTCAACACCGTTATTTGCCTCGATAACTTGATACCCTTCAAGCTCCAAATTCATGCGGATAAAACGAATCATCCGCGCCTCATCATCCACCACGAGAATCAATCGTGGGGCTGAATGTTCGAGTGTTTCAGGAATTTTTTCCAACATAGTTTACTTTCCGTTGCTTTGCATTTCTTATTTTACCAGAAATAATGCAAAACCGTTGACTTTTTTCTTCTAATTTTGGCGTATTGATTGAATCTAAACGCTAATTTTCTGCCAAAGGCGTTCACCACCGATTTGCTCAGTATAAGCTATAATGCATTGTCGCATATCTTCAAGACTCTCAAACAGATGGTCAATTTGTGACTGATAGGCTGTGATAGCCTCAATTTTCGTCGCAAGCTCATCGGCCGAAAGCGGTATCAGCGTACTTTCCCAGTTGCCAACAACCACATCGCCTAAACCGCCCCATTGAACATAAGGATAATCTTCATAATAGGCGAGTGTGGGAAATGCTTGCTCGGCCGACTGTCGCACCAGTCGATGATCGACGTGACCCCCAACGGCGAGCGGGGAGATGATGAGGTCGGCCGAAGGCAGTCTCACTAGTTGTTCCGTTAATTGCTCAATTAACACTGCTTCCGCTGGCGCAACCTCACTAAATAATTGTGAATCATCGTTGTAAAGTGCCTGACCATCTGTTGAGCTGCGACGATAGATCGCGTCGAGCAGGTTGAGATGACAATAATCTGCCCCCAATATCTGCGCCGACCGAGCATCTTCCGCCCGTCGCTCTGCCACAACTGTCTCCGCATTCAAATGCCATGATTGGTGATGTGCTTGGGCAAATGGTGGCAAATTCTCAGTTGGTGGGTCGCCTGCTGTCACAGTCACAATCAGCACACGGTCACCACGTTGGGTACGCTGTGCGATTTGACCGCCACAGGAGAGAGCCACATCATCAAGATGAGGCGCAAGATAGAGTGTATGATACCGTTCTTGCATCTGATTGGGTTGATTTTTGTGCGTCACCAAAGTAATAGACAACTTATCGAATCAATTTCTTACTTGCACACAGTGCGAGTAACTTTCTATGCTAACCTATAATTGCAATCACACCTTGCCCTCACCTATAATCCAATCTATGTCCAATAAACTAACCCATGTAGATGAGCAGGGACGGGTACAGATGGTCGATGTTGGGGAGAAAGCCGTCACCCAACGACGCGCTGTGGCACGTGGTCGCGTTCTCATGCAGCCTGCAACACTGGCCTTAATTAGCGCAGGCAACATGAAAAAAGGGGATGTGCTGACGACGGCACAACTTGCGGGGATCATGGCCGCCAAACAAACAAGCAATTTAATCCCACTGTGCCATCCGCTGATGTTGAATAAGGTGCATGTGAGCTGTACGCTGAATGAAGAGAATAGCTGTATCGACATCGAAGCGACCGCCAAAGTCAGCGGAAAAACGGGCGTTGAAATGGAAGCTCTCACTGCTGTCAGCGTCGCTGCTCTGACGATCTATGATATGGCGAAAGCGGCCGATCAAACGATGCAAATTACCGACATCCGTCTCGTTGAAAAGACGGGTGGAAAATCTGATTTTCTTGCCAACTAACTTATGACTCTTGACATCAAACTTTTTGCAACGTTGCGCGACCGCGTTGGTCAACGAAGCATTTCATTATCCTTTGATGAAACAATGCAAGTTGCAGCCCTGCTAAAGCGCGTTGAATCTACTTATCCCGCATTGGCAGATGCGCTGCCATCCTGTGTCGTTGCCGTCAATCGCCAATTCGCCAACCCAGATACGCCCGTGCAAGTTGGCGATGAAGTAGCCCTGTTCCCACCCGTCAGCGGGGGATAATTGGAGAGAAAAATGACTACATTGATAGCTTCTAATCAAGAAGTTGAACTAATCATAGTCAAGGCTTATCGGGAAAGTGTTGGAAAGCCAAATTCAGACGAGGGCTTAAGCTGGGCGCAAGCGCAACGAGGTGAAGCTTATCCAATTGAAAAATTTTGGGAGATGCTAAATGCAGAATAATTCCTCTAATTTTCCAACCTACTTTGCATTGATGGAAATGGAGCCTGATCTGAATGAGATCCATACACGGCTGACACAGCCAGATGTTGGGGCAATCATTACGTTTCGGGGATCGGTACGGGGGGAGACGCAGCGGGAGGGATTGCCGCCGAAGACGTTGCACCTTGAATATGAAGCGTATGAAGAGATGGCGCAAGAGCGGATGGCACAGATTGCGGCCGAGATTTGGGCGCAGTGGCCTGATGTGAAGGGTGTAGCGATTGTGCAACGCATCGGCCGACTCGCCATCGGCGATCTCACAACCCTCGTTGCCTGTGCCGCCGGTCACCGCGATCAAGGAGCGTTTGAAGCGGCACGTTACGGCATTGATCGGCTGAAAGAGATTGTGCCTGTGTGGAAAAAAGAAGTGAGTAAAGATGACAGCGTGTGGGTTGAGGGCGACTATCGGCCGACACAAAAGGACAATAAACGATGACGAGCTATGCACATAGTGGAATACTTGACCTGTCTGAAGATGAACTCACAGAAAAACCAAAGACAAAAGCGGGTAGCACGACACCGCGTGGAGAAGAGGAGATCAAGTGGGTCGTCGTGGCAAAGACGATGGGGCTGATGTCTGCACAGATCATCGCAAATCGCTTGCAGAGTGAGGGCATTCGCGCTTGGGCTTGGCAGGAAGGGGCTGGGCGTGCATTGGGGTTGACGGTTGGCTTGCTCGGTGAGGGGCGCGTGCTAGTTCCCGCAGAGGATGAAGCAGAAGCACTTGCGTGCTTAGAAGATTAGGAATGGACTCCCATCTCATCAGTCGCCAAGCGCGTGAATCTGCGTTGGTACAGCAACAGAGAGCAGGGCAGGCGGCCGACCGCGCTGCGGCGGCTTCCGTCTTTGTGCGCTATCGTGCGGAGAAATCGGTCAACACCCTAAAGGCTCATGATCGTGCCATCGCAACATGGGTCACGTACTTAGACGAGGTAACAAATGGTGGGGCGTTATCGGCCGAAGTCTACACCACCGACCCCAGCGCGTGGCAAGGCATCACATGGGGGTTGGTTGAAGGGTTTCGTCAATGGATGCTCCAACAAGGATATGCCATTGCGTCGGTTAATCTCAAACTGGCCTGTGTCAAAGGCTACATCACGCAGGCCGCGCGAGTTGGCACAGTAGATGAACATGCACTGCGCCTGATTGACACAGTGAAGGGATACCACAAGCGCAGCATTGCCCGCAACGTCGATGCAAAACGTGAATTGACGCGCATTGGCGACAAAAAAGCGACAGCAACCCCATTGCGAGTCCGGCAGATCAGCACGCTAAAACAGCATTTTCTGACAGAAGCACGCGACCAAGCATCGGCGCAAGCAGCGCGAGATTTGGCGTTGCTCTGTTTGCTGGGCGATCATGGGTTGCGTGTGTCGGAGTTGGAGAGATTGACATGGCGGGCTGTCGATTTGATAGATCAAACGCTTGAGTTCTATCGGCCGAAAGTTGACAAAATCGCCGTCCATCGCCTCACACATGACACGCTTCGCGCTCTTAGCACCTATCGAACTATTTATCCGCGGACTTGGTCGGCCGATCTGCCGCTCCTACTCCAAACATCCCGCCTCAAAAAAGATGGCACAGGTGGACAACTCAAACAAAAAGCGTTGGGTCGCCGCGCCATTCAGCGTCGTGCCGCATTTTTTGGCAAGATGATGGCGGTTGATGCCCCGGTTGGCTGTCATGACTTTCGCCATCATTGTGCAACTCAAATGGCACGTGAAGGCCACACCATCCGCGAGTTAATGGACTGGTTTAGCTGGACAAATGCGGGGACGGCGATGACCTATGTGCAGTCAACTTCTATTGCCAAAAGACGTGAGTGAAGCAGATTTTGATTTTCTATTTTGATACGCAAACTACTCAAGCGTGGCAGCTTCACCTCCATTGACCATCTCAAGTTCCTCATTTCTAATCAATCGTGCGCCTGATTTATATGAAAACCATTAGACACCAAGATGTTGTAATTGCCCTGCACGCCAATTGATCGCTCCTCGTCCAGTGTCTCATCGTCTGTAGCTTAGAGTGGAGAGCGTATAGATTTTGCGATTTATTTAGCCTGATATGAGAATGATACCATGATACAAAGAACATTTATGGTAATATAGGGCAGTGTGCAATACTGGCAGAAGCATCTATAATACAGAATTCTAATCAACAAAATCACAAAATCTGAGGAATGGGATTGGATAGAATGCACGCCTTGCCGGGTGCAAGCAACGCCTAGCTTTGTGTGTTGGATAAACCTCATTCCTAAGGTGTTTTTATATGCAAGCCAAAAGTTTTTTACCCTCAACTAAAAGACAATTTAATTGGAGTCAGGCAATCAAAGTCCTCTTCTTATTTGTTGTTTTGTTAGCCACGAGCCAATACAGCGGGTATGCTCAAGGTGGCACGTTGCTCGACGTGATTAAAACAGATGATCGGCTGTGGCAACTGGAAGATGCCGTAGAAGCCGGAGGTCTCGAAGGGTTGCTGCAAGGGCCCGGTCCCTACACAATTCTCGCCCCTGTTAGCGGTACGTTTAGCGACACAAGCAATGAGGGTGCAATGCGTGCAACCGTGTTGCATCATATGTTGATGGGCGAGTACACCAACAACGATCTAAAATTGGAAGAGTCTCGCCAAACGCTGTTAGGGACAGATTTGCCATTTGCGAGCGAGAAAGGGGTACTGATAGATGGGCGTGCGCGGATGATTGCTATCAATATCCCTGCGTCGAACGGTATTTTGCACATCATCCATCTTCTGTTGACACCACCGGAAGATGCTGCGCCACCCTCGCTTGAGTCGATTGTCGCACAACAAGAAGCGGAAGCGGCCGCAGCAGCCGGCGGCGAAGCAACCGCATCAGGATTACCCTCTTTGGCGGCCGAAGACCCCGGCCCATCGACGTTCAGCGATCCAAACCGCAACTCTGCCTATGTGAGTGGGGGATTGATTCCTTATTGGATGGGCGTTGCGGCCGATGCGTCATATTGCAAAGGGATGACATGGGTGATGGTCGAGGGTTGGGCTGGCTATTCCAAAGTGGGTGCTGACCGCAGAACGAACCCCTATCGGGGTGACACATCGTGCGATCAGGCGATGCCAATGCTTTGCTTCAATCGAGATATGAGCGGTGCGCCGGCTCTCAGCTTCCGCGAAAGCTGGTCGTATGGCTCTATACGCCCAACTATCCCGGTACAGGGGTATGATCTAAATTCACGGGCAACGGCCGATGCACTCTGTGCCTCTGCTTATGGCGAAGGGTGGCGGATGGCCGAGTATCACGATGCTGGCTTTGGGCAAAAGATCGGCCCTGTCAGTGGTCATGATTTCTGGGCGCGTGGCAATGCCCCACTAGGACAACGTTTCTGGGTCGCTATTCAAGACCAACCCGGTAACCCATGGGACAGCGTGACACAACCGGGCGGGGCTATTTCATTCCAATCCAGTGGCGGTGGGGCGCACGTCGCAACGCCCGGTGACGATCCGGCATTTATTGGTGCAGGGCCTGCACGTATGTCGCGCAGTCAGGGATTAGCCCCCGGCAAAATGGCTTGTTCAGGTATGACGTGGGTAATCTATCGTCAGATGAATGGACTTGTCCAAGTCGGTACAGATGAGCGCACCAATCCATTTGTCGGCGATCATGAATGTTCCGCGACACTGCCTTTGCTGTGCATTCGCGTTGACGGCTTGGCTGTTCCCGCGAGCAGCGGCGGACAAAACTTTGCCATAGGTTGGTCGGCCGGCACCGTCCGACTAACCCGCCCGGTTAGCGGTAATGAAATCTCGACTCGTGAAGCCGCCTCTAACCTGTGTATTGGCTCCTTTGGCAACGGCTGGCGCATGGCTGAGTTCCACGATGGCTCACTTGGCGCACCCGGTGGCGGCTGGTCGTTGTGGGCATACGGCGGTCTGCCAACGGGACAACGTTTCTGGGTTGCCAACAATGACCAGATGGCGAACCCATGGAATCGGTAATTAGCGGGTGAAAGATATGAAAAGGCTGGTTGCATTTGTGCAGCCAGCCTTTTTTCGATCAACGAGTAGGATGAGAGGAGAACCCCTTATGACCAACAGAAGAGGTTATCGGTATTCACTAAACCGACTACTGGCTTAATTGTTCGAAGCGTCAAAGCCTACAGCAGGATCACTTGTGCATACTTTGTTTATTGTGTGTTTTATCTAAAAGATAGAGACCCAGCTGTTCAGTTGATGACCAAATCGGCCGACCTCCCCCACTAACGAACCCCATCTTCTCTGTATCCACCAACAACAAATCTCCCTCCCGCCAGTTTGCTAAATAACTCCCTGATCGTAGCTCCTCATCGGACAAATGACGATAGGCAAATCCCGCATGACGCAACTCCTGAATGGGCGTGAACCCCGCAGCATACACTGTGTGCGGCTGCAAATCACGCGCCACGATAAACCCCTCGTGCATGTAATCAACTGTATATGCCCGCTCGATTTGTGTATTCACTTTTGGCATCAATTCAACTGCACAAAAGAGCAAAAGAAGAACCAAAACGAAACGCTGTCGCTGCCATATCCATGCCGCACCTACTCCTGCCAAAATCGCCACAATCGGGACAATTGGCGATAGATAGCGCACAAATCCACGTGTCGCTGTGCCAATCATGAATAGCATGAACAGTAGATAGACAAGTAATAGAAGTAGTGACCGTCGCTGTTTTTCCCAGCCGCTCCAGACACCAATTGTTGCCAACAGTAAGACGATGAGGCTTTCCCATTGCCACCACCAAATAATGTATTGCTGCCAAACGGGTGTATCACCCGTGAGGGCATTTTTCTTTAGCTCTAGCCCAAAGTCGCGTACAAAAATACGCCATGAGACGAGGGCGAATGGATTGACGAGAAAAAAGATGATTGCGACGACTAAGAGGAGCCAATAGATTCGCCAACGACGCAGCGAGTTCAATAGCGATGCGACACCTGGTAGATGCGTTGTGAAAAAAGGGAGTACGCTGGTTGTCATCAGCACAAGGGCAACAATGGTTATTTTGCGGAGCGTGGATCGTATGAATTGTGTGTCGGCCGAATCCACCCCACTGTTAACCGCCGCTTCCGAGCGCACAATCTCCAAAAAGAAGTCGAGAGGAATCAAATTGACGAGCAACAATCCAACGCCCGCAAACAGGAGCAATCCTGACCACAAACGACGATTAACTGTTTCACGTCGCCAACTTATCTTTTCGCCCCAAAAAATCTCGACGACAACGACGGCTGGCAGCAACAAGACTGCATTGTATTTTGTGCTGATCGCCAAACCTGTCACAATCGCTGCTGCTAGCCAGCGTTTTCCATTGGGTGCGTCAAAAAAGCGCACCCATCCCCACAATGCAAAGAGCGTCAATGTCACAAAAAGTGTATCGACAGAAATGTAGCTGGTGTTATAGATGAGAACAGGGCTAAACAGGGCAAGTGTGGCGGCGATGAAGGCAGCGAGTTGAGAACGAGTGACTTGATGTGTGAACAGCCAAGTGACGAAACCAAGCAGCATGGCAATGAGAAGGTTGAGGAATCGGCCGAAATACAACGTCTCCTCAAATGGCACAAATCGCAGAATCGCGCCCAATGAGTAAAAATAGAGCATCGGATAGCTAAAAAAGCGCGGGTTTAACGACGTAAAGCGCAATTCACGTAGAATCCCAACACTCCCTCGCTCATCAATATGCGCCGCCACGGGTAAATTGTATTCGACTAGTGGATAACGTATGACAAACGCTGTGAATAATAGACCACCTAGCCAAATGATTACGTTTCGGTATTTGGAAATTCCGACATACCTAATCATGATTCGCTGATGCACCTTCTTCAAAGAGAAAGCGTTGGAAGACAAAGATTCTTCCATTACAACACCCCCGCATCGTCTAGTCGTGCCATCCCTTCCTCGACCAGTTCCTCCACTAACTCAGGTTGTATCTCGCTCAAATCAACTAACTCCTGTGGATCAGCCACGACATCGTAAAGTTCTTTCACGTTTTCTGCATCGGGATAGCCCATATAATGCACTAGCTTGTAATCTCCCTGCACAACTGCAACAGACCGTGTGTCAAACGCCCCACGTTTGCTGCTACGTTTTGTCTCAAGCACAAAAACAGGGCGTGTAGTAGTTTCACGATTAACATACGGTGGCAAGATTGTGCCTTCACACCATCTGGGGATAGCTTGGTCGGTTAGATGGAGCAGTGTCGGCAATACATCAACAACACTAGTTGGGGAGTGAATATCGACGCGCTCTGTCTGGTTGGGCATCCGAATGAGCAGCGGGATGCGTACAACGGGGTCGTAAAGTGCTGCCGTGACGTGACCTAGAATGCCGCGCTCGAACAGTTCGCCATGATCGGCGGTGATGACGATGATGGTGTTGTCGAGATCGAGGGTGGTGAGTAGTCGGCCGATTTCCGCATCAGTAAACGCAATGTATTGATCATAATCCAACCGCCAACGTCGGAGTTCTGCCTCTGACAACCCATTTCCCCAAACGTTCCCTTTGGCAAAACGGCTGCGCGGTTTTTTGACTGGCTGCCACTTGTCATCTTTGAAAAGCTCGGCAAACTCGTGGCGTGGTGTGTATGGAAAATGGGGTGCGTAGCAGTGAAAATAAGAAAAGAAGGGACGACGTGCTTGTGGCAATGTGTCAAGCAGCCAGTCAATCGAATCTTCGATCAAAAACATGATTGAGTTGCCCGCTTTTGGCACACCTTTTGGATAAAGTTCTAGCATCTTCGCCGCGATTTGCTCTCGTTTTTTCACCCGCCAGACACGGTGCAAGTTGGAGAGAAAGAGCGATCCTGGGCGGACTTGCCCATCAATTGCATCAATCGTCCCTGTCAAGTATTGCATCTCGCTCGGAAACGCGATGTCAAAGTGTGAGACCGGTAGGGCGGCTGAGAGAATCGTGTCGTGAAAGAGTGTCAAATTTTCGAGTCGTTGCAATGTGTCGATGTCGCGGGAAAATTGACTCATCAGAACGGCTGCGAGCGGTGTGTGGGCGAGGGCGATGCGTTCATAGTCGGCTTGACCAAACAGTTTAAAAATTTGACGGTTTTGAAAGTCGGCCGAAACCGTCCCCATCACATTAACTGCCCGATGCGACCATGGATAGCTGCCTGTCAGCAGTGAAGCAGTCGCTGGTGCGGTAAAGTTACCACCAGCATAATGACGGTGAAAGACAGTTGCTGTCTCTGCAAATTGATCGAGAAAGGGGGTTGTTTGGCGTGGATAACCGTAGAGTGAGGCATTTTCGGCCGCAAATGAATCCAGAACGATCACCAACACATTTGGCTTGCCCTGTTGTTGCACGCTGTTTCTGGCGAACAAATGCTGTGCAGGCCAAGCCGCCGCTAATGTGGTCAATGCGCCCGCCGATAAAAACGCTCGTCGATTCATTTTTGTCTCCTGTCGCTATCTCAACAATCCAACTGCCAGCACGACAAGCCCTATAATATCCAATGCAATATACAATCCCGATAGGATAATCAACCGCTCGTTTATCACTTCAATTGTGTGTCGTACTTTTGCAATACTCACCCCAATCCAAAGAATCACAACCAGCATCAACAGATAAATGCCACCTGCAATTGCATATTGCGATAATCCCCAATCACGCAACGCTTCGATGTAAAGATGTGCGCCGATTGCCCACACTGTGCTGACGGTCAGCACCAGCGTAGCCAGCACCTCGCGTGGCAACCGCTTTGGCAACCGCCATAGGAATAGCGCAAGTGGGACGAAAATGATGAGTGTCTCTAGCAGGGTGAAAAATTGCGTCAGGGCAACCGTCGTCACCAAATCCCCCATATTGAGTCGCGCCAGCCATGCAGGGAACTCCCGAAAGCTATTGTAGTAGCTGTAAACGTGGATGGGAAAGGCGGTTAGAAGGAAAATTTTTAGTGTGTTTGGTTGCACAGCGGTCAATTTAGGTATCCTAGACTTTTTAGGCGGTCATTGAGGAGTTCATCATCGGCCGAAACCCGCTCAACAACGTTTCCATCAGGTGATTTCCCAATCGTCAAGGCGGGAATATCGCGGAAGGTCGGGTTGGGAAAGTTTTCAAGCCCCTCTGTCGCAAACAGCACGCCGGGAACGATAGAGGGATCGACGCAGTGATCGCCCGACCATTGGTCACGATTTGGTTCGAGTGCTGTTGGCTGCCAGCCGCCGAGGGCTGTTTCGGCCGATCCCCGAAACCCCCGTGCATACCCGATCACCAAATCAGGTTCGCCCTCTTCCCGATAAACCTTTTCGACGACGCGCTGCCCATCCACATCGCGCCAATTTTCGAGATCAGTCGTCAGACGTGCCAACAAGTTTTCTCGCTCGGATGGCGCAACAATCCCTTGCCCTTCTCGTTCCACTAAGTTCAGGTAGAGACTATTGAGACCGACGGCGTAGGCTTCTGTCTTTTGCCAGTTGATCGGTTGTAAATCGTCACTTTGCGGACAGTTGACGCTTTGGTAGCCAGCCTGTTGCAGCCAGCGATTGAGATGGGCTTTTTGGTCAAAGTCAGTGAAACCATGGTCGGAGACGATGACGAGGCGTGTATCGGCCGAAATCCGCGCCATCACTCGTCCGACCAACCCATCCAGCTTGCGATACCACGCCTCAATGATGTCTGGGCGATCCCGCCAAAATATATGCTGCACGCGATCCAGCGTGTCAAAGATACAACCCAACACACCTTCCTCAAAATTAGCGAGTTGGTGCATGAACATTTTTTCGCGTTGTTGAAAGATGTCGTGGCACAGGGATTGGAACTGATCGGCCGAAATTCGCCCCTCATTAAACGCCGCCGTGTCCTGCGCCCACCCGACCGTCAGCCACGCGCCGCAATCCTGCCAAAATGCCCGCGCTAACTTGTGCGGTGTCGCATAAGGCCAGAGCGGTTTGAGCGGATGCAATTGTAGCGGCAGCGCGTAAACGCGCATCGTCGGTTCACCACTCGTCACGATCAGGCGCGTCAACGCCCGCACCTTGACAAACATGCCGACCTTAAACGCCACGCTGACAATCGGGCTCCATTCGCCCACCTGAAACGCGACCCTTTGCTTGTCAATCGTCAACAACACTGCTTGACCATCCAATTGAATTTCAAATGGCAGTGTCACCGCTTGTCCATTTTTGCGTTGAACGCCTTGCAATCTGCCGTGATAGCTGCCGTTTTGTCTTTGTAATGGATAGACGGGAATTTTGCCGTTGTTCGGTTCTTGCTCTGTGGAGAAAAAAGAGCCAACACCCCAACGTCCCAACAAATCAGGTGTGCCGAGTCCCGGCACGCTGTTGACGAGCGAATCGAGTTGGGCGGGAAAGTGTCCCGACCAAAAAAGCGCGGTTGCTGGGTAGCCATCGGCCGCCGCCATCTCAAAAAGCGTTGTCGCATTACTCGGCCGCTGAAACTGCGTGCCGCGCCAATCTGTGCGCGTTGGCAACAATGAGAGATGCAGGTTGTAGGTGGCAGGATTGCGATGGACAAAATCGACCAAACCGTGTTGTGCCGGTTCTAAGCCCGTCGCAATGCTCGCCCACGAAACCTCACTCTGAGGCGGATTGCTCACGCCAAAGCGAGCGTACTTATTTTGCGCTGTCAACTTGCCTAAATGAGGCAGCTCGCCGCGCTCATACAAGCGTTCACAAATTGCGGGGTCGAATGCGTCTAAGCCAACCAATACAGTTTTCATAACACACTATTTGGTGATTTGATTATCCCCAGTGGTCTGTTTGCTCTCAGCGACCGTTTTCTCTTCCCGTCGCTCACGTCGTTTTGAGACGATCCATAGCTTGATACGACGTGAGAAAACGAGAACAAAACCTGAGACAGTGGCGAATCCTGCTGCCAGCATTTGGAAGAGCATACCACCCGTATTTGGGTCGAGATAACCGCCTGTTAGGAGACGGACGAGAGAGAAGGTGAAGAAGAATTGTCGTAGTTTCATGATATTTAACAGAAATCCCATTTTTTCAAAAAAGGGATTTCTTGATAGATTGCGTGCAGCTTATCAGTAGCACAAGAATTACAGCTATAAAAGTAACAACGTATAGAGTGAAAGAGTCAATCATTTTAGTCACCCCACTCAACCAAGCGCACATCGTCGATCAAAATACGCCCCTTAAAGTATTGGTCTATTTTGATGTAAAAACCGGTGACATATTTGTAATCGGGTGCAAAGACGCGTTCTGGTAGATAGTTCGAGACGGGAACCCATTTATCTTGGGGGATGGCGCGAGCCACGTAGAGATATTGGATCGATGTTTCGGGAAAGGTGTCTGAATAGGCGTTGCTGATCGCGTCGTCTTTGAGTCGGCCGACCAGATTCGGCTCACCCACATTTTGCACCGAGCTATCCCCTTCAACCCAGTAAGCGTAACGATTGCTGCCAATCACCGTCATCGCCACATCATCCTTGCCGATGTTGCCATCGGGTGAGGACATTTGGAAAGTGATGCCCAGAACGTCGCTCTGTTTGTAGTCGCGTTCGGCCGATTCTTTCACCGTGAAAAATAGCACTCGCGCCCCTAACGTTGGGGTGAAGACAATCGAGGCGTTGCCGGTTGCGGCTGTCGCCGTGTAGCTCGTCGTAAAGTTGCCCGTGCTACGGATATCCCAATCGGCCGCCATTCCATCATAGTAAATGACAGACATTGTTTGCGCTCGTCGCGTTGGCATTGCCGTTGGGATGGGTGTCTGTGTCGGGACAGGTATAGCGGTCAACGTCGCATTGACGGCGACCTCTGTGCCAGACAAATCGGCAAATAGTGGGCTGACCGTCGCTTCGCTATCGGGAAACACAACGGCCTGCACAGGTTCCATCGTTAATCCGTCGGTGAGCAGTGGCGCGGTCGTCGGTGTTTCTATCACAAACGCGACAGGCTCGGCCGCGACCTCTTCGCCACACCCCATCAACAATAGACACAACATGAGTAAAATTTTGTTGTCAAACATAGCTTTCTTCTGGCAAAATGATCAGCGTCGGCGGTGTGTTGTCCGCTTGGCTCAAATGAATAGGAGCGTGCGGCGTTGCATCATGATCGAACACACCGAGCATTTCGGCAGGCAGCGCAACGGCTCCTGCTCGAATACGTCCTAAAACAGGAATATCAAGGTCGAGATGCACATCGAGCGGGTAACGATACGTTTTATCCATCAATGTTGCGCCAACACCTGCCCCTATTGACAGGATGACACCAACCCCTATAAAGATGAATAGAACAATGATGCGTTGCCGTGTCGTAAATTCAGGCGCAAGTGGGAGCATTGGTGCATCGACAAGTATGTAGGTGTTTTCAACCTCTTGGATCGCTTGGTCTTTATCGAGTTTGATTCGGTCGATTTGGTTACGAGTTTCAAGAACACGTCTTTCCGCCGTAGAAACATCCTCACGCAAGACAGCAATCTGGGCAGTTTCTTCGCCGGGTCTGCGAAGACCAAAGGCAGGGTCAGGGTTTTCGGCGAGGTAGATGCGTAGGGCGTTTTCGGCCGATGCCAGCTCCTCTTGGTATGTTTCCATCACATCATCATAAAATGCAAGCGAACTTTCGACATCACTCAAAAGTAGATTGACCTTGGACTGTCGATAGAGAGTAATCGCCGATTGTGCCAACTGAAATGCAATTTCGGGATCATCTGACTGTGCGACGATATGAACATGCTTCTCACCTTTGACCTCACCCCACAAGTTACCGCGCACTGCGTCGAGCAGGAGGTAGAGTGGCACGCCATTTTGCAACTCTGCTTCCCATTTTGTGCGCTGCAAAATGGCACGCGCAAACGCATCTGTCTGCATCAAGCTGTCAAACTGCTCAATAACTGTTTTACCTTCGGACACCCAGATGTAATCGTTACTGCGAATGCCTGTCAAGTTTGTCAGCAGCGAGTCAGTCTGAATATACAGCACGCCATGACTGAGATAAGTTGGTGTAATGCTAAAAAAGTAAAACACCCCAAATAACAGCATCAAATAGAACGGCAAAATGTTGCGCCAGAACGTGCCAAAAAAGTTGTCGAGAAAACGTAGAATCAATCTTCTTCTCAATTTGCCCGCTTGATCGATCATATCACTGGCAAGCGATAGGCGATGGCACCGCTATAGCTTGGCATCAGATCGAGCGATTTCACGTATAATTTGGCGTTGGGTGCGTCACAGTGGATGGTGTCGTCCTCCCATGCGTTGAGTTGACTGAGATAGGTCGTGGGGGTTTTGGCGGCTTTGAAGAGGGCCGATTTGCGCGTCCACATTTGGTAAAAGGTTTGTAGCTTTTGCTGGTGGTGTAGGTTGCTGTAACGTTTGATCTCGGCCGAGTCCAGCATAAAATGCGCCAACTCGTCCAAATGCGGAATATCGATCATCGCCTCGACCTGCACACCCAAGTCGATCTGTCGCGCCACAGCAATCGTGATGACCTCGCGGGTGTTGGCAAATCCAAAGCACAAATCGCTCTCATGTAGATAGAGCGCGTCGTGTGAGTCGCCTGTCAAAAAAAGATCAGACGGTTCTTGCCGCAGATAGCAACCCAACAGATAACGCACCATCCCACGTGTCACGACATAACTGTGGCGATCTTCTGCATAACAAAAACGATTCATTCGCAACTGTTCACTTTTGAGTAGCCAGCTCTTCCAATTTTGGTTAAGTGATGCCGCTTGTTCAATTGTCCAACACCATACATCTATTTGATGGTGTGATAATATCGGTCGTTCAGGTAACCTCCGCAATATATTGATTTGCATGTCTCTCTCTTAATATAAAAACGGCTCAACAAATTATTGTATCAGTGGAATTGTGTTGAACTATTAGATCAATTTTTTGTTCTGTCTAAGGGGTGTGGGAACTGTCGGCCGATAATACATCCCTCAACAGCTTTCACATAAACTTTATTGCTCGAGCGTTGTGAATTTAGATTTGACAAAAATAAAAATCTCCGGGGCAAGCCCTCTCGCTGAACGCTTTGACTTTCTCGTTGCACTCGAAAAGTTTGATTTTTGGCGGAAAGAGAGGCATGATTACCGTTTGTCAGATAGACAGCTAATTTAATCCTCGAATTCTCTATGAAGAAACCAATTGTTTTTGGTGTGGCGGGCGGCACAGCATCGGGCAAGACGACAGTTGCAAAGGAATTGTTGCGCTCAATCGGGACGGAACACATCGCCTTTTTGCCCCACGACGCTTACTATCGCCACAATCCCCATCTGACCTACGAAGAACGCACAAAAGTCAACTACGATCATCCCGACTCACTGGAGACGGGCTTGATGGTTGAGCATGTGCGGCAGCTTTTGGGTGGGGAAGCGATTGCTCGGCCGACCTACGACTTCGTCAAGCACCTCCGCGCCGCAGAAACGGTCAAGACGATGCCACAACGGATCATCCTACTCGAAGGGATTCTGATTTTTGCGGAGCCTGAACTGCGTGACCTGATGGACATCAAGATATTTGTGGACACCGATGCGGATATTCGCTTTATTCGCCGGATGCAGCGCGACGTGATGGAGCGCGGGCGGTCGCTCGATTCGGTGGTTGAGCAGTATTTGGGGACGGTTCGGCCGATGCACCTCGAATTTGTCGCCCCCAGCAAGCGATATGCCGACGTGATTATTCCCAAAGGCGGTCTCAACAAGGTCGCGCTCGATATGGTCGTCTCGCGTCTGTTTGCCCTTCTACGTGATGAGGAAAGTTAAACTAGATATTGTTCATCTCTTTGCACAACGATACCATTAGCTGAAACTTCAAAACGAACGTGCCAATAAACGGCGAAATGACATAAGTATGATGAATTCAAAACTATCACGTTGGTGCGATGGCTTTTTAGAGGCAGGTTGGCTGCTTGCGCTCGTCGTCACCCCTTTATTTTTTAATATCCATTCGGAGCGCGTCTTTGAGCCAGACAAGCTGACGCTATTGCGCTCAATTGCGCTGATGATGGCGCTGGTTTGGCTCGTCAAGTTTATCGAGCAGCAGGGCTGGCGTGAGTTAGATTGGCTAAAATGGGGAACCAGCAACTCGATCTGGCGCAAACCGCTCGTTCTGCCCGTTCTATTTGTTGCCGTTGTCTACATTACATCGACGCTGCTCTCCGTCGCGCCGCGCACGAGTCTGTGGGGGTCTTACCAACGGCTACAGGGAACCTACACGACCTTCTCCTACATCGTCATCTTTGCCGTCATCGCCTCCACGATGCGAACCCGCGCCCAGATGCAGCGCCTCATCACGACGGTCATCGTCACTAGCATTCCGGTTGCGCTCTACGGCATCTTGCAACGCTTTGAGCTTGATCCGCTGCCATGGGGCGGCGATACCTCAACCCGCGTGGCGGGACATATGGGGAACGCGATTTTTATTGCTGCCTACCTCATCATGGCGGTTCCGTTTACCGCCGTTCGCATCATCGACTCCTTCTATAATATCTTGACCGATGAGGAGCTTGCCTATGCGGACGTGGTGCGTTCATCGATCTATATTTTGACGATTGCGCTACAGATAATCGCGATCTACTTTTCGCAAAGTCGTGGCCCTCTACTGGGATTGGGTGTCGGGCTGTTTGCATTTGTGTTGCTGCTGTTGGTGGCGTTACGCAATGCGGCTGGGGAGCGGTTTGGCGCAACATCGGCCGACTACCTCCTCCCCCTGCTCTATTTCATTCTCGCTATTGTCGCGCTCTTCATCACGAACGGGCTGCAAACCACACTTGGCGCACGCAACGCTTTCTATCTATTTGTTGGATTGATCGGCCTGCTCGTGCTATCCATTTTTGTCTTCGCAGGGGCAAGGGTCGGCTGGCGATGGCTGTGGGCAAGTTGGCTGATGGTGGTGCTATTTAGCGGTGTCTTGCTTGTGACCTTCAACATTTCATCCGAAATGGATGAGCGTTTCCCCACAGTCCCAGTCGTTGGCACGCTCGACACGACGTTTAACAATTGGCGTTCGTTGCCGACAATCAGCCGCTTAGGGGACATGCTCAACCAAGAGGCCGGCACGACAACGGTGCGTATCTTGATTTGGCGTGGCGCAATTGAGTTGATTAAGCCACATGATCCCGTCGCGTTCCCCGATGGCGAGACGGATACATTTAACTTTTTGCGGCCGCTGTTTGGCTACGGCCCTGAGTCGATGTACGTCGCCTATAATGGCTTTTACCCACCAGAGTTGGCGACTGTCGAGGCGCGTAATGCGTCGCCCGACCGCTCGCATAACGAGACATTTGATGCCCTTGTCATCACGGGAGTCGCCGGCTTTGTGGCATGGCAGGCTCTCTATTTAGCCGCGTTTTACTACAGCTTTAAGCGCATCGGCGTTGTGCGTGGTGAACGTGATCGCGGTATTCTGATTGGGTTATGGATCGCGGGGGCAGCCGTCTCGCTAGGCGTGATCGCCTCATCGTTGGGCTGGGAATATCTGGGCGTGGCCATTCCGTTTGGCAGCATCATCGGGCTTGTCGTCTATCTGGTCTATTATGCACTCACCGCTGGTGGTGGAACGGACAAACGATTGCGCGACTATGATCTAAACGTTCTGATTGTGGCGGGGTTGATCGCCGCGCTGATTGCGTTCTATATGGAAATCCACTTTGGGATTGCCATTGCAGCGACGCGCTTACACTCGTTTGCCTTCTTTGGGATGATTTTTGTGTTAAGCACCGTGCTGCGCGATGAAGTCGTCGAGGTTGTCTCGGCCGATCCCGTCAACAAAAAGCGTCGTCGCTCCGTCACGCCAAAAGTGGGCTGGGGGGGGGCGGTTTGGGCAGCCGCCTTAGTGATGAGCTTTGTCGTCATCACGTTAATGTTCGACTTTATCAACTACACGCCGACGGCGACCGAGCAGCAATCGTGGCGCAGTGCGGCCGATTTGCCCTCATCATTTGATATTTTGACTCGTGCATTGCTCGTCAATCCAAAACAGGGGTTCATCGAATCACCTTATCTGCTCGGTGTCATCACGCTGTCCTGGTTTTTTGGGATGCTGCTGTTTGTCACCGAGATGATCAAAAGCGGCACACTCAAGCTGACACGCCCTATCTCTCTCATCAATGCGGACAAACGCATGATCGTCAGCGGGTTGCTTGGCGCACTCGCGCTGATTGGGATTGCGAGCTATTTTCTGGTCGATGTGCAGTCAAATAGTCAACGTATTGGCGTGATGCTTTCCGCGCTTTGGGTACTTCTGACAGTTGGGGCAGCTATCGCGCAGTTTGCTCAACCGGCCCTCGGCCGTGGACTAGCCGCAGCGGTGGCGGCAACAGGCATCTTATTTAGCCTGCCACTATTGATGGCGGGTGTCATCTGGCAAGTATTTGCGCTCATTGGCTTGGGCATTGCGCTGCTCTATATCGTCTGGGAAGATGAGATTCATCATATTTTTTCACCGCTGTTGATTATTGGTGGCTTTTCATTTGTGGCAGGCTGGGGCTATGCGCTTGCTCACGCGAGCTTGATTCGCAGCAATTTTATCGCGCCAAATGGTGCAAATGGCGCACCGTTGCAGGGACTCGAACGTATTGTGACGGAGGCTGAACGTGCGGGTGGTTATCTGACAACCTACTACTCAACGATCTTTTTGCTCTTGCTGATTGCCAGCGCAGCTTTCGCGTGGCGACGGATGGCAGCGCAGCGAGAACTAGGCAGCGCGATTGGTCTTGTAGGCACTGTCGTCCTGCTGATTGTGGGGTTTGTAATGGTCGATCAGTCAAATCTCAACATCGTGCAGGCTGACATGACCTACAAGCGCGGTCGGCCGCTCGATCAGCAGGCCACACAGCTTGTCAGACGGGTCAACGGCGCGGTCGATGCCGAAGAGCAGCAACAGATTCTACAGGGTGCAATTAGCAGTTGGGAAGGCGCAGTTGCCATCTATGAGCGCACGCGCGAGATGGCTCCCAACGAAGATTTTTACTATCTCTGGCTGGGGCGTGCCTATTTGGAACAATCGTCTGTCAATCAGGCTGAACAAGATGAACTTTTGCAAACGGCCGAGGAACGCCTACTCGATGCCCAAGACCTCAATCCACTCAACACCGATCATACGGCAAATTTGGCGCGACTCAACGTTCGCTGGGCGCAATTGGCAGATACAGAGGCTGAACGCACCGAGCGAGTCGAGACAGCTGCGGCATTCTATCGAGATGCCCTCAAGCTCAGTCCGAACAACTCGATTATCCGCAACGAGTATGCCGGGTTAACGCTATCGCTGGGAGACAACTGTGAAGATGCGCTGGGTATCTATCGGGAGGCAGTGGAGATCGACCCGCTCTATGACCAAAGTTATCTCGCAATGGTCGAAGCGTACATCAGTTGTGCTCAAAGAAGTGAGCCAATCAATACGGCCTACCTCGTAGAAGCAGACCAAGTGATTCAAGAGATGTTAGACCTGATGGCACTACGCTATCGCGTCAAGGCAGAGCAACGCATTCCACGCTTCTATCTACAAATCGCACAACTCTACTTTAATGCCGAAAACTACGGTCAGTCACGCGCGACGTTGGCAAAACTTGACGGTCTCGATGAGCCAGAGTTGCAGGCGCAGATCGATCAACTGCGTGCGGCGATAGATTCGGCCGAGAACAGCATCATCATAGAAACAGAGGAATAATGCAAAGCGTCATCCTCGTTTTCTTCAGCGCACTTATCATCACCGGATTTAGCACACCCTTCGTGCGAAAAATGGCACTCGCACTTGGCTTTGTCGATGCGCCTGCCAAACGCAAACTGCACGCAACGCCCATTCCACTGATGGGCGGGGTTGCCATTTTCGGTGGGTTCATCTTTGTTCTCGCCGTCTACTTCGGCTTACGTGGCAATCTGCGAATTCTCGGTCAGCTAGTTGCGGCCGCGCTCATCACCATCATCGGTCTCGTAGATGACCGTTACGCACTATCCTCACCACTCAAATTTGCCGCACAAAGCGTTGCATTCGTTCTCGCTATTGCACTTGGCACACGAGTGTTCCTGCCATTTTTTCCCAATTGGCTCGATTATGTCGCCACCTTCGTCTGGCTTGCCATCATTACCAATACACTCAACTTTTTAGACAATATGGACGGCCTATGCGCGGGTGTTGCGGCCGTGGCCAGCGCGTTCATCGTTTTGATGGCAGATGTAAGCGGTCAATTTTTTATCGCGCCGCTTGCGGCCGCTATGTTGGGGGCATGTCTGGGCTTCTTGCGCTACAACTTCAACCCTGCACGCATTTTTATGGGTGACGCGGGCGCGTTACTGCTTGGCTTTATGCTGGCGGTCATGACTCTACAACTGCGCTTCCCCACCAACAGCACCTTTGTGACATGGATGGTTCCATTGTTGCTGATGGGTGTGCCACTCTTTGATCTGTCGCTCGTTATGGTGGCGCGGTTGCGGCGTGGAGTCAACCCACTCACAACTGCCGGCAAAGATCACACGAGCCATCGTCTCGTTCGCATGGGGTTTAGTCAGCGCGAGGCCGTCTTGCTGATCTATCTCATGGGTGTTTGTTTTGGCATGGTCGCATTATTTGTCACGCAGGCTGATACTATCGAGGGGTATATGATTGGGATAACGGTTGCATTGCTGAGTGCTTTTGCGATTTTCAAGTTTGTCCAACGTGAAATATGAACGATGCGGACACTGACAGGCAGAGATGCCTCTTTATACACCCCACAGTAACTTTCATTTGCAATCGGCCGATCGTTCTCAAAATCGCCAATGGGGCCGAAGAGCGTGCGTTGCAGGATCGTTATGGTGTGCGCTATGCGAAGACTAATTTATCCCGCAGATTCAGTGGTCATCCATGTCTCGCCACATTTGTAACAGCGATAGGTAACGGCGAACTGGATAACGGTTTGTGCATAGCCCACGCCGCCAATTGAGCCACTGCCCGATTCAAAAGCGGTGGTGCGGACTGTTTTGCGGTCGATCTCACGCAAATCATTGGTATGCCCGTTTGGGCAACTCAACTTTTTATTGCGGTTTATAAAGAGCCAACGCGCAAGCATAATCAAAATTCCGGCCGCAATGAAGAGCGGCAAATTTACTAATGTCATGAGATTCTCCATTGTTAGGTTCACTATCACTGTAGCAAACACGGTTTGCGTTCGCCATTGTGGAAATCATGACACAATTTCAAATTCTAACGTTTTATCCGCTGTGGCACATCCATCACTGTAAATGAATGCCCCGTTATCTCAAAAATCCGCGCAATATCTGACCGTGTAATTGAGAGCGTGCTGGTGTTGACAAGCGGATGGCATTTGATACGGTCTGCCTCCCACACAGCCTGATCGATAATGATCTCAACAACTGCATCACTGTCGTTGAGAATCGCTAGCAGGCTGACTGATCCCGGCTCAATTCCCAAATAGGTCATCAAACGCTGTGGGGATGCAAACCCTAGTTTTTTGACACCTAACGCGGCCGCCAGCGATTTGAGGTCAACACTTTTGTCATAGCGAACCACAACTAAAAAATGGCGGTCTGCTTTGCGGGTACGTATAAACAGATTTTTTGTCTCAGCCCCTGCTAATGGCGGCACTTTTTCTTGTGCTTCGGCAACGGTGTAGACGGGCGGATGATCGACCTGCTCGTATGAGATATTGTGCTGGCGTAAAAAGGAAAAGATGTTCATGAGACAGTGTGCGTTAAGGCTTTTGTAAACGACATATCACAAAATAGCTTGACGGTCAGCGCAAGGCATTCGCCGCATCAAGCAGAGTCATAGTTGGGGTTTGCTCGGCCGACTCAACCAACTGCTCTGCCACCGCTGCACTGCGGATGCCCGGTGCATCGCTTATTATCAGGGCGGCCGAGCCAGCCACAAACGGCGTTGCCATGCTCGTGCCACTCCACCACGCATACGCATCCGTTGGGAAGCTGCTGTATATTGAAAGACCCGGCGCAGCGAGGTCAACCCAACTGCCATAGTTAGAGCCGAGCATCTTTGTTCCATCGGGGGCAGCGGCAGCGACGGCAAGCACATTGTCATAGGCAGCCGGGTATTGCGGCATATCGCTGTTGAGGTTGCCCGCAGCGGCGACAACGACGACCTTGCGAACTTGGGCAAAGTCGAGAATATCGATCATGACTTGGGAATCAATGGTTGAGCCGAGGCTAAGATTGATCACGTCTGCACCATTGAAAATCGCGTAGCAGATCGCCTCGGCAATCACAAAGATGTTGCCACGTCCATCGGAGTCGAGAACGCGCACGGGCATAATTTGAGCAGCGGGAGCGGTCGTGTGAATAATGCCAGCGACATGTGTGCCATGACCAGCCGCCTCATCGACTAGGCCATCGCCGTCGTTATCTATAAAATCGAACGTATCGGCCGCCTCTCCATCATCATCGACAAAATCATAACCATCTGTGACATACCCTGTGAGATAAGGATGCTCCGCCTGCACACCCGTGTCGAGAACGGCAACGGTAACGCCTTCACCCAAACTGAGGTCATGAGCGACCGATAAATTGATCATCTCCGTCGCGTACTGAGTTAACCCTGCTGTCGCACTGCCGCCCCAAGCCCATTCCCCCATTGGGTTTGCTTCTGTCGCAATTGTCAAATCGCCGCTGCCCCAAGCCCATTCCCCCATTGGATTGGCGACAGGCGCATCGAGGATGTAGTTAAGCTCGGCATATTTGACACGACCATCTTTCACCATCTCGGCCGCGAGTGTCGCCGCATCCCTATCTGTGTGTAGCAAATAGATGTTCTCGTTGGCAAGAATTGTATCTATCAACTGTGTACCGAATTTTTTATTAACTTTAGAGAGAATCTTGTTATTGACTAGCTTGACGACAATCTGATGGGGGACATGTGGTGATAAAGCGTGCGTTACCTGTTGTTCTGTCTGTCGTTTGGCATTGGCAAGCGATGGGAACATAAAAAGGCACGCCAATAGTAATAAAAATACTTTTCGTTTGAGCATCGATCAATCCTCTACCTTGAATTTCATCTCGCAAACTGATGCTATTGTGCAAGTGATCTCGTCGCAAATTTCGCGTAAACTATGCCGGTTGATCGTTACGATTTATCTAACACCTCCCCCAAACAGCACAAAATTAGCCCAAAAGTAAGGGTGTGGTCGGGTTGACAACATTGCTAACTGTGCATTGCGTAGTGCGCGGCCGGGGTTTTGGGTTTGCTGGAGATGTTGATAGAAGATGGGCATTAGCTCGGCCGACACCTCATCCTGTACTAGCCAAAGCGAAGCAACCACAGACCGCGCCCCTGCTCCCAAAAAGGCGTGTGGCAACCCCAATACTTCATCACCCGCGACCAACTGCGCCCGCCCTGACTCACATGCGCTGAGAACGATCAGTCGATTGTCCAAATCAAGTCGTATGACATCGTGTGCGGTCAGCCAGCCATCATACAGACGTAAGCCCGAAAAGAGCGGATGCTGACTGCGGAAGATGCCATGTGTGGCAAAGTGCAGGACGGGGGCGGTTGTGGCAACGACGGCCTGACGAGTTGCCGTTTTGTTGTAGAAATGATTGGTTGTGAGAAAGTGCGGGGTGAGGGCGGTGAGTTCGGCCGAGACATACGCCAACGCCGGATCATCTACGCCAAACGCCGCCACACGCCGATAGTCGGGTGGCGCACTTTTTTGCGACAGGTGCGCGACCGTGACGCTTGGTGCATAGCGCATCGTAAACTGCTCTATCAAATAGCGTTCACCATCGTACAGCGCATGAAAAGGCAACTGATGCAGTATATCGGCCGGCACGATCAACAAACGTTCACAGTCGCTCACCAACGCATACAGTGGTGCAAAGACCAAATCGTACAGCTCTCTCAATGTCCGCTGTGCCTGCCTAGTAAACTGTTCTGCACGATGTGCCAAAAAGCTCTGCGCCCCGCGCATCCAGCGCATCTGAGCTTCCCAAGCATCGATAGCTTCTGTCACGGCCGATTGTGTCGCCACATCCCGCACGATTTCCAATGCCGCACCACGCTGTACAAATGCGAGTAGCTCCTCTCCCATCAGGTGGTAGGTGATGCTGGCAGTAGCCGTATCGTTGTCGGTCACAAAATCGGTCACGCTTGGCTGCGGTGGAATCAACGCGGGCTGACGTTGTTCAATTTGCTTCTCAAGCTCCAAAATACGCTGCCGTATTGTGTTAGCATGGGACACGCGCCGCGTCGCCTCATGCTCGTTAAGCAGCATGTTGTAAAGTGCATCTAGCTGTTGGCGCAGCGCGTCGATCTCTAACTCTGTCGAGGTACTGCGTTCACGACGTTGGGCTTCGGCTAGCGTGCGTGACTTTATTTGTTCACCTAGTTGCCACGCTTCTTCAAGCCGCTCCTGCTGTAAGAGCAAACCCAATAATTCTCGGTAGGCGGTCAAACGATCCTGTAAAAAGCTGATGCGGAGAGACTCCTGTTGCAGATTGCCCCGCAACGTTTCAACGATGTCGATAGCCGCTCGAAAATAAGTTTCGGCTTGCCTGTGTTCGCTCAACGCAACCGCTAACTGTCCCTGTCGTTGTTGCACGCGATAGCGTAAGTGAGGCAGCCGCAATCGCTCTGCAATTGTGGCTGCCTCACTTAGCGCGGCCTGCTGGATGGTCGGCTCGGTCGCTGCATCCGCCTGTGTTAGACGTGCCGCAAAGCGCGTTTGGTCAGAGAGGTCAGGATCATCAAGAATCGTTTCGATTGTCGCCAGCGCGGCTTTGCGACTGCCCTGTTTTAGTTGTAGGGCAGCTTGTTCGACAATTACGCGCTGGACAAAGGATTGATTTTCGAGCGCGATAAAGGCGGTCTTTGCCGCTGTGAGTTTTTCGGCCGACTGCGTAAATTCCCCTGCCGCACAAAGCGCAATACCCCAGCCAAATAGCGCACGAGCGGCATGATAGGCCATGCCGATTTTGCTCAAACGGGTCTGCGCGTTGGCGTAGGCGGTGAGCGCATCGTCGGTGAGATTGAGGGCAAGATAAAGATCGGCCGAGTCCAGCTCTACCATTAGCGCAAACTGCTCAAATTCTGGCTGCGCCAATAAGCTACGAGCAGCTTGAAATGCCTCCAAACTTGCGCTGTAGTTGCCTAACAGCATGTGTGCATAGCCGATGTTAAATAGCGTGCGCCCACGTCGCATGGGTTGAACACTTTCATCAACCAGTTCAGCAGCGCGTTCAAAAGAGCGCAATGCCCCCGCCGCCTCTCCCAATGAGAGCAGTGTCACGCCGCGATTTTTCAGAATATCGCTCTGCTCGTTGGTGTGACCACCGCGTTCAAATGTAGCACTTGCCGCGTCATAACTGTGCATGGCGGCCGAAAAATCGCCGCGCTGTTCATAGATGAGACCCCGATTCTGGTAAAGTTTGCCGCGTATCAGCGTGGCAGCGTTATCGAGGGCGGTCAGTGCGTTGTCAGCGGCGGTGAGCGCGTCGGCCGAACGCCCTAATGCACCCAACACCATCATCTCGCCAACCGTTGTGCGCCACGCCTGCTCTGTCTTCCCAACAGCCAAAAATTGCTCACGCGCCTGTACAATCAGCGGCAAAGCTGTCTGATATGCGCCCGCCTGTGCATGGGTCTGTGCAAGGAGGTAAGTAGCCTGTGGCAAATCATCACATAGCTCCAGCAAAGTACGAGCAGCTGTGGGTTTGGTCGGTAAGCGAACTGTTGCTGCCTGTAAGATGTTCTGTGCCGTAATGCCCGACACCTCTATGAGCGCACGCTGAATCTCGCGGTCATCTTCCGCAAGCAAGATAGCGATGACATCCTCATTCACTGCATTAGCTCCAGAGGCACATCTTTGAGCGTCACAGTGTGTGTATGATTTGACAGCAGGATGTCTGCGTGGCCTTCTGTTGCTGAAAAACGGAATAGGTTACGCTTGGAGGTTGTTGTCGTCGCAATTGCTCTCCCTGCACGCAATACGTTGATTTCAAATGGAGAGACGGGTTCATTTGTGAATAGCTGTCCTAGAATGTGCAGCGTGCCGCCGCGTGCTGTGATGTCAAGCGTGATGTCTCCCAATGCACAGAGATAAAAAAGCTGGCGTGTTTGAGCAAATTGGACATCGCGTGCGCCTTGTGGCAGAAGTTGAGCAAAGCTATCAAATGACAAGCTGGCAACCAAACGCTGCAGTCGCGTTGGGCGACTACGACTGTGTTCGTGAAATGCTGCCATTAGCCGGTCATTCATTTCTTTGGACATCTTATTCATGCCGCTTGCCCTTGCTAGTTCTGCAAATTTTTGTTCCCAGATTTTATCATTCATAGATACGTCCTCAATAGTTCTCGCCCTTTTGTGTTTGCACAAAAGGCAAGAAGTTAATGCTCTTTGAGCTTTTGTGGGACAAGTTTAGGAAATCCATACCGCAGAGTCGCATCTAGCGACATTGCGGTATGGATTTCCTGCTACCGTTACGTTTAACCACGCCATTTCTCAAAGGGCCAGCTTTGATAAGGGGTGGTCGTTTTCGGCCGAAAAAATACACGTCTATGCCAATTCTTCCAAAATTGCGCGTAATTTCTTCAAACAGCGCGCACGTGTCGCGCCAATGCTGCCCTTTGGCATCCCTAACGTTTCAGAAATCGACTGATATGAACTGTCTGGGTCAAAATAGAGCAGTGCCACCAGTTTTTGACAGCGGCCGCCTAACGTCTCAAGCCCGTTGTGCAGCCAGTCGAGTACGGCGTAATCATCGCTCATGCTGGCTGTCGTCGCGCCGAGTGCAGCCATCATGTCGCACAGGTCAGGGGGACTTTGCACCTGTTCATGATCGTAACGATTGAGAACGCGCCACGCATGACGACGGCAAACCGTTCCAAGCCAACCCTTGAGGTTACTGCCAGAATGAAATTGGTCAAGCTGTTTCAGCATGTCGATAAAGGTCGTTTGGACAACATCGGCCGAGTCTCCTTGCGTCAATCCATAGCGTCTTCCAATCGCAAATAACAGCCGTTGATACCGGTCAATAATCTGTTGCCACGCGGTCTCGTCTCCGCCACGACACGCCTGAATTAATTGCCAGTCTGATTTCTTTTGCATTAAACCTCTGTCTTCTTATTGTTACAGCTTACTCTTGCAGTGAGTCTATAGAAATGTGGCAAGTAACGTCCCGTTGATAGGCTGATTGGCTACGAATGTATTTTTTGCCCAAAAGCTCAACACTCCTTGTATAACTCGTCAAAGTAACTGATTTTTTATTTCCCTCTACCTTCACACTGCCGCACGGAGAGCTTTCGTGCGGCATTCTCTTTTTCGCATGATAAGGGGACGTGAACACTCAAAAGCTCCATACCTTTTACCAAATGTGGACACGCAAATCAGCTCTCTTCAAAGCCGCGCAGACACCCACTACCTATCTGAGTCAGCTCAATGGGGTGACGACACGATCCACTGCGATGCACCCAATGCAAAATTATACGCGAGATCGCTTGATTTGATGCCAAGCTATAGTGGTGCCATCGCCTATCGCTTACCGAAGAAGGTTGCTTCTCCGATTTCCCGAAAACTTCTTTTGTGTGTTCTGGATTCTCCCACATTTCCCCCTTTTCTACTTTCGGGAATTGCTGACCCAACAACGCTAATTTGTTCCGGATTGACTAAAATTGCTGATTGTGATTTTCGGCCGATTTAAGGGCTTGACAAGCGAGCGCAAGTTTGCTATTTTCCTTCTTGGTAATTCTAACAAGAGTTTTAGGATAAGTGTGATGCAGATAATTAGAGCAATCTCCCCACAACTACATAGTAATTGGACAGATTGTTTTGTCCGTGCAGCATACTTGGAAAAAAGTTTTTTCAGGCACGCCTAGCTCCTTTTTCACACACAAATCAGTGTTAAATTTTCTCAAAGGACGCGGGCATTTCGCCCGCGTTTTTGTTTTATGCTAGTGAGAAATCATATCCAAAACAGTGCAGGATCACGACCAGAGGGCCGGATACTCCCCTGCCTCATACAAAGAAGATGGCCACGAATGACGCTTGGGCATTTGTTCACTTGACGACGCGCAAAAACGCGAGCCACCTTCTTTACAACGTAGGTCGCTCGCGTTTTTTATTTTAGAGGTTAGGTGAAGGGGTATGGTGGCGATGATAGAAAAAATCTCAGGCGGAGATACGTTGATTGCAGGGGATAAAAACAGTTTTTCGAATTTCTTCAGCGCGACTAGAGCGACCGGAGATGACGAAGACGCTCGTGATGATTGGAAAAATGATTGAAAGTAACAATGTGTACATCTGCAAAAGCAACATGATTTAGCTCCGTAAGAAAATTTGCAAGATGCAGTTTGTCAGATTTCGGCTGAAAACTCAATAGCCTCCCAGCCCAAACGGGCAGATATTGGGATTTATGCAACTTTTTTTCACGCTTTGTTGACATTTTGGTGAGTGTAGCGCAATGGTAGCGCGTCTGAATGTGGCTTGGAAGGTTGTGGGTTCAACTCCCACCGCTCACCCTTATAGTTGCTAGGTTGCTAGTCGTTCATCGCTAGTAAGCAGCAAGGTAGAAGACATTATGGCTGTTTTACTCTTGAATGCTTCCTATGAACCCTTGACTGTCATTCCGCATCGAAGGGCAATCTCTCTACTAATGCGTGAGCGTGTCGATGCGGTCACTGAGGACACAACGCCTATTCGCGGCACACACGATGTCTTTCACATTCCAAAGGTATTGCGACTGCGAAAGTATATCAGCGTGCCACGCAGGGGCGCACGCTGGAGTCGGCGCGGTGTTCTAGAGCGTGACCGCTACACCTGCATCTATTGTGGTATCGCGGCTGGCTCTATGCGCGGCAGCAAGCTAATCACCAAACGCGACTTTACGCTTGACCACATTTTGCCCAAGAGTCGCAACGGCAAAAATACGTGGGGCAATACAGCTTGCTCTTGTGGTTATTGCAATAATCGCAAGGGTGGGCGTTTGCCCAATGAGGCAGGCATGAAGTTGCTTTGGGAGCCGAAAACGCCGCGAGTTGATTATTTGGTGGCGATGGGAACAATCCCAGATGCTTGGAAAATTTTTCTCGAAATGAGCTAGTGCCAAGCCCGTTTCGAGCCAGCAAGACGGGTCTACTACTGTCAGCGACAATTTATTTACTTGGGTTGAAAGTGGGATTGCCATCGGTAACCTGCTTTTGCCTAATAACCATCATGGATACGAACATTATTACAGGACGCGACCTGCTCGATTTGGGCTGGAAAGAAGGACGTTCAATTGGGGCCGCAATTCAAGCTGCGAAGGCTGAACCGGCGGCCGCTGAGGCACTGACCGAGCGGTTGATCGATCTCAAGGTACAGCCAGAGGCGTATGTCGAAGACAGCGTTTGGGGGGCAGTTGCGGCCGAATTAATCAAAGAGAACCAGCCAAAGCTAACATTTGCAGAGCGTGACGAGCCTGCACCGCTGACCGTATGGGGGCGTGAGCTGATCGATCAGGGTGCATTCACACAGATCGAAAACGCAGCGCGGCTGCCAAATGCCTTGCGTGTGGCGTTGATGCCAGACGCACACGTTGGGTATGGGTTGCCGATTGGTGGCGTTGCCGCGCTCGAAGGAGCAATTGCGCCCTATATGGTTGGTGTGGACATCGGTTGTCGAATGCACGCGACAATTTTTGACCGCAGCCCGATTCACCTCAAGCAAAAGGAGAAGGATTATAAGGAGATGTTGTTGCGGTTGACTTATTTCGGCCGATCACCCATCCCAACGCACGAACGCCGTCATCACCCTATCCTTGATGATCCACGCTGGGAGCAGCTCCCACGCCACTTGCGGAACCTAAAGGATACAGCTGTAAAACAGGTTGGCTCAAGCGGGGGTGGCAATCACTTTGCCGAATGGACAGAGCTAACCGTGTATCCAAACAACCCGCTCGGTATCAGCGGCGGCAAATACATCGCGCTCATCACACATAGCGGATCACGCGGTGTTGGCTACAAACTAGCCAACTACTACAGCAAAATGGCAGAGGATATGAGTTACTTCTTGCCAAATGAGATGCGAAAGTTGGGCTATCTTGACTTTGCACGCGGTGAGGGCGAAGAATACGAAATTGCGATGAGTCTGGCAGGCGATTTCGCAAAGGCGTGTCATGAGCAGATTCACGAGCGTATTGTCGAGGCATCGGGTGCAACAACCATGGGTGTCATCCAAAATCATCACAATTATGCGTGGCGCGTTGAACGCGAGGGGCAGCCACCGGTCTTTATTCATCGCAAGGGGGCAACGCCGGCCGATGAAGGTGTTTTAGGCATTATTCCGGGTTCGATGGCGACGACGGGCTTCTTTGTCGAGGGGCGCGGCGATACGCCCGACAAGGTGCTAGATAATGCGTCGCTGAATTCAGCTTCGCACGGTAGTGGACGTGTTTTGGGGCGCAGGCAGGCGATCAAAAAGCTGGATGCTAAGAAGGTGCGCTCGCTGCTGGAGAAGCGTGGGGTGATGCTGCTGGGTGGTGGTCTCGATGAGGCTCCCGATGCGTATAAGAACCCACACGAGGTCATCGCAGCGCAAAGCGATCTGGTGAAGGTGTGGGCGGAGTTTTCGCCAAAAATTGTGCGGATGGCGGCCGATAGTGGCGGCGTATTAGGCGAAGGTTCTAAAAGGGCGCGAAAAGAGGCCAACTGGAAACGGGAGCGACGCAAGAAGAACCGCCGCTAGCGAAACTCAATCGCGTAATCAACGATCTCGCAGTCAGGTCGCTGCTTTTCAATCCAAAGAACCGCTTTTTCCATCAGCCCGTGTAGGTAGCCTGCATCATTGCCGACCCCGACTATACCAATGATGCTGCTACGCCACACGTTCTGATCGTCTACTTCAGCGATGGCAACATTGAATTGGCGGGGCAGTCGCTTGGTGATGTAGCGGACGACACTACGTTTATCTTTGAGTGAAAAAGCGGCGTGAAGTTCGAGTTGGACGGTACAGGTGACAATTACCATAGTTTAGGAGGAGAAATTTGTACCTTATATTGTGACAGATGGCGGTCGTAAGATGCAACTATTCGGCCGAAAATCGCGTATACTGTTTTTGTGAGAACGACTATGAGTGAAGAAGTAGCGATTCCCGAAGAAAAATCAGGCGGCGGCTGTTTACGAGCGATGGTCGTTGGCCTTTTGTCCATATTTGCACTGCTGTTTGTCGGCGCTCTTGCCTTCTATTTTGCCAGCAGCTATGTGGTCGATCAAGCGATCACTGCGCCGGCTCAGGCACTTGTCAAGTCGATTGGGATCAATGCAACCCCTGTTATCCGCCCCGACCCTGTGACCATCATGCGCGAGGTCAACAACCTTGCCCGATTGGAAACGGCGGAATATCTGCCAGAGAAAATTATTTCGGCCGATAGCGGCCCCACTTTTCTTGGCCTCTTTGACGACAACCTGCTCTTTGTAGCACGTGGTCAAGTTATTGCGGGGGTTGACCTCGCCAATCTGACGCAGGCCGATATTCAGGCTTCTACTTATCAAACGGTGACTATCCGTTTACCTGCGGCCGAAATTTTTGTCGCAACGTTGGACAACGAGAATTCCTATATTGCTGACCGTGACATAGGGATCGGCCGACGGATCGGCGGCATTGACGTAGAGCTTGAGACGCGCGTTCGTCGTGAAGCTGTTGATGCGATTGAGCAGGCCGCGCTTGAGGAAGGTATTCTTGAATTGGCTGATGAAAACGCTGAGGTAGTGATCGAAGGCTTGCTCAAGGCGGTTGGTTTCCAAGCCGTTGTTTTTGTCGATGATGAGATGCCACCACCTATACAAATCGACCCCGAACAGCCAAAAGGGTTTATTATTGCGCCATGATCCCAAAATGTTTCGACTTTTACCCTTCATTTCCCCTTCTTTTTACCAATTTTTACAAATGGACTGGTAAAAGGAGCAATAATTATGTTATCATTAGAAGTGTAGTGTTCATAACAGCCGCTATTGTTATGTTGTAATAGGGAGAGTCCAGAGCGTGTTTGTATCTCTCTTCTGATAGCGGGCTAACAGAAGAAGTTAGCAGTATCAAACTTCCACGAGATTCTAGGAGTATCGCATATAATTGTGTGACGCACGGCAGACTGCCGCGCCGATTTGTGTTGCACTATATAATAGTAGTATCACGAGTATAGGAGAATTACGGTGACCGACAGACTGATTACTTTACTTATTCTATTTGCATTTCTACTGGTAGCCTGTGAGCAGACACCACAGGGCAATGACGATGATCGCGTTATCACCCCTGCGTCTGTTTCACAAACAGACCCTACCAACACACCCCTCCCCAGCCCCGTCCCAACTGATACCCCAGCCCCAACGGTTACACCGGTGCCCGCAACAGATGTCCCCGCACCGACAGATGAGCCACCTACGGCGACGGCCGAGCCAACAGCAACCATCGAGGGTGTGCCTGAACTGAGTGAAGATTCAACCGTTATCCGCATCACAGTTGCCTCTGCTAATTTGCGTGCGGGTCCCGGCTTAGAATTTGACACCGTTGGCGTTGTGTTATTCAACGATGCGTTTATTACGCTTGAGCAAGATGACACAGGATTGTGGTATCTTGTCGAGCTCAATGATGGAACAACCGGCTGGGTGACAGCCAGCGTGACAGAGGAAGTTAGCCCGGAGGTCTTCGCCGCGCTGATCTCTACGCCGGATGCGGCCGAAGATGCCACCCCTGAACCAGTTGAAGATGTAGAACCAACCCCAACACCTTCACCTACCCCCGTGCTTGCACGAGTGTCGTTTACATCTGTTAATTTGCGTAGCGGCCCCGGCCTCGAATTTCCCGTGATTGGCTATGTGTTCCAAGATGACATCTATGCAGTGGAAGAGCAAGATGACACAGGTACTTGGCTGCGTATCACATTAAATGATGGTACGAACGGGTGGATTGCTGCCAGCACGACCACACTTGGCATTGACACCGCTGCCGTGAATGATGAGGAGACCGCCTCAGGAAATCTCGGCTTTGGTACGTCATCTGATGAAGCAAGAGAGGCAGGGTTTGCGACTGTCATTGCCTCTGATCCCAGCCTCGTTGCCTCTGACAGCACGGCGAATAGTGGTTCGACGAATACCGCACCAAGCACAGGCTCAACAAATAACACGGGCGCGACCAATACGGGTGCGACTAACAACAATACGACTTCGGCCGATAACACCGATACAGCCAACAATACGGAAGCAACGACCAATGTTCCACCTGCAACGGCTGATAACTCGGCGACGGCCGATAATACGCCAACAACAGATGTGCCAATTCCCGCAACGGATGGAGCCGTTGCCGATAACACATCAAATGCCGGTGGCACAAATAACGATGGTGGCATTGCACCCAGTGGTTCACGAGTTCCCACGACTAACATCGGAGGTGCAGGGGATGATAATCCACAAACACCGCTCTATCCCGGCAGCACCTTGTATTACGATGAAAACAACAGTGGCTTTGGGGCAGGCATTGCCATCGCGCCAAGTGGCCCGGATCCGCGCGTTTTGCAAGACGACCCAACCAAATCAGACGTGAGTGCAGGCTACCAGCCTTCCAAAGACTTCTTGCCGGGCAAGCCTCGCATTATGTTGATTGGAGACGGCATTACCTCCGGCACACGTGCAATGCCAAATGGCTATCGTCGCTCACTCTACAACATGATTAAAGAGGGTGGTCACTGGTTTGATTTTGTTGGCACGATGAATACACACACAAGCCCACAAGACTTTGACTCGGATCACGAGGGGCATGTCAACTATCGCGCTGACCAGATACTGGCGGGTCTGTCAAAGTGGGCAGGTCTCTATCCACCTGATGTTGTTGTCATTCACGTTGGGACAAACGACTTGTTGCAAGGTCAAAGCGTTGAAAGCACAATTCAGGACATCCAACTGATTATCCAAACGATCCGCTTCCACAATCCCAACGTGAAGATTGTTTTGTCCCATCTGATTCCAACAACCGATTCATGGGTTAACGGCCTTATCAACAAGCTAAACGCCCAGCTAAACGGCATCTCATGGTCACAAAACACCGGTAACTCACCCATCTATGTTGTGAGCCAGCATAGAAACTTCCGTGCCAGCCAAGACACTTACGACGGGATTCACCCCAACGCGCAAGGGTCAGAGAAGATGGCACGCAACATTTACCAGACGTTAAATAGGCTGTTTTTAGTCAGCAAGTAATCGTTGGCGGTCACCAACCATTACAACGAAAAAACGAGTGAGGCCCGGCAGTGGCCTCGCTCGTTTTTACATTAGGCACTAGTACTTTGAAGGGCTTTGCCAACGTCTTGTTGAAGTACATAGACGTTAGAACAGCAGATTTGCCTTTGACACCGAGTTCACTGTCGTCATGAACAACGGATTCAGATTTGTGGGTGTTAAGAATAATCACCCATTCCCCCTCTGGGATTGCGCTTGCGCCCGTGCTGGTTTCGTTGACCAATTCCTAACGCTTTGCGAAAAGACAGAGACATGCTGAAGAATCTTTGCTGAGACGCACAAACCCAGCATGTTTCGAGAAAACGAGTTCCCGAAACACACTGTCTAAAAATAGATGCTCAGTCACTTAGCGTTTAGGAAAGCGAGAAATGACTGAAGCCGTGTTTGGAACAGGAAGACGGGTTTTTGTGCCTTTGACTTCGCGTTTGCCGCCGCCCGTTTGGTAAAGCGTAAGCGTCGTGCCAATTCGTCGCATGTTCATGGGGACAACGGCGAGACCGAGCAGGTAACCATCGCTGTCGATGGCGCAGCTTGTGACAGTGCCAATGACTTTGCCGCGCTTGTCGATGATGGGGTCACCATACTCAGGGCGACGTACACCTTTCTCATCCATGCGGAAACGTGCCACGACACGGTCAAGGTTAGTCATACTGTTGATGAGCGCATTGTGACCAATAAAGAACGGTTTATCCGTCTTCACGAAGGTCGAGAAGCCCGCTTCAAATGGATTCAAGCCCAGTTCACCCTGCAACTCATGTCCGTGCAGAGGCAGACCCGCTTCGGTGCGTGTGCTGTCACGGGCAGCGAGACCGGCCGGCTTGAGGCCATGTGGTTCGCCCAATTCAAGCAACTTATTCCACAATTGAATCAGTTGATCGGGATGGACAAACAGTTCATATGCAGTGCGCTCACCCGTATAGCCTGTGCGTGACACGATCACATCAAAATCACCAAGCTGAACTTGGGCAAGTTGTCCCCATTTCAGGCTTTTGATCGCCCACTGCCCCATCTCGTCTGTCAGTTCAAGCAAAATTTTCTTGGACGCTTTCCCTTGCAAGGCAATATCGACGCGCTGGTCGTCACCGCTGCTGGGGTCGCGCAAATCGCGTAGCGTGACAGGGTTTTGGATTTTGGCGTGGGGGCGTTCGTTTGAGATGCGGACTTCGCCCTTGTTAACAGCGTTGAGCCATGCCCAATCTTCAGCGTTGTTCGAGGCATTAACGACAAGCATGTACTGCTCGGCCGCCAATTGATAGATCAACAAATCATCAATGATCCGCCCGTTTGGATCACAGAGATAGGTGTATTGGCTATTGCCGGGCGAGAGCGCATAGACATTGTTGGTGGTGACTATGTTGAGGAACTCGGCCGAGCCTGTCCCACTGACCTCAAACACACCCATGTGGCTCACGTCAAACAGCCCAGCCGCCTCGCGCACAGCCGCATGTTCCTCGCTGACGCTGCTGTACCAAACAGGCATCTCGTAACCACCAAAATCAACCAGCTTTGCGCCGAGTTGCTTGTGTGTCTCATAGAGAGCGGTTCGTTTTAAGCTGTCCTGTTCGGCCGGCTCAAAGCTAAATTCGGGCAGTGTCTGATCGGAGGTGTGGTTTTCTTGACCGACAAAGAAGGGCTTTGTGTCTGCGATGGGATTGTCAACGGTGGCTTGGGGTGTTTCGGCCGAGATCACATTGACTACCACCGGGCCTGCTAGTCGTCCATATAAACTGCCAAAATCGACATACCCATCTGACAAGTCAGAGAACCACTGAGCGACTTTCGCGGCCGTCTCCGCATCTTCGCAATGTAGCAAGACAGACTTGTTGCCCACCTCAACAATTACGTCCGTATCAATGTCGTGACCATAGACGTGCGCCGTCGTGGCCTCACTATTTGCCAACTTGATGATGTTTGCCGCGACTGCCGCATCGACAAACCGCACTGCTTTATCACCACGCACAACAACGGTATCACTGTCTGGCTTCATTGGCAGGCTAACGTAGCCGGTCAACTCATTGACTAAGCGGCGTGCTTCTTGCAAGCCGGCCGCCTTCACTTTGGCGCGATAGCGTTTACTGGCGAGATAGCCCGTGCGGTAATGGTAGGGTGTGACGTTTTGGAAAATGGCGGCAAATGCGTCTGCCAGTTTGTCTATCTCTGCATCACCAAACCCACGCTGCGAAGGCCAAACCATCCCGACACGCAGGCCACTGGGATTAAACGCGCTTGTGTCACCCAGAATGGTGTTCATGTTGATGACAATGCCGGCGACATCGAGAATGCGGGCTGCCATGTCGCCTTTGAATGGGGTTCCATCGGGTCCTTTAACGGCCGAACAGTCGATCATGAGCAGATGGTTTTCGGATCGGCCGAATGGAATCACAAACCCATGCTCGGTCAGCTTCTCAGCAAACCGTTTTGCATTATTCACGATCCGCTGCTGTAATTCACGGAATTTGTCTGTGCCTGCCAATTTGAGCGCGACTGCCAACGCCGCCATCGTGTTGAGGTGAGGCCCCCCCTGCTCGCCGGGAAAAACAGCGCGGTCAATTTTGGCAGCCAGTGCTTTGCGATGGGTCATTATCATCGCGCCACGCGGCCCACAGAGGCTCTTGTGTGTCGTTGTGCTGACGACATCGGCGATGCCTATTGGAGAGGGATGCACGCCAGCGGCAACCAGCCCCGAAATATGCGCGATGTCAGCCAAAAGATAGGCCCCAACTTTATCCGCCATTTCGCGGAAACGCTGCCAGTTGACGACCAGCGGGTAGGCCGAAAATCCACAGACGATGATGTTTGGCTTGACCTTTAAGACTTGTGCCTCGATTGCATCATAGTCAAGCTCTTCGCTTTTCTTATCGACGGTATAGCTGACGCTCTTGAAAATTTGTCCTGTGCGGTTGACGGGTGCGCCGTGCGAAAGATGACCCCCATGACTAAGTTTCAAGCCCATCAATGTGTCGCCCGGTTTGAGCAATGCAGTGTAAACGGCATTGTTGGCAGGTGCGCCACTGAGGGGTTGGACGTTGACATAGAGGTTATCGGCCGAGACCCCGTTCGCCGCAAATAGTTCGGCCGCTCGTCGCCGCGTCAATGCCTCCAGCATATCGGCATATTCAACCCCCTTATAGTAGCGTGGATCGCTATAGCGGCGATAGTGCGCCAACTCATAGTCAAAGTCAATGATGTCATCTTCGGCCTGTTTACGGCTGCTCTCACGCGGATAGCCTTCCGCATAAACATGTGCAAACGGACTGGCAATCGCCTGATGAATCGCGTCAGGCGACTCGCTTTCAGACGCGATCAGGACAATAGTGCGTGCTTGGCGATCTGCCTCACGCTGGATCAAATCGTGAATAGCGGGATCAACTTCTTTCAAGTTGCCACGAAAAATAAAATCTTCAGACATAACTTTTGCTCCTCGTAAATGTGCGGGTTACAAGAAAAACGCGCCATTGTGACGCGAGATAATTTCTGTTCAATTTTCCTAGATTATAACACAGATAGTCATTTTTCTGTTTGTCTTGTGGAGGTGCGGCCGATGCTTCCCGCCAGACAATTGCCGCCAAGCAAATGAGCCGGCCGATAAAATATGTGAAAATGATTCAACAAAATGTAAAGCATATAGAGAAGTTTGTGAAATTCATATATAGTGACGTTGACCAGATTAAATCACATGTTATACTGTTCGCAACCACTTTGTGGAGCCCATTTTTACTCAGCAAATGATGTTGATTGAATTGCATAGCGATATTGCTACCCCGCAATTGCCCTGTAATGGGTCACAAACCACCAAGTACTTTTGAACGATTTGATAGAGCTTACCGAAGATGCCAACGGCTTCTTGGTGTAGACCAGCCCCATTAAAGATAGATGCTGCGTCCAGTCTAACACCCTAAACCCAAAAAGAGCTTAACTTGCAGATCAAAAATCCTGCGAATTTGGAGTATGAAGATGGAATATCCTGAACTAGAGACCAAGTCTCTAACCGCGCTGCGAACGATAGCGCGTGAATTTAACGTGCCTGGATACAGTACGAAGAGGAAACCTGATCTAGTGCGCGGTATCATGCGTGCGGAAGCGCGTGAACGTGGTCATGATTTTCGTGGTGGTGTGCTTGATATCATCGACGATGACAAGCAAAAAATCGGCTTTCTGCGTGCAGAAAACTACCTGCCCGGCCCTGAGGACATCTATGTGTCTGCCTCGCAAATTCGCCGCATGGGATTGCGAACGGGTGACCTCGTTTTAGGGCAGGTACGCGCACCAAAAGATAACGAGAAGTATCACAGCATGTTGCGGATTTCAGTTGTTAACGGGCTTGATCCTGAAACAGCAAAAAATCGGCCGCGCTTCGAGCGTCAAACGCCCATTTTCCCTCTTGAGAAGATCAAGCTAGAGACAGATGCCAATATCCTTTCAACTCGCTTGCTCGATCTCGTCTCCCCAATCGGGCGCGGGCAGCGTGGGCTGATCGTCTCGCCGCCAAAAGCTGGTAAGACAACTATTTTGAAAGAGATCGCCAATGGCATCTCAGAGAACTATCCCGACATCCATTTGATGGTTGTGCTGATTGGCGAGCGACCTGAAGAAGTGACTGACATGATTCGCTCAGTTGATGGCGAAGTTGTCAGCTCAACATTTGATGAGCCTGTCAAGCAGCATACACGAGTCGCAGAGATGGCTCTCGCACGTGGCAAGCGCATGGTTGAGTCTGGGCTAGATGTCGTTGTTCTGCTTGATTCGATTACGCGACTCGCACGGGCATACAACCTAGTCGTTGCCCCAAGTGGACGCACGCTCTCTGGTGGTCTTGACCCAACAGCCCTTTACCCGCCTAAAAAGTTCTTTGGTGCGGCGCGTAATCTCGAAGAAGGTGGCAGCTTGACGATTATTGGCACAACGCTGGTAGACACAGGCAGCCGCATGGACGAGGTAATTTACGAAGAGTTTAAGGGAACGGGTAACATGGAGCTGCTCTTGAGCCGCCGTTTGCAAGAGCGTCGGATTTTCCCCGCTTTTGACATCGAGCGTTCAGGAACGCGGCGTGAAGACTTATTGCTTTCGGGTGATGAGTTGGCGCGTGTATATACGATGCGTCGCATGTTGGCACATCTGATGGACACGCCCGGCTATGACTTGTCAAGCGCGACGGGGGCTGTGTTACAGCGACTGCGCCAAACTAAGACAAACTATGAATTTTTGGAAGAATTGACGGCCGATATGTAGCAGGCAAAGGTCGGAATTGGCACTCAGCGGCACTGCGAATTTCGGCCGAATTCCCATCTCATTTGGCATCCTCAAAATCTACGCTTTTTTGGGAATGAAGTAAACAATTGACGAAGGGGGCAATCCTCACGTCATCTTTATGCCACTCGTAAGTCCGACCGTCTACAATTTAGCCTGAGAACGCTTAGGCTAGTGTAATTAAGTAGACGGGCAGAAAATATGCGAGACAGTGCAACTTTATACACCTCTGATGTAACCGCTTACGAATTTGTTATCTTGCGCGTGGGAGAAGAGCCAGTATTTTTTCGGCCGAAAACCCCTAGACTCACCTTGGGGCGTGGCACAGATAGTGATATTCCCCTTAACAGCCCCGCCATTTCGCGTGAACACGTGAAGCTCCGTTTTGAAGATGGTTGTTGGCAGATAATTGACATGGGGAGTGCGAATGGTACGTTTTTGGGCGACGAAGCGGTGCAGCCCAGAGTGACGACCATTTGGAAATCAGCACTTCCTCTACGGCTTGGTCCCTACACCATTAAGCAACATAAAGCCTATGAAGAAGGCATTACCCCCACTCTTTTTCTGCAACCGTTGAACGAAATATCACGAGAAATCTCTCACTTTGTTGCTACGCTCGACAATGAAAATCTCACCCTACATCCTAACCAGCTCAAGACGGTCAAACTTACCGTCAAGAATCATGGGGATGAAGTGTTGCGTCTCAGCATCAGCATTCGCAACTTGCCAGAAAGTTGGTACGAGCTTTCGACTCGTCAACTGTTGCTACATCCGAATACACGTCAGCAGATTTTGTTGCGAATTGAGTTGCCAGATGGCGTAGAGACCGGTATCCATCCATTTGAGGTCGATGTGCAGGACACAGACAATTCCAATGAGACGGTCACAACGTATGGAATGCTTGACATTACGCAACAGTTGCTTCATGCTTTTTCGGCCGAGCTTGCCTATAAAAAGAAACGCCTGCATCTCGATCTAAACAACGATGGCAATGGTGATGACGCATACAAAATGTCAGTCCACACGGACTCACCAAATATCACTGTTGTCGGACACCAATGGTCTTCTATTCTCAAGCCTGACCAACGCGACACAATTCAGTTTGGTGTACGTGTCCGGCGACCGCTGTTCGGACGTTCCAGTGAGCAACCCGTTGTCATGAGCATACGATCCAACTCTGGGATCGAGCGCAAAGCCAAAGTCCAAGTTCCATTACGACCATATTTGCCACTTTGGGCAATCGGTAGCGTTATTGGATTGATCGCCTTAGTCACGGCGCTGGGCATGTTGCTTGGCTGGTTCTAAACAACTCCTTACCCTATTGTGATGTCATCTTTGCTACAATTCAGCGCATGGCACAACCTACTTGGACAGCAGATAACGTTGGTTTAGAAAAGGCGCGTGGCGGCCGACTTAAGTTTATCATTGCAGGTGGCTTAATCCTGACCGCTATCGTGCTGCTCGTCGTTCAGGCAATTCGTAGTGAAGGTCAGTTTTTTATCACCATTGAAGAATACTACGCTGAACCGGCTAAGTATGCGGGGCGTGACTTTCGCATGAAAGGGTTCGTCATCGGTGACAGCATTGAGTTTAATCAAGTTGACGCGCAAAATTCCACCCTTACGTTCACCGTTGTAGACGACATTGAAAATCCCACCGTCACGATGAACGCCATTGCCTACAATCAGCCCCTTCCCGACCTTCTGCGCCACGAAGCAGAGGCGATCATGGAAGGTGGGGTTGACCCACAAGGGCGCATGGTTGTGAACAAAGACGGCCTCCTCCTCAAATGTCCCACACGCTATGAAGATGGGACGGTTGTGTACGAAACCAACTATTGATCCTCATCGGGTGAACCCCTGACCCTAATGATAAGGCATGGCTTTTGACCATGCCTTTTTCAACCCTATGTTAGCCAACTTTGGATTTGCAACGATTATAATCGCTTTTTGCGCTGCCGTGTTTGCTGCGGGTGCAAGCTGGTATGGCGCACGGACACAAGATTTTCGCTATGTTGAGGCGGCACGTAACGCTATCACAGCGATCTTCTGGCTGACTTTCTTGGCGTGTATTCTGCTCGTGACGGCTATCTGGACAAATGATTTTTCTATCGAATATGTTGCCAATGTCACTAGTCTCGACACACCAAAATATCTCAAAGTGACCGCGCTCTGGGGTGGTCAGAAGGGATCATTGCTATTTTGGAACTTTCTCCTAGCCGTCTTCACCGCCCTTGCGATGCGTCGCAAGTGGGATGCCGAACGTCACTTGATGCCTTATGCCATTGGCGTTGCCGCGTTGACTCAGGCGTTTTTCCTACTCTTAAGCGGCTTTGTCGAAAATCCTTTTACGCCGATTGCGAGTGTTCCAATCAATGGTGCGGGACTTAATCCACTGTTGCGTCATCCGGGCATGATCATTCATCCACCGATGCTCTATCTCGGCTTTGTCGGCTTCACGGTTCCGTTCGCCTTTGCAATGGCGGCTCTGATTAGCGGTCAGCTTGACGACGGTTGGATTCGCACAACGCGCCGCTGGACGTTAGTGGCGTGGCTGTTTCTCAGTCTCGGCCTTATTTTGGGCGGCCGATGGGCTTATGACGTACTCGGCTGGGGGGGCTACTGGGGCTGGGACCCAGTTGAAAATGCGAGCTTTATGCCGTGGCTAGCAGGGACAGCATTTCTGCATTCTGTGATGATTCAGGAAAAGCGCGGGATGTTCAAAGTGTGGAACATGTTCCTAATCATTCTGACGTATCTGCTCGTGATGTCGGGAACATTTATTGTGCGGAGTGGCCTCGTGTCATCGGTGCATACATTTGCGGAGTCGTCTATCGGCTGGTATTTCCTCGTATTTGTGTCTGGGATGATGATATTTTCATTCTACTGGTTGCTAAAGCGGCAAGATGAGATGCGCTCTAAGAATGAGCTGACCTCCTTGCTGTCGCGGGAATCAGCGTTTTTGCTGAACAACTTCCTGATCTTGGCAATTTTGGCAGCAACGGCACTAGGCGTTTATTTCCCCGTGCTGTCTGAGCTATTCGCCAATGAACGCATTACGGTTGGTGCGCCCTATTATGAGCGCGTGAATGGGCCGCTATTTGCCGCATTGGTTTTGCTGATGGGGATCGCGCCGTTGACGATGTGGCACAAAACGGCAATAGAGCGGATCGGCAAAGGGGTGCGCTGGCCTATATTGATTGCGACGGTCACCATTGTAGTCTTGGTAATTGCGGGGATACGAAACTGGCTGGCGTTGGTGGGGGTCTGGTGTGTGTTGATCTCGGCCGAACTCACCCTCCTAGAGTTCCACAAAGCCGCCCGCGCACGTATGAAGCGCGGTGAAAATTACCTGACTGCCCTACGGACGCTCTTCCGCCGTGACCAACGACGTTATGGCGGTTACCTGATTCACTTAGGTGTCATTGTGATGGCGTTCGGCATTATCGGGATCGAGTTTTTCCAACAAGAAACACAGGTGCGGCTCAACGCTGGTGAATCGGTCACACTCGGCCGTTATGAGATGCGGTTCAACGGCGTTGAGGAGAAAGATTTGCAAGACAACGTGCTGGCGCGAATTGCCAATGTTGACGTGTCTATCGGCGGCCGATTTGTGACAACACTCACACCACGCAGTGAACTACATCTTCGCACCCAACAGACGATGACGATCCCCGATTTGCGCCCGACGATCACTGAAGATTTTTACACCCACATGGTTAATTGGGAGAATGTTTCGGCCGATTCTGCCACCTTCCGCGTGATGATCAATCCACTCATCAACTGGGTTTGGGCAGGTGGCTTTATCTTTACCGTGGGAACGACCATCGCTGCATGGAAAGACCCACAAGAGCAAAAAGTGTTGGCTGCCATTCGCGCCCGTCGGGTTGCTGCCTCTTTCCCCTGATAGCAGTCGATAGAGTGGCGGGTGTCAATCTGCCAAAAGTGGGCTACTTACTCCTTTCTCCTTCATTAAGGTGTCAGGCGGTTAAGCGTGCGCGGGAAGGCGATTGTCTGGCGAATGTGCGAGATGCCCGTGATCCACGTCACGGTGCGCTCAAGCCCAATGCCAAACCCGCTGTGCGGCGTGCTGCCAAATTTACGCAGATCAATGTACCATTCATAGTTTTCAGGTGGGAGTTCATGTTTGTGAATTGCCGCAAGCAGTTGCTCAGGATCGCTCATGCGCTCACTACCCCCGATGATTTCGCCATATCCTTCTGGCGCAAGCAGATCAACGCTTTTGCACACTTCAGGACGACCCGGCCACGGTTCCATGTAAAACGCCTTCACCTGCGTTGGATAGCCATAGACAAAAACTGGCTTGTCAAACTGTTTGGTTAACTCTGTTTCGTGTGGTGAGCCAAAATCTTCGCCCCATTCAATCTTGAGCATCTCCTTGCGTTCAGGGTCAGTTTCCGCCTCGCGCAGGGCGTGTAGGCGTTCGATGGCCTCATCGTAGCTAATGCGCGGGAAGGGTGCGCGGATATTTTCGAGCGCGGACAGATCACGTTCGAGAACCTCCAGTTCAGCGCGGCGTTCTTTCAGCGTTGTCTGCACAATATATTCGATAAACTGCTCCTCAATTTCCATCAGTTGATCGAGATCACAAAACGCGATTTCGGGTTCGCACATCCAGAATTCGGAGAGGTGACGGCGCGTTTTGCTTTTTTCGGCCCGAAAAGTGGGGCCGAAGCAGTAGACTTTGCCAAAGGCGTAGATATTGGCCTCGTTGTAGAGTTGTCCCGTTTGAGCGAGGTAAGCAGTTTCGTCGTAGTAACCGACTTCAAAGAGATTGCTTGTGCCTTCGGCCGCGCTCGGCGTGACAATCGGCGTATCGACATTGAGAAAGCCGTTGTTATCAAGCCAGTCGATGATGGCGCGTTTGATCGTTGCACGCACACGCAAAATTGCCCACTGTTGTTTTGAACGCAGATGCAGATGACGATTATCGAGCAGGAACTCAATGCCATGTTCTTTGGGCGTGATGGGATATTCTTGGGAGGCTTGGATAATCTCGGCCGATTTCACATCCAGTTCATATCCACCCGGAACGCCGGGCGCACGGTTATCCTGCTTCACCTCACCCGTCACACGCAGCGCCGACTCCTGACCGAGTGCTTTAATTTCGCGGAAAAGCTCATCGTTTTGGAGATTCGGCCGAAAGACCACCGCTTGACAAATCCCCGATCCGTCACGCAAGCGAATAAATTGCAGTTTGCCCTTGCCCGTTTTCTGATAAATCCAGCCTTGCAGGGTCACTTCCTGCCCGACGTGTTGTGCCATATTTTGTATGTTGATTACTTGTGCCATTGGATGATTATACCAGTTGTCGAGGAACAGGAAACTGTGTTGTCAAATAGCGAGGGGTTGGTTTTGATGAATTTGCTAGGAATTCTATGCGAAATGGCGAAGTAAAGAATAATGGCAATCGCATCAGCTTTCTTTACTCCGCAACTTCGCCACTCCGCCCTTTCTCAAGAGAAACGCAGTGGCAAAGTCACGTCAACCACTCAATAGTTAGCATTCACTGTAACTACAAGAGTAGCATTTTCGGCAGCCCTCTTCGCGCACAAAGGCAGCTTCGCCACAGTCGGGGCAGAGATCACCGATCTTGAACGCTGGTGGTAGACCGTTTTTGTGATGCCCATTTAAGCTAGCTTTCTTTGGGGTTGCATCAGCTTTATTGAGGTAGCTGTTGAGAACTCGCGCAATGCCATCGGGTAATGACAGCACGCGATTGGGGCCGAAGCCGAGCGGTCGGCCGCCACCAATGCCACCCAGTTGATTGACCACCTCTTTGAGACGATCACGGGGCGAGATAGGGGATGGCATCCGTAAAGCAAAACTAATCAGTCGGCCGATTGCCTCAGAGACGGCGGCCGTGTCGCTGCCCGCCTTTGCCGTCTGCATAAACACTTCAAACGGTTGGTCACCGCCGTTCTCGTTGACAGTCACATAGGTTGTCCCCAACGGCGTGCCAATTCGATGCGTTTCACCTTTGAGAACGGTTGCACGTGGCTTTTTGGGATCATGCCAGAGTGGCAACTGCGGTTCAGCTTTTTCCTCTTTCTTGGCTTTCGTCGCGTGAGTTTCTAAGACGACTTTATCGCGTGACCCTGTGACATAGACTGTCAGCCCTTTGCAGCCCAGCTCCCAAGCGAGTTTATATGCGCGAGCAACATCTTCTTGGGTTGCTGTCGGCGGGAAATTGCAGGTTTTGGAAATGCTATTGTCTACAAATGCTTGAATGGCGGCCTGCATCCGCACATGCTCATCGGGGGTGACATCGGCCGAGACCACAAACACATCACGAATCTCAGCGGGCAACTCCTCTACCTCTTGACATCCACCCATTGCATTCACTTTCTGGATGATTGCATCGCGTTTAGACTCTTCCAAGCCTGCGTCGATCAATGCCTTTTCAAACGTGGGGCTTGTGTATTGCAGTTGCAAATCTTTGCCATGATCGTTGACGTGACGAACGTAGGCCAACGCAAAAACAGGCTCACAGCCATAGCCTTCGCAGCCAGTCACTGTTGCAATTGTGCCTGTTGGGGCAACGGTTGTTTGGGCGCAGTTGCGAATTCCGTGCGTCAGCAGATCGGCACGCAACTGTTGCCAGTCGATTGTCGGCCGATTCCAAGATTTGGGCGACGAGACAAGCGCGGTAGGAATCTCCCACACCAAGTTATTCGGATCATAAATGCTACCTTCTATTGCAGGAAATGCGCCGCGTCTTTGGGCAAGCTGGATACTCGTCTTCATACAGTGATAACGTACAAACTCCATTATCTGCCCTGCAAACGCCTGTCCTTCCTCACTCCCATAGCGCACGCCCAAATGATACATCATGTCCGCCAAGCCCATGATCCCCAACCCAATCCGACGAGCGCGATGAGCAGCCTCTCTCAACTGTGGCACGCTCGGCACATAGTTGTTGATCGTGACCACATTATCGAGAAAGTGGGTTGCCTCTTCGACAGAGCGTTGCAACAGTTCCCAATCAACTTCGTTATCATCAGTGACGTGCTGCGCTAAGTTGACGGAGCCAAGACAGCAGTTTTCATAGGGGCCGAGCCATTGTTCACCACAATTGTGTACAACGAAACCATTGGCGATGAAAGAGTTAGTGGTTGGCTGACTTAAATCATAGACCATCTCGCGGCCATCGTATTCGATAGAAGCCACACGAGCCGTGAAATCCTCTTTGTACGAGCCTCGTGTCATACGACTCAAGTAGTCCAAGAGAGCCGTCTGCTTCGCTTCAGTAAGGAAGCCGATACGTTCAGCGAATCGAATCAGGTTGTCTTTCGAGATGGCCAGTTCATGGTAGGCTCGACACCAGTATTCACGATAGCCGCCTTTGCCATCGGGTAAGCTACGCATCCCAGCAGACCGACGTTCGCGGTAAATACGACTAGCGATGCCGAAATTCAGCAGCAAGCGTTGCACATCTTGCAGTAACTCATAACTGACAGAAGTCAGTCGAACACTACATCCTTTGTTGCCGCCATCGTTGACCGTACCATCGGCCGCAAACATGGCTTGCAGGAAAGCCTGCTGTGAAGCTTCACAGCCGCGCAAGATCACATCTGGCACTTGCAGTTTTTCTTCGTGCAGACCGTGTTCGGCGATTAGCAAGCGCAGGCGATCAGATTGGATACGCACTTCATCACGTTCCGCAATGTCAGTGAGTCCGACAGGGTATCTACGAGTAGGATGTTTGCTATAACCGTCAACATCAACCAAAGCGGTAACTGCTTCAGCCATCATTGGTGCAACCTCAATTTTTTCCTGCCCAAAGAAGGAAAGCACTGCTCGCACCTGATTTACTGTTCCATCGCCCACGAGCCAACCTAATACAAGGCCTAACTCACGCGAGCCTTCCATGCCGAAGGCTCCTGGGCGATTTAAGATATGCACGACATCGTTTGGCTGCAAATCACCCGCCTCAACCCAGCCTTTAGTGGTCATAACTTGGTGGTTAGCGGTTAGACGCAGCTCATATCCTTCGTGAGTTGTTACACGATAAACATCTTTCATTCCAGTGCTAAAGAGTCCACTAGATGGCTGCAATGTCTCCACCCCAAAGCGACCATCTACCACCACCCCATCTGGTTGACCCAGATCAGCTAGGGCATCGGCTCTTTGTATACCATTAGCAGTATAGACTAGGGTATCGCCGGTAATACACGGATTTGTCGCTTCTAGCTCATAGAGATGCGGGACGGGATTGGTGCGATTGGCCTCATCGAGAAACAATAAGCCCGGCTCTCCGTTGTTGTATGCGTACTTGATGATCTCATCGAACAGCGTGCGTGCCTGAATCGTGCGCCAGACAGCCCCATCACGCGGATTGATTAGATCAAAGTCCGTATCGTCTGCGACGGCCTGCATAAATTTATCTGTGATGCCGACGGAGATATTGAAATTTGTGATGGCATACTCGTTGGCTTTGCAAGCGACGAACTCAAAAATATCGGGATGATCGACGCGCAACACTGCCATGTTTGCGCCGCGTCGCGTATTGTGCGTGACAAGGCCATTAGCGAGATAGGTGTGATTTCCTTCCACTTCGAGATCGAGCGTCAATTGCTCCCCTGCCTCTTCAACCGATTCCACTGTCACAAACCAACGATCTGCCACAGGCTCGGCCATATCTGCAAAAACGGTATGATTTTCGCGCAAATTGACATAGGCTGACATGGTAAATTGTCGCTCACCACGCACGTAACGCAACAATTTCTTTCGGAATGCTGGTTCAGTCGCACGGAAATTGACATTCTGCCCACGCTCTTTTGCGTCGATTTGTGGCAATGTGATTGCGTCTAAAACTGGATTCAGCCAGTAACGGGGGTTTGGCAAGCTGTACGTGCTTTCCCGCGACAAATCCGGCTCAAAATCGAAGCAGGCTATAAAACGGGATTTTTCATGACAACCGATCCATGCACGCCATGCTTCCAGCCCGACATGCGATGTGATTCGCAATCGCCACATTTGGGCTGTTCCGTAGCGGTTTTCGGATTCGGGAACGGCCGCTAAACGCACCGGACACCCCAACCCTATCAACAACGTCGCCACTTCCCGCAACAATCCCTCAGAAGCAGACACCAATTCTGGATAATGATGCGCGAGCGCACCATCTGCCTCAAACAAACCACTGAGATATGCGCCGACAATAGCGGGGTCGCTTTGGCGGATGAGGCGTGGCACACAAACGGCCGTGCTGTCTGACTTTGCCAGCCCGTTCAGTTGTAGAAATTCTTTGATAGCCCGATTGTGAATCACATAGGTGAGTGAAGCGTCATCTTCTTTTTGGTAGGATGAAACGGCAATTTGCTCGCCAAAGAGACGTGCCAACATGCGGGGCATCTCGCCGATGAGGTAGCTGGTGTGTGCGACGCTGACACTGATGCGATAGTCGTCGTCTTCGGCCGCAACAAACCCATCCCCCGCAAAATAGCCCAAAAAGAACGCAAGCTCTTCATTTAATATGGTGGGCAACGTTGGCATGATCTGGTTGCCATGCTCACGGATGGGATGTGAGAGGGTTTGCGTGTTGCCCTGATGTTGCCCCAACTTGACCATGACCGCGTCGCCGGGTTGCAAATCTTGGAATTGACACCATTGGATGCCATCCGCCATCATGACTTTGACTTTGTGATTGGGCGTGCCTGTGATTTCAATACCTTCGCTCGTTTTGACGCGCAAGGTGGGGGCGATACCGTTGTTATAGGTTTCAGTCGAGGTGCGCGCGCCTTCGTCGGTGGCAACGGTCAGGATGTGCGATTCCCAGCCGGGTATGTTGTGTGTCACGATTTCATCGAGGCGGAGTAAGCCCTTTTCGGTGAATATGAGCGTGTCGGGGGTTAAACAACCACCTTGTGCGACCTCTCCAAACGCCTGATCGTAGACGCGCAGAAAGCCAACTGGCCCCGTTGCGCGACCGGCTGAGGCTTTGACGAAATCGCCCTTCGGCCGCAAACGAGAAAACCCAAACCCATTTCCCCCGCCCGTCTGCTGAATTAAGGCAGCATCACGCAACGTTTGGAAAATGCCAGATTCTTCTTTTCCCATATCGTCTTCGATTGGCAAAACAAAGCAGGCTGCTAACTGACCAAGCGGTGTGCCAGCTCCTGTAAATGTCGGGCTGTTTGGGAAGAATCGCAAATCTGTCAGCAAACGATAAAAGGTTTCTTCAACCTGCTCTACGTTGCCGCCGTGTTGAGTTTCGGCCGAGGCAATGTGGCTGGCGACACGATGAAACATGCCTTCAACACTTTCGATAGGCTCTCCATCTCTCCCTTTACGTAAATAGCGGCGTTTAAGGACAGCGATGCTATTGTCTGAAAGCGGGATTGATTTTGCTGTTATTACAGTAGTTGACATATTATGCTCCTGAGAGAGTCGTTTTGATTTGTTGTTTGTGCCACAGCGCAGAAGGAAGTGCGCTCTTTTTGGCATTTGGGCAGAAAGGGCAGAGAAAACGTCTGCCCCTCTTTATTCTTTTCGCTTTGATAACCGTCTGGGAGTTGAATTTTACAGCATCGTTATTCTGGTAAAAGTCGGTTGATTTCGCGCTGGATAGCCGCGAGGTCGTTGAGTTGAAGATACACAATCGCGTAGCGGATGTAGGCCACTTCGTCAATTTCGCGCAGTTTGTGGATCACTTTATCGCCGATGAGACGGCTCTCGATCTCAGCTTTGTGAATCTGTTGCAACTCTGACTCGATCTCACCGACGAGGTGATCCATTTGCTCGGCCGAAATCGGCCGTTTTGTACACGCTAAACGCACCCCTTGCAGCAATTTTTCACGCGAAAACTCTTCACGTGTTCCATCACGTTTTACTAATAAAGGGGTTGCCCAAACTGCTCGCTCATACGTTGAAAAACGATGCTCACAAGCCTCGCAAAAACGGCGGCGGCGAATGCCACCACGTGTATCATGGCCTGTATCAATAACGCGCGTGCGTTTGTGTTCACAATAAGGACATTTCATGTATTACCTACGTGAATACCTTGTATCTGGGTTCGTTTCCGCTTGACTCCCATATATAGGCACCAAAGGAGCGCGATGGTATCACTGTCATTGCACGCTGGCAAGTAGTTGATGCAAATTGTAGCAATTCCAAATATGGCAGGAGGGAAGGAAAAGGGGAAAAGCAGCTAAACTTAAAGGGTGAGAAGAAGCATATCAGCGCATGTCAAATCAGTAAAACGTGTGGGTAGGGGCGAGACAAACGGTGTGCAGTCTATCATTATCATGATGTTCATGCCGTTTACCTCGCCCGTGCATGTCATATCCCTTTATCTTTTGCTCAAATGAAATGCGCTCAATCCATTTGGGTGTGTTTCATTTACTTTTGAAAACATGTTTCGGGAATTGTTGCAGTTTA
>CAYMGE010000030.1:0-62041 GCA_964389925.1 uncultured Ardenticatenaceae bacterium
TACTCACCTTATACAGCTTATCTGCCACATCTTTTATCTTCTTCATCCCTCTATTATCTCACATTTTCAACCTGCGGGAATTGCTGACGGCAACCGCCTCACATCGGCTGCCGGCGGTCAAGACGATGGTGAGACGGCCGATGGCGCACTACTCACGGTTGGCGGTTTGGGAGATACAAACGACAACCCGCCTGATCCCAATTCTGACCCACAAAGCGACTTTACCTACGATGATGAATTGTACAATTTAATTCCCTTCGTCTCGACTGGGGATCGACAGATCGACGTTTTTACGACGAATCCTTCCGACGACGATAACATCTTTTTCGCTTACCTAAAGCTTAACTCAACGACGGCTATTGTGGGTGAAGGGGTCACGCTTTCCCCGACACAGGATGAAAAATGTCATCCGGCCGATCATACGGTAACGGCGCGAGTTCAAGATGACAACGGTGATCCAATTGCCAACCGTGCTGTTAGCTTTGAAGTTGTTAGCGGCCCCCATGCAGGCACAACGGGAACCAGCACGACAAATGACAACGGCGAAGCCACATTCACCTACTCAGGTACAGCAGGAGGTGTTGATACGATTGTTGCTCGCTTTCAGAATCAAGCAGACCAAACGGTGACATCCAATACAGCGACCATCAATTGGGAATGCCCAATGGATGTCACGTTGGGAGCCGCCTCTGGACACATGCAGTCACAATTGAATGTGACAACACTATTAGGTAGCCTGCTGCCACTTCTATTGGTTGGTGCGTTTATCGTTTTCCGTTCCAAAAAACAGATGACAAAATAGGGCATACTTATGCAACAAGGTGCGTTTTGGGAATAGGATTTCCAAACGCACCTTTGTGTAAATCGCAAGATATTTCTGTGAGAGTCTGCCCGCTTTTTGCGCGTTCGATGTACTATATGCGGCATGATATTTGTACCGGGCAGAATCTGTTTATTTGGTGAACATAGCGATTGGGCAGCGGAGTATCGACATGAACACCCTGAGATTGCGAAGGGATATACGCTGATTTGCGGCACAAATCAAGGCATTTACGCATCGGCCGACCCCCGCCCCGACAATTTTCTCCACTTTATTTCAACCCTACCTGATGGAACAACTGACGAACAGTGCTTTGAGCTATCGGCCGATGCGCTTCTGACAACTGCCCAACGTGGCAGCTACTGGTCTTACGTTGCGGGAACCGCCTATCAAATGATGAGCCGCTATCCTGTCGGTGGTCTGACCATTCACAATTACAAAACAACCTTGCCCGTACAGAAAGGATTGTCGTCCAGCGCGGCGATTTGTGTTCTGACGGCACGGGCGTTTAATCAAGTCTATGATTTAGGGTTGAGTATCCGCGATGAGATGGAACTGGCCTATTTAGGCGAAATCAGCACACCATCCCAATGTGGCAGGATGGATCAGGGGTGCGCGTTTGGGTCGCAGCCGATTTTGATGACGTTTGATGCAGATGAATTGGAGGTCGAGCCGATCCACGTCGGCCGACCTATCCACGTTGTCATTGTAGATTTAGGCGCACATAAAGATACGCCCCGTATTTTGGCGGACTTGAATGCTTGTTTTCCGGCGGCCGAAGGCGAAACAGCGCGAGGCGTTCGTCATCTTCTGGGTGCATATAACCAACAAATGACGGCAAAAGCGATGGATGCACTTAAGTGTGGCGATGCCGCTCGCTTGGGTGCGCTAATGACGGAGGCACAGGCCGCTTTTGACCGTTATGCCATTCCTGCTTGTCCAGCAGAGCTAACCGCCCCCGTTCTGCACAATTTATTACAACACGAATCCGTCAAGCCATTTATTTATGGTGGGAAGGGGGTTGGATCGCAAGGAGATGGCTCGGCGCAATTTGTGACGCGGGATGAGGCTGCCCAACGACAATTGATTGGTATCATTGAGCGAGAGCTCGATATGCACTGTTTGGCATTGACAATTGAGTAGCTATGTACTTCTCTGCGCGTGACGCACAGGTAGAGATGCCTGTGGTACGTGTTGTGTTGGTTATTTCCTAAATCTTTTGGCCTTGTGTTAAATCCACTACATTTCAGTTGTTCTGCGTAGGAAATAGGTACTGCCACCACTTGTAATGAAGAATTACTCCTGTATGCTTACAGCATAGTTTAAGAAGTTGGGAAGTGGTAGACTGTAGTATCGTTCCCCTTTCACAATCTAACACCTGTAGTTAAATTTCAATTTAGAGCGTTTGTATTGATCCCGTTCGGGCGGTTTTTGGTTGCATTGGAGCGAAGTGAGATAATGAGAAAGTATGGTATTAAACTAACTTTATTGATAGTTTGTTTATTCAGCACGGCGATGGTCGCTTATGCAGATAACAGCCTTACAATTTCACGAGCAACCACAGAAACGACCACAATTGTTACTATCAAGGATGAGGCTAAAGTAGAAAACGTCAAACGTTTTGGCATCAATTTGGGCGCACGTGACCAGTATGGGGCGGGGCAGTACTTGAAAAACCTTGTTCCAAATCCGGGTTTTGAATCGGCCGAGTACAACATGATTTTCAATCTCGCCAGTCATCAAAATGGTACAACATTTGTAGCTGATTTCTGGGACACGAATTGGAATGACGACGCTGTAAACATTGGTCAGCCTGAAGGTTTCTGGAATGGAGCAGACTTCTATTTTCTGACAGGTGAAGCGGCAGTAGCGAACCGTCACGGCACAATTACAAACTTTACCCATGCGGATGACAAGTATACGTTTGAAACGGCCGATGCAGGCGTTTGGCCCACCGCATTAGATGCGCTGGCTGTTCGCAAAACGCTTGATGGCTACGAAGGTGATATCAGCCCATATCGACTTGCGGATGCGACGACGACACGCCCGAATAGCAGTGGGACACAATCTCTTATGCTAACCAGCACGGATGATTGGTCTGCATCTTTTGTCGATTACTTCGATAGCTATGGGCGCGATGCCGACACAGCTGCGGGCAAACTCTACTTGGTCGATGGGCAATGGCATTTTGAAATTTGGGCAAAAGCACAAACGGCAGGTGATAGGTTGCGTGTTTCATTTCGTCGGATTGATGAAACGTCATTCATGAATGAGTCATTTGAGCTGACAACAGAATGGCAAAAGTTGCAACATACCTTTAGCGTGACAGATGGACGCGATACACTCAATGCGACACGGAATGCAGACGGAACGAGTAATCCACTGGTGTTTGAACTCATTCTCGCTCCAGCAAGTGATGCAATCTGGGTTGACGACGTTGTTTTGCAGAAAGTTCAGCAGAACCCGACGGCTTTTAGCGATGATTTTGTCGCATTGTTACAGGAGTTGCAGCCGGGCATTCTACGCAATTGGGGAGACCAGCTTGGTAGCTCTCTTGACAACCAGCTTGCTGACCCATTTGCACGCAAGTTAACGGGAATTAGCCCTAAATATCGCGCTGGCTACAACTATCATTATTCACTGCACGAATTTTTGGAGCTTTGTCAACTGGTGGGCGCAGAGCCATCGTATGTCATTCCAACGGGCTTTACATCGGCCGAGATGCAAAACCTAGCAGCCTATCTCGCCGCTCCCGCTGGTTCGCACCCTTATGCAGATGTTCGCGCTGAACTTGGACAGACGGATGCGTGGACAGATGTCTTTGACACAATTCACTTAGAATATGGCAACGAGATTTGGGGCGGTAATCAAGGCGAAGACCCATTCTTGGGTGCGACGGTACGTGGAGGTAAACGCGCTGCGACACTCGCCAACCTACGCTTTGCAGAGCTAAAAAGCAGCGATTACTTTGACACAAGCAAATTTAACCTGAACATTGGTGGGCAGACAATTTATCCAGAACGGCAGCATCAGCTTGAGATGTTCGGCACAGAGCATAATACGATCAGCCTTGCCCCTTACTTTGGCTCGCTTGACAGTTATGAAACGGCCGAGGAGATGTTCCTACCGCTTTATGCCCATGCCCAAGAAACGGTAACAGCCGGCAGTCAGGTGCAGACAAGTAAAGAATATATTGATAGTTTTGGACGTGGCACAGAACTTGCGATTTATGAGTTAAATTTACATGCTGTGACAGGTGATGTCCCGATTGAGACGCGCAACAGCTTCCTATCAGGGCTTGGCGGTGGTCTCGCACTACCATTAACAATGTTGAGCTATCAAAGCGAGATGGGGATTCGTAATATCTCCGCCTATAATGCACTGCAATTTTCACAACAAATCGGGAACGGTGACTATGCGCGACTATTTGGGCTGCTGCGCGACGTTGCAGCGACCGGATCAAAACGGCCGACGTGGTTAGGTCTGGAGATGGCAAACAAGGCGATACAGGGTGACATGCTGGTAACGACGCAGACTGGACTAAATCCAAACTTCCGCCAAACAGAAAGTGACATCCCATACATTCAATCGTACGCTTACCGAGATGGTGATGACTATGCACTAATTCTGTTCAATCTTCACCTGACAGATGAGCAAACGGTGCAGGTCGATATGCCATCTGCGCCAAATGAGTCGGCCGTCCAACATCTACTCTCGGCCGACTCCCTTTACAGCAACAACGAATCGGCCGAAAATGTCACCATTGCCACGACATCCATTGACAATTTAACACAAGGCGAATTTTTTAGCCTCCCACCACATTCGATGCTGGTACTAGAATGGACAACTGGAACAACAGAGGTTCCAACGGCTGTCCAACTCGCTAGCACCAATGTTCAGCCAACCTTTGCGCTTTTGCCAACATTCTGGCTGACAATTATGTTGACACTTGGGGTTCTCACACGCCGTCTCTGGCGTATCTAAAAGCTACTACGCAACCCAATCCAAGAGGGCACACGGACCGTGTGTCCTCTTTTATTTTTCCTATTGATTTTGAGACTGAATTCATTATAATTCCATCCCGCGTTACAAAACGAAACTTGGCACTATAGCTCAGCGGCAGAGCGGGGGATTCATAAGCCCTAGGTCGTTGGTTCAATTCCAACTAGTGCCACACAAGGCCACCGCTTGCGGTGGCTTTTTTGTTGATGCTAAATGATAGACTCAAGCCAAATGTCATACCTTTCAAGACAGCGCGTGCGTCGCTGGTGGATTGTGCCGTTTCTGATCGGGGCAGTCACATTATTGCTTGGCAGTTGGTTGCAAGGATGGTCACCGTCGATCACGGGACGTGATCTTAATCAGCATCGTGCCAACGTGCCGGCCGCGATTCCTAACGATAATCTGACTATTTCACAAACATTTGTGCCAAGCCGCGATGGACTGCACGAAATCGAGTTGATCGTCTATCAGGTTGGGAAGCCTGGTGAGGGAGAGTTGACGCTCGATTTGCTTGATGAAGGTGGAAATTTGATCGGGAGTCAGGTGTTGGGATCGGCCGAACTCACCCTAAACCAAATCATAACCTTTCAATTTCCACATCAAAAAAATTCAGCAAACACACTTTACACCCTTCGTATTAGCGGACGTGACAACACAACCACGACATTTTGGGGGTTTAATCTTGAAGCGATTAGTAGGGGTCAGCTAGCGACCTCTGACCCGTCTGCTAGAACGGCCGCCCAAGATTTACGCATCGTAACCCGTTATCAACTCACCGCTCCTCTCATGCTGCGACATATCCGCGTATTGTTTGCAGAAAGCCTCTTGCCTATATCTGTGTTGTTGTGGAGTGTGTTTGTCATGGGATGGCTAGTGCGGTACGGATTGGGAAAACAACTGGTCACGGGCGATTTGCCGACCGACATCGCACTGACATTCGCGCTTGGGCTGTGCGTTTGGCCTCTGCTATGGTTATGGCTAACAACATTGGGAGGACGATGGGGACGAACCTCATTAATAACGTTCATCGTAATAGCCACCCTAATGACCGTCATCGTCAAACTCACCCACAACAAAACGATAACAGATAAACTACTAAAGGCGTTCACGCGGCCGACCCGTCACCAACAAAAAAACGAAGAAGCCAGAACAGACAACCATCCTTCATCCTTCATCCTTCATCCTTCATCTTTACCTTCAAACGCGACCATTACCGCTCGTCATAAAATCGTTTGGCAACATATCGTTCTGGCAATTTTGTTGTTTGTCGGTTATTTGTTGCGTTTACTGGCGATCCGTGATCTAGCATTTCCAGCATGGGTTGATGCAAGCCGACATGGATTGATTACGGTCGTCATGCGTGATTCCGGACAGTTTCTGCAAAATTACGGTGGCTATTTGCCAATTGACCACGCACCGCTCTACCATTTTGGCTACCATACACTCACAGCCACACTCGCATTGCTGACAAATGCAGAGTTACCCCATCTCTTACTCACAACAGGTCAATTGCTAAACGCCAGTGTGCCGCTAGCAGTTTATGCGGCCGCCTATCTATTAACACGAGAGCGCACGGTTGGGTTATTTGCTGCCTTTCTAATTGCGTTCCCCTCATTTTTCCCCGCCTATTATGTTAGCTGGGGACGATATACGCAGCTAACGGGCATGATTGTATTGGCTTTACTGCTCGGCTGGAGCTATTGGCTCGAAGGTGACCGAGAGTGTGAAACAACATGGGAATGGGTAAATGAGATTTTACTGATAGGGTTATTGGGGGCAGGATTATTTTTGATTCACTTTCGAGTATTTCTGGTCTTTTTGCCCTTTGGGTTTGTCATCTGGCTTTTACATTTGCGACGTGAGAATTGGTGGAAATTGCCATTGAGCGGTGTCGTAGTGCTTGGATTGGTACTGCCACGTTTTTTACAGATGGCGCAATATGTCAGCCCAGAGCGCGTTGGTGGTGCGTCTGATGGATACAATGACTTTCCGGTCAGCTACATCAAAATTGGCTGGGAGCGATGGTTTCTAATTGCAGCATTCTGCATTGTTATCATTGCCGTTCTCCAATTTACCCAGAAAGTCCGTTGGCGCAATCGCCTCATTATCGTGGTCATGTTGGTTGTTGTGTTAGTTGGAGAATGGTTAGGATCAATTCCGGCTGCATTTGAGGTGACCTATCTGCGAACAGGTGTTGTGGGGGGGCTGTTGGTGTTGTCGTTGTGGCCTTCGGCCGAAAATTGGGTTGCACTGCCAATCGCATGGATCATAATCGAACCATTTTTTGCTAGTCGTAATGACAAGATGATTCTAGCAGGTTTGCTGCTGGTCACGATATGGATTATCCAGCTAAGAGACATCGATAAAATTAAACGAATACCACTCTTGTTAGCGGGGGCAGTCGGGCTATTATTTATTCTACTATCAGGTCAGCGGCTTGGTTTACCCGAATCATGGGTGCTAAACATGAATAGCACGTACATCACACTCTTTTTACCGTTAGCGATTGTGTTAGGGTACGGACTGTTTATGGTTGGCGAGCGTGCAGCACACAGCCAATGGATAGTTCAGATTGTTGCTTACACGGTGATGGGAGCCGGGGTTATGTTGTTAACGCTGTATGGTGGTCGGCAGCAGATAGAGATCATGAATCAGGCAACAGTTTTAGCAGAACGAGCTGATATGGTCGGGGTGGAGTGGGTTGCGGAACATTTGCCCGCTAATGCAAAGATCGCTGTGAGTAGCTGGAAATGGCTAGGAGTCTCATGGGCGGCGCAGGATGGCGGGGCGTGGTTGCTCCCGATGACAGGTAAAATGACGACAACCCCCCCCGCAGATTACATATATGAATCACAGTTAGAAAAAGAGGTGCGACTGTTTAATGAAGCAGCGCAAGAGATTGAGGATTGGTCGGCCGAGTCCGCCCTCGAATTCCTCCAGAATGAACAGGTAACACACATCTATGTAGGCGCACGCGGCGGCTTTTTTCTGCCCGACAAATTAATCCAACACAGCGAGATTCAGTTGCTTTTTGCACAAGATGGCGTGTTTATCTTTGAGCTAACGCCATGAGTTTTTCAGTGAGTGATTTGTAATTGACATTGCTCTGTACTCGCAAATGGCAAACGCATTTGATACACTCGCGTGAATGTGATTTGATAAACCATCCAGAAATAAACAAGGTGACAATGTCAGAAAAATGGTACACATTGTGGGCGAAGCCCCACAAAGAGAGAGCGGTGGCGCACGCGCTTTCTCTGCAAGAGATTGAACATTTCCTTCCAATGGTAAAAGTCAATCCTAAAAATCCACGCGCTGCAAAATACCGTCCTTATTTTCCCGGCTATCTTTTCATTCATATAAATTTAGAAGAAACGGGAATGAATCACTTTAACTGGTTTCCGGGAACACATGGATTGGTTCGATTTGCAGATGAACCTGCCGTCGTGCCAACGAACCTAATTGATCAAATTCAACATCAACTTGTAGAGATTGACAAGGTGGGCGGCCTTGTTTTTGATAATCTTGAACAGGGAGACAAAATTCGCATCAAGTCAGGCCCATTTGCTGGATACGAGGCGATGTTTGACATGCGAGTATCTGGGAAGGACCGTGTACAGGTCTTGCTGGCATTTTTAAGTCGTTATCCACAGAAGGTTGTGTTGGATTCGGCCGACATTGAAAAAATTTAACCCCCTTTCACGTGAAATTTTTGAACGCTGTAACGCAAGCCTCATGCCGCTTGGTGCTTTTTTACGGTTTGCGTTCACCGTCTAGCCTACTATATGCCTAGCGTTCCGTTGTCGGAAGGGCGGAGCATAGGAGATGTCCATTGAAGATATTAGTCACGGGTGCTGCTGGTTTCATCGGTAGCAATTTAGCAGAAAAACTGGTTAAACGTGGTGATGAAGTTGTCGGCTTTGATAATTTCAACGACTACTATGACCCTACCAAGAAGCGTGCAAACGAGGTTCGTCTTAATCAATATCCTAACTTTCGGATGGTTGAGGCAGATATTCGAGATAGGGAGTGTGTTCTGAAATTATTTGAGGCAGAGCAGTTTGATGCTGTGGCACATCTTGCTGCATTGGCTGGTGTTCGCAATGCGATTAAATACCCAGAACTGTATATTCAAGTTGATTACAACGGTACGCAGAACTTAATGGATGGCGCACGCCTAAACGATGTCGGTAATTTCGTGTTTGCGTCAACATCTTCTGTCTATGGGGATACGAAGCAAATCCCGTTTGTCGAGACAGACCCCTGTGACCGACCATTACAACCATACGCGGCTGCAAAGCGAGCGGCCGAGATTCTTGGGTTTACCTATCATCATCTCTACGGCATGAACTTTACAGCGACACGCTTTTTCACCGTTTATGGGCCGAATGGTCGCCCCGACATGATGGCATACTTAGTGGCAGATAGCATCACGAAAGGGCGTGAAATCCCGCTTTATGAAGGTGGACAGATGTGGCGTGACTGGACGTATATAGAAGATATTACGGATGGTGTTGTGCTAGCCTTAGACAAACCTCTTGGCTATGAAATTATCAACTTGGGACGTGGGGAACCAACGCTGTTAAAAGATTTTGTGGAGATGCTGGAAAGATTGGCTGGAGAGAAAGGCAATTTTGTCGAGATGCCGAAAATTTCGGCCGATGTTGTCAATACCTATTCCGATACCACAAAAGCAAACGAACTACTTAATTATCACCCATCTGTTTCAGTCGAAGAAGGGGTGACGGCATTTTGGAATTGGTATAAAGAACAGGAGAACTGATGTTGAAGGAATTATTCCTAGAGAAAATTGAAAACAAAACGTTGCGTGTTGGCGTTGTTGGAATGGGATATGTTGGGATGCCTTTGGCTGTCGCATTTGCAGAGTATGGCTTAGAAGTCATCGGCATCGATGTTGACGAAAGCAAGGTAGACAGCTTGAATGCAGGTCGCAGTTACGTCGAGGATGTGCCAGACTCTCAGCTAAGTCCACTCGTCGAACAGGGGTTGTTGCGGGCATCGGCCGACTACGCCGACCTATTTGAAGTAGATGCAATTTCCATTTGTGTGCCAACGCCCCTACGCAAGACTAAAGACCCCGACATCTCCTACATTATTAGCGCAACAGATAACATTGTGCGACATGGTGGTCGAGGTAAGCTGATCGTCTTGGAAAGCACAACCTATCCGGGAACGACCGAAGAAATCATTTTGCCGCGCTTGGCAGCTAATGGTGCTATGGTCGGCGAAGATTTTTTTCTTGCATTTTCTCCCGAACGTATCGATCCGGGTCGCACCGACTACAATATGTGGACAACACCAAAAGTAATTGGTGGGACAACGCCCAACTGTGTCGAGGTTGCGGTGTCTCTATATGGGACTGTTGTGCAAAATCCTGTGCCAGTAAGCAGCACACAATCGGCCGAGATGGTCAAGCTGCTTGAAAATACCTTCCGTGCTGTCAACATAGGTCTTGTCAATGAAGTCGCTATCATGTGTGATAAGCTCGGCATCAACGTGTGGGAGGTGATTGACGCGGCGGCAACAAAGCCTTATGGCTTTATGAAGTTTACGCCGGGCCCCGGTTTAGGCGGACATTGCATCCCAATCGATCCACACTATCTTAGTTGGAAGCTAAAAACGCTAAATTACACGGCACGATTCATCGAATTGGCGGATGAAATCAACCGCTCTATGCCTGTTTATGTGGTGCAGAAAGTGGTGGATGCGCTCAATGAAGAAGGCAAAGCGGTGAAAGGCAGCGAGATTTTAGTTTTAGGGGTTGCGTATAAGCCAAATGTTAGTGATGTACGCGAAAGCCCTGCGTTGGATGTGATTACGTTGTTACAGCAAAAGGGCGGGATTGTGACCTATTGTGACCCATTTGTGACTGACTTGAGTCATGAAGGGTTGGAGGTTGAGCGGGTAGAGGTAGATGCGGTGAGTTCGGCCGATTGTGTCATTTTGATCACCAATCATGCCGCATTCGACTATGACTACATTGACCGTCACGCTGGACTCATTGTCGACACGCGCAATGCACTTCCTGAAAGAGCCGCCATTACTGCCTATTAGATAGGAGTTTGGCATGACAGAGTGGCCTGATAGCAGCAAGTTTTGGCAAGATAAGCGCGTAATTGTGACAGGGGGATCCGGATTTCTTGGCTCATTTGTAGTCGATAAACTACGCGAGCGCAACGTAGAAGAAATCATCATTCCACGCCGCCAATCGTATGATCTAGTTCAGATTGAGGCGGTGCGAAAGCTGCTGAAAGATAGTATGCGTGATGCTCAACCGGTTGATATGATCATTCATCTCGCGGCTGAGGTTGGCGGGATTGGTGCAAATCTCAAACATCAAGCGGACTATTTTTACAACAACTTGATGATGGGCGTTCAGTTGATGCACGAAGCGTACAAAGTTGGTGTGCCAAAATTTGTCGCCATCGGCACGATTTGCGCCTATCCTAAATTTGCACCAATTCCATTTAAGGAAGAAGACATATGGAATGGTTATCCTGAAGAGACAAATGCGCCCTATGGATTGGCAAAAAAGATGATGCTGGTGCAGTCACAGGTTTATCGTCGTCAGTATGGCTACAATTCGATCTACTTACTACCCGTCAATTTATATGGGCCTCGTGATAATTTTGACCTCGAATCATCGCATGTTATTCCCGCACTGATTCGCAAATGTTTAGAGGCGAAAGAGCGCGGCGATGACCACATTGTGGCGTGGGGCGATGGGTCGCCTACACGTGAATTTCTCTATGTTGAAGACGCGGCCGAAGCGATTTTGCTAGCCAGTGAACGCTACAATGAAAGCGAGCCGGTCAACTTGGGCAGCAGCCAAGAGATTAGCATTCGTGATTTGATGGAGATAATTGCGGAGGTGACGGGATTTGAGGGGGAAATTCGTTGGGATACGAATCGGCCGAATGGTCAGCCACGCCGCAAACTTGACACCAGCCGTGCAAAAGAGAAATTTGGGTTTGCTTCATCAACTGCGTTTTTAGAAGGATTGAAGGCGATGGTCAACTGGTATGCTGATTCCAGTTGACAAACCAAAATTTGAAAAATAAGGGGAACAACTCATATTAAGATATTTAGTAAACACGACTGTTGTTTTCCTCATAATTCTGTTCATGCTGCCCACGATAGCTGTAAATCTAGCCTATGTTGGCGTACTAAATCTAGCCTATGCTGATGTACTAGAATCAGCAACGCCAATTAATCAGCATCAATTTTTCCTCACCTCTTTTATCTTCTTCAATTCAGAAAATCCACTTGAATTGGAAACAAAGTTGTTAAACTCTGTGCAAATGCTTGGACTTGAACATAGTCGTTCATCTGAGGCACAATTATTCGTGTTAAAGGGAGACTGGCAGTCCGCCTTTGAATTGTATCAAGATACACCCAAGCGTAATAGCTTGCAACAGGAGGCATATGCACAGCTAGCTTGGGCGATTGGCGAGAACGAGACAGCTACCAAGCTGTTTGTAGAAAGTGGAGGGTTTACGCCAACATTTTTAGGGGACTTATTTTTTGAGCAGCAGGAACTCGCAAAGGCGGCCGAAATGTATCAATTTGCCCTTGCTGCCTCTCCAGATAATCTTCAAGCGAATATCCAGCTTTGTCGTCTCATCTCATCTCAGGATATTGATAAGGCAATCACGTACTGTCAGACTGCCGTGAAAGCCCATCCTGAAGATTGGTCAGCTCATCGCTTTCTTGCCGCAGTGTTGGGGGAGTCAGGCGATTTGCTCGAGGCAATTTCAGCGGCCGAGACGAGTGTTGAACTATATGAAAATGCTTATTCGGCTCGTACACTCGGTATGCTGCTTGCCCAAAACAATGAGCTAGAAGCCGCAGAGGAGTGGCTTCTTCGCAGTTTGACATACGATGAGACAGCATTCGCCTATCTTTGGCTCGGCTATGTCTATATGCAAAGAGGATTGACTGCACAGGCATCTGAATCATTTCAGCAGGCACTTCACATAAATCCTAACTATCAACAAGCTCAGACCGCTCTCGACGCGCTCAATCCATGACAGCACTTTACAATACATTACAGACAAAGGTTAATAGTGAGCGATTGCGAGCTGTTTTAACCAATTCATCTTGGCTGATTGCTGAAAAAAGTGTACGCCTCCTATCGCAAATCACGGTTGCTGTTTGGGTCGCCCGCTATTTGGGGACGGGGCAGTATGGTGTGTATAGTTACGCGCTAGCGTATAGCTCGCTTTTTGGTTTTATTGCCTATCTTGGACTTAGTGGCATTGTTGTACGTGATTTGCTCGTGGAGCCAGAAGCTGAATCAGAGATATTAGGGACAGCATTTACGTTGCGATTTCTTGGCGCGTTGGTTGCGCTGGGATTGATGGTGATATCGTATGGGATATTCGGCCGACAACAGTACCCCCTCTCCCTCCTACTCATTGCTGGATTGCGCTTAGTCTTTCTTGCCTTTGAATCCTTTGACTTCTCCTTTCAAGCGCAGCTCAAAAATCGTTTTACGGTTTTCTCAAAACTACTTGCACTGCTCATCGAATCGGTTATTACGATATTGCTTCTCATATATCAAGCCCCGCTCAGTGCATTTGTGATCGTGTTGGTCTTTGGATCGGCTGTACGGGCATTTCTATTGCTCGGTTTTTATCTCTATGTCTCCAAAAGCCACATTTTGCAATTGCGTTTCACCTTCTCACGAGCGCGATATTTTCTTGTACGCTCTTGGCCGCTCATCTTATCCTCGATGGGATCATTGTTGTATCTCAAGCTCGACCAAGTGATGTTGGGTAATTATGTCGATGAGCAGACATTGGGTGTCTACTCTGTTGCCGTTCGATTGGCTGAATTTTGGTACTTTATTCCCGTTATTATGGGTACGACCCTAATGCCCATTATTGTCGGTAGTAAGCATGATGATGAACTCTATCATCGCAGATTGCAACGCATGTATGATGGCATGTTTTGGTTGGGTATGACAATTGCAGTGTCTACGACGCTTATTGCAAAACCTATGGTCAGTTTTATCTTTGGCGCAGAGTATGCTGGGGCCGCTGGCATCTTAACTGTCTATATTTGGACATGCCCAGCCGTTTTTCTAGGCGGTATTCTGAGTAAATGGCTTATCAGTGAAGACCTGTATCGTTTTTCGTTACAACGGCACATGTTGGGCGCAGCTGTCAATCTTTTGCTAAATGTCTGGCTCATTCCACTCTATGGCGGTATGGGGGCTGCATTTGCAACGCTGATCTCATACACAACGGCCTCATATTTGGCCTGCTTCTCCCACAAGGCGACATGGAGTGCTGCATTCAAAATGACCCTTGCTATTACTGCTCCGATTCGTCTGCTCGCATTTCGACAACGGTGATTTTTTAGGATAAACAAATCAAGATAGCTTCATGATTGGAAAGTTAAAGAAGACACTAAATCAAACATTATCGCCTGAGCGTATTCAGCAGATAAAGCTTATTCGTAGTCATCTGACTTTGCGTATGCGACGCATCATCGCATCGTCAGAAACAACGAGCCGCATTTATTATGGGTTGCTCTCCAATGAATTCAATCATGAGTTTCGCGGCGTAGCGGCCGGTCGCACGAAGTACTTAGAAGCGATGCTATCTAAGGAAAAAAACCGTTATATGTTGCGTCGTAACATCCACCGGCTGGAAAAAGGGTTGATCATGCGGCCGCGTCGTGGTGTGTTTGCAGAGCGATACATCGGCCGAACTGTCGCAGCCTACAAAGAACGTTTGGCAAAACAAGCTCTATCGCCAGAGCTAAAATGGGCATCAGATGTATTGTCGGAGTACTTTTCAATTGTGCAAGATGATGAGAGCCAGTTGATTCAAGAAGCGAAACAGACTTTTGACCAACTGCCCACATTTGAAGAGCAGTTTGAAGACCAACGTTCTGTTCATTTTCGCCCTTACACATTGGATGCAATGGCGCATCCCCCAGTTGATTATCAGTCACTGCTTGCACTTGCTAGGCAACGCCGTTCTCAGCGCTGGTTTTGTCAGACACCAGTCCCGCGTGAGTTAATTGACCAAGCTCTTGCTGTCGCCACGTTATCACCGAGCGCGTGTAATCGACAAGCGTTTAACTATCGCATCTTTGACGATCCAAAAATGACACAGGCGGTTGCCTCAATTCCGCTGGGTACGCAGGGGTTTTACCAAAATTTTCCTTGTATATGTGTGGTTGTGGGCGATATGTCAGCTTATGAATTTGTGAAGGATCGGCATGTCATCTATATTGATGCCTCTTTGAGCAGTATGGCGTTTCTATTTGCACTTGAATCGCTGGGACTAAGCTCTGTTTGTATCAACTGGGCGGATCTTAAAGAACAAGAACGACAAATGGCAGAGGCACTTAACCTAGAGCCAAATCAGCGCGTGGTCATGTTGATTGCAATTGGATATGCAGAGCGCGGCGCGAAAGTTCCTTACTCAGCGAAAAAAGCTGTGTCGGAGTTACGGACATACAATGCCCTCAAAGTGGATTGAGATTCAAGGTACAGATTTTGTAAATAAAGGTGCAGAGATGATGCTGTTGTCAACCATTCAAGCGGTTGCTCAATGGTCGCCCTCGCCAAAGTTGGTCGTTTCACCAGCGATGGGCTCCTATGAAGAGCGGGCAAAGCTTGGTTTACATCAAAAGGTTTGGATCGGCCGATTGCCCAAAGCCTCCCGTTTGCTTGGACGTGGCCTGCCAAATTCGCTCAAATCGCGCTATGGCTTGGTTGACGATGCTCAAATCAACACCGTGTTGGATGCTTCTGGATTTGCCTATTCTGACCAATGGGGTTATCGCAATACAGAGAAAATGGGGGAAAAAGCAGAACTTTGGCGCAGCCAAGGCAAAAAAGTTGTAATGCTGCCACAGGCGTTTGGCCCTTTTCAAGACGAACGATCACATAAAGCAGTTGAAAAATTGGTTGCAAATGCTGATCTGATTTTTGCGCGTGATGATGTCTCCTATCAACACTTAACACAAATTAGTCTAGGCGCGACAAACATTTATCAATGCCCCGATTTCACGAGTTTGTTAGAGCCTGACATCCCACCACAGTTTGATCAAATGCGTGGACAGTATGTGATTATTACACCTAGTCAGCGAATGCTTGATAAGGGGGACGCACGCGCTCAGTCGCAATACCTTGATTTCCTCCGCACGTGCCTTGATGTGTTGCACGCTAAGGGTTTGCAACTTTGGCTTGTCCCACATGAAACGGATGACATCCAGTTGGTTAAACGTGTGCAAGCGATGATGAACTTCCCTATTGAAATGATCGATGAGCGCGATCCACGCAAGCTCAAGGGCATCATAGCTGCCAGCAAATGCACAATTACATCGCGGTATCATGGCTTAATTAGTGCTTTAAACCATAATGTGCCGAGCCTAGTTGCAGGTTGGAGCCATAAATATGCTGAGGTACTAAAGGAATATGGGCTTGAAGAGCTGATGGTTGATTTGCGTGTTGAAAATGATGTGAGACAGTTAATTGAACAACTCACAGATGAGCCATTTCTTGCGGAAGCGGCCGCGAAAATGCAGACTGTCAATATCGAACGACGTGCTAAAGTTGAGGCAATGTGGAAACAAGTGCAACGATTAGTCAACTAGCGTCGGATAAACACGGCTTCTATCAATGTTTGTTTGCAATTGATATGGTCATGAGACCTGAAGACACCTCTAAACTTCTGTAGAATGATAAAAATAAATTTATGAAGAAGATTATACTGTATCTGTTCTCAAGGCGAACTTGGGGATTGATGAGATTTGACTGGCTTAGGTTGAAGGCGAAGTTGCGTAATGTCGGCCGAAAAAATCTAACGCCTTCAGTGGACAAACTACATGTTGGGTGTGGCACACGACGAGTCGAGGGCTGGCTTAACGTAGATGTCGTTGGTTCGGAGCATGACATTGATCTCGCCGCAGGAAATCTGCCTTGGCAAGACAATTCATTCCGCGTGATTACGGCTCAACAAGTTGTTGAACATCTTGAACTAAATGATGAGTTGATTCCATTACTACGCGAGTTAAAGCGGATTGCCACAATTAATGGAGAAATCTGGTTGTCCTGCCCAGATATGGCAAAGGTGTGTCAAGCATACATTGACAATCGTGGGACAGATATGGTCGTAGATCGTCAACAAAGATGGTCGCGTTTTTCATTGAATGGTGCACCCACCCAGCAGATGGTAAATGTGCTTTTTCATCAGGACGGGCAACATAAAAACCTGTATGATTTTGAATTGCTCAAGTGGGCATTAGAGCAAGCGGGGTTTGTTGACATACGTCGTACATGTGAAGATGAGTTTATTGACCATTTTCCAGAGTTTCCACGACGCAACGATGACTATCACTCCTTATATGTGGTTGCATCAGCATAATGTCATGGATAAAACACGTCCAATTGGTCAAATGATGAACACATGATGCCTCTGAAAGAGAAAGAACTACGTGTTTTATTGGTTTCGTCGATCTATCCACCAGAAATTGGTGGCCCATCGGCACAAACGCAGCATATTGCTCACTATTTACATGAACAAGGTATTCCTGTTGAAGTTGTGACACTAGGGCAGACCTCTGGCTTTGATCGAGGGGTGATGGTGCATCGGCTCAACTTGCCAACCAAGCGAACAACGCTCGGCCGCATCAATCGCTACACCCAGTTTGTGCGTGAACTTGCCGCGATCATTCGAGCGTTTCAACCGACGGTCATCCAAATGCAAGTGGCATCTGGCTACATGGCATACGTGACAGGGCTATTGGCGCGACTATATCGCATCCCGAGCATACTAAAATATACGGCCGATCTCTCTTGGGAGAAAACTTACGAAAAGAGCAAAACGGTTGAGAGAAAAGAAGCACTTTCATTGCGTATGTTGGGTCTTTCCCAATGGCTACTATTTGTGAGCTATCGCTACATTTGGGCGACGACACCAATCTTCAAAGAGCGGTTAATTGCCAAATATCATTATCCAGAACGACGCATTTTACTCTTGCCAAACTTCACTGATTTGGAACGCTTTGAAGCACATCGTAGACCTATTGGTGCGGTTCAGGGTGGACAAAAGACACTGCTGACCGTCACACGTTTACGCCCTTGGAAGGGCGTTGATCTTTGCATTGAAGCATTGGCACAGTTGCGTGATCTCGACGTTTGTCTTCGCATTGTTGGGTCAGGAACAGATGAGTATGTTCAGCATCTCAAAACGGTGGCACAAACGCACAATGTCAGCGACAGGGTTGTGTTCGTTGGCAAAATTGCACCGAGTGAGATTGCCGCCGAATATGCCGAGTCGGATGTTTTTGTCTTAGCAAGTCGCTACGAGCCATTCGGCATTGTTTTGTTGGAAGCGATGGCGATGGGTCTACCTGTTATTGCGGCCGAGACAGGTGGCATTCCATTCATTGTGCAACATCAACAAAATGGCCTTTTATTTGAAAGTGCCAACGTTGATGCACTAGCACAACAGCTAAAACAGATATTGACAACCCCTAGTTTGTATGAGCGGCTACAGAGAGACGGGTACGCGGCTGTTAAACATTATGATGTCTCCTCTGGCGTTGATCAACTGGTGAATTTTTTCAGACACATTACACAGTAACTCATGGCACAGTTCATCACCGATAAACCAATTAAAACCTCAACGTTAACCCCTGCCCCTATCATAGGACTTCTTGCTTTAGAACTAGGCATTTTGTACATGGGGACGGTTGGGGTTCTTATGATAAGTAACAATACAGCCCGTTCGCTGTTTGTCTTCCTCGCACTCCTGCTGTATGTTGGCTTATTGTTTGTGCCGCTAATCATCTTGCGAAAGCAAAATGTGTCGCTTTTCCACCCAATTCTATTTACCAATTTGCTCAAGACATCCCAGCTCATCCGAGCGCTTCCAGTTTACGCGAGTGGCATGACTTTTCATGCTGCATTACCAAGTCATTCGGCCGACTCACTGCAAACATTGGTCGTTATCAATTTACTCTTTCTTTCTCTCGGACAATTTGTTTATTATATTGGATTTGCGTTGTTTTCATCGCGTGCAAAGCCACTTGAGCTTCCCATCAAATTTGATACCGACAATACAGCTAGCTCCGTTCGCTTTATCTTGGGAGTCTTGTTTTCGGTGCTTGTATTTATGTATTTTATGCAGACAAACGGTGGGATTGCAGCATATGTGCAGTCTTGGGCATTTGGAAGATCCAGAGTTCTTGTAGGTAACTTCTACTTTATTCTGCTTATCGGTATGGCACCGGTCGCCTGTCTGCTTTGGTATAGTGACAGACCTTCGGCATTACGTTCTCCACTATTCTGGACACTCACCGTCACTTCGCTGCTAATACAGTATTTAAGCTCAGGAAGTCGATCTGCCGTCGTCTATCCACTCATTATCGCGCTTCTACTTTGGATTCAGCAACAATCAAAGTTTAATGTTCGTCATCTGCTTGGAATTATTAGTCTTGGGATGGTAATTATCTACTTGCTCTCCACGCTACTTGCTTTTCGACAAAATTTATGGGTTCAAAATAATAATATAGATTGGCTCAGTTTAGTTGGTATTGGGACAACTGACTCAGATAATAGCGCGGTCAGTGAACTCGTGTCCCGTTCGACGAGCTATAGTGGCGCATACCCAATTCTCGCTAAAGTCCCGCAAGATGTTGCGTATTTGAAGGGGCGATCATACCTCACCATTATCACAACAATCATACCGCGCAATTTGTGGCCAAATAAACCTAGTGGGGTTGATGGTCAGGTCGGCCGCACGTTTTTTAACTTGAGTTCAGGCGTTCCTCCCAGCCCGATAGGCGAGGCTTATTGGAACTTTGGCGGGTTAGGCATTGTTGGTGTTTTCTTTTTATTTGGTGTATTCCAAAGTTGGCTGTACCGTTATTACACAGCATATTCAGATAACCGCACAGCGATGCTATTCTATATCATAACATTGTTCTATTTTAGTGCGCCTAGTTCTACAACGATTGTAAATTGGCTTTTCATACTGACACCCGCGCTAATGTTGGGATACTTCACTGGCTGCATTAAATCAGATAAAGTTTGATTGAAATCACAATTTATGCCTGTTCATTCCCCGCTTCATAATCATCAAACGACCGACCAAGGGAGATATTCTCAAAGGCAAACCATTGTATTGTTCGCGCCATCTTTAGGAGGAGGGGGAGCTGAACGGCATTTATTGCGAATTGCCACATATTTAGATCGTGAGAAATTTCGGCCGATTATTGCCGTAGCCCGCGCAGGCGGAAGCTATGAAAACAGTCTACCTGAAGACATTCCGCTCATTGCCTTCAATTCAGCTAATAGTCCATCTAGCACCTTACGCTTGTTACGTTCGATCCGCCCACTCCGCAAACTAATCAGACAGGAGCATCCAGCGATTCTTTTTTCTGTGATTGACGTTGCAAACATAACTGCCCTCTTAGCTAGCCGAGGGGAAAATATAAAAACAGTTGTTAGCGTACAAAATCCCCCTTCGATTATTCACGGGCGTTCAAGATCACCTGTGTCTAAAGTAATACTAAAGTTGATTCCTAGACTATATCCTTCGGCCGATCAAATCATCGCTCTCTCATCAGGTGTCGAGAAAGATATTCACACAGTGAGTCCAAATCTATCGGATCATACGAGTGTAATTTATAATGCAGGGTTGGACGATGAAATCGCGCCCCTAATGACGGAATCTATTCTGCGCCCAGAGCGACAATCATTACTCGTCGCCGTCGGCCGACTCGCGCCACAGAAAGGGTTCTCCTTTTTAATCGACGCGATGAAAGATGTACCAGACGCACACTTGTGGATATTGGGTGAAGGAAAGCTGCGTCAGGAATTAGAGCGTCAAATTGCAGACCTCAATTTGCAAGCAAGGGTGAAATTGCTGGGGCATCAAAAAAATCCATATGCTTTGATGAAATCGGCCGATATCTTTGTCCTTTCCTCACTATTTGAAGGATTTGGAAACGTTATCGTTGAGGCAATGGCTTGCAAAACTGCCGTCATTGCGACAGATTGCCCGTATGGGCCTGGTGAGATCATTTCTCATGATGTGAATGGCTTGCTTGTTGAGTCAGCCAACCCAACTGCGTTGGCGCAGGCAATCAATGATTTATTAAATGACCCCAATAAAAGAGCGCGGTTAGCAGAAGCTGGCGCAATGCGAGCGAAAGATTTCCATGCTAATAAAATTGCGGAACAACATGCACAGCTATTTGAACGGCTAATTGAGCAACCCTAATGCGTATTCTATATTTTATTGCGTATCCTCAGAGAATGGCCGGTGTAAATCGCATGATTCTGAACCTCATCCGTGATTTACCTGACGATCTCACACCTATTGTTGTTCTCACAGATGAAGGGATAGCTGCTTCTGCATTTCGTGAAGCAGGCATCGACACACATGTTTTACCCATTGGCAAGCAACTCAATCAGTTTGGGAAAGTGATCGGCACGTGGTCACGATGGCGTAAAGTGACAGTATCCTTCCGTGAACTGCTTCCATACTACTCGCGTCTTGGAAAATTCTTTCGACAAGAGAAAATAGATGTATTGCATATTCAAGGTGTGCGTGGAGCAGTATTTGCAGCTCCTGTCGCCCGCTTACTCCGACGGCCGACTGTTGCACACCTTCATGGTCAAGTTGCCGTGACTGGTTTGCCTCAAACATTGTTTGAGATGCTTGGTCAGTCTCTCATCGTTTGTAGTAAGGGCGTAATACCAACGCTTGGTGAGACTGGCCAGCGAAAAGCGACCGTTGTGCATTATGGGCGCGAAGATGTCTCGCATCGTGGAGGACGTATTGGTTGGCTTGAGTCACTACGACAAAATGGCAAGCTTATTGTCGTCATGTCTGCCTCAGTCGTGCCATTCAAGGGCTACCATCACCTAATCGATGCGGTGCAGTTACTCAAACAACGTGGTTGGAGCGACCGAGTTGTGTTTATCGGTGTTGGTGATATTGTCAAAGAACATGGAAAATATCAACACTGGTTAAGTCAGAAGATAGATGAGTCTGGCATAGAAAATGTGACGTTTACTGGTTGGCAAGATGATCCCTTTGCGTTCTTGAAGTACGCTAATATCGCTGTATTGCCGTCTGTTACCCAAGAAACAATCGTTATTGATGGAGAACCATTGCAAGTGCGTGGCAACGAAGGGCTACCCGTCTCCCATTTAGAGGCGATGTGGTTCAGTTTACCCTTGGTGGGGACAGATATTGCAGGTGTGCGAGAGCAGATTATTGACGGAGAGAATGGCTTTGTCGTTCCGCCTAGTGATCCCGTTGAACTAGCAAATGCGCTTGAAAAACTGCTGGAGAGTGCAACGTTGCGCCAACGGTTTGGGAAGTCTGGCCACACATTAGTCGCGCAGAAATTTTCAACTGAAGCTTATGTAAAAGGTGTTGTGGACGTGTATCGTTCGATGATTGGATAACTGCAAAATGAAACCACTAGCCGTCCACGTGACAACAATTGATTGGACACTCTACTTTCTATTGGGTGACCAACTCCAATATCTGCAAAAGGCTGGTTATGAGATCGGTGGGGTGATTAGCCCGACCAACCAGCGCGAACAGATCGAAGCGATAGGCGTGAAGCTCTATGAATTGCCGTTTGAGCGACGCATATCACCGCTCAAAGATTTACGAGCCGTTTTTCAGCTGTATCGGCTTTTTAGGAAGATTCGGCCGAATATCGTCCACACCCACAATCCCAAAACAGGCCTAATCGGACAAATTGCAGCTCGCTTAGCCGGCGTGCCTATTATCATAAACACCGTCCATGGCTTTTACTTCACGCCTGATAGTAGCCGCTTGCGCCAAATTTTCTTTGCCAACATGGAGCGTATTGCTGCGCTTTGCTCAACCCACATCCTCTCCCAAAATAGCGAAGATATTGAAACTGCTATTCAGTTAAAAATCTGTGCGCCTGACGCGATTAGCTATCTTGGCAACGGGATCAATCTGAATGTCTTTGATCCCGCTCGCTTTGATGAGGCTGCACGGCAAGCCAAACGCTCGGAATTAGGGATTCCTGATGATGCCCCAGTCATTGGGATGATTGGTCGCTTGGTCAAGGAAAAGGGTTATCCAGAGTTTGCGGCCGCTGCGGCTCAAGTGAAGACGCATTATCCCGATGCAGTTTTTGTTGTTGCTGGCCCGGTTGAACTTGAGAAGAAAGACGTATTTAGAAACGAGGACTTTACAACATATGGTCTAGAGCTAAATAAGGATGTCTTCTCATTGGGTGTGCGGACTGACATTCCAGAGCTATTGTCAATTATGGACGTATTTGCCTTTCCATCGCACCGTGAGGGATTTCCACGCTCATTGATGGAGGCTGCGGCGATGGGTGTTGGATTGGTGGCGACTGACATTCGCGGCAACCGTGAAGTGGTAAAGCACGGTGAAACGGGGCTATTGGTTCCGTTAAAGGATAGCGATGCGCTCGCAAAAGGTGTGTTGACATTGTTGAATTCGGCCGACTACCGTCGCTCTCTCACAACCAATGCCATGCAGCTTGCCAAAGAAAACTTCGATGAACAGAAAGTGTTTCAGCGTGTTGCCGATACATATAAATGGACGCTTCAAAAACAAAAACAGTAGGTATTACAGGCGCAACGGGTTATCTTGGGCGACATCTCGTTTCACATTTTTTAAGTCAGGGCTATCATGTCAAGGGGCTGACGCGCAAATCTTTGCCAGATGAAGATGTGACTTGGGTTGTTGGTGATATACGAGAGACAACAACGCTCTTAGCCTTTGTTCAAGGGTGCGATTTTATCATTCATACAGCTGCCTATGTTCATCGCACCCCCCAAAGCGCAGAAGAGATCGCAGATTGTTTTGCCATCAACCGCGATGCAACAATTGCACTAATCGACCTTTGTTGCCAGCAGCCAGTTGCGCCTTTCTTTCTATTTGTCAGCACTGTTGCCGCAATCGGCGACCCTACATCTCATTATGGAATCAGCAAACGGGCGGCCGAAGATCATCTTCACACCCTAATTGGGCAAAACAAACTAAAAGGCTGCACAGTGCGCCCTTGTATGATCTATGGCACAGATGCACCGGGTAATCTTCAGCGCATTGTCAAATTGGCAAAAATTGGCTTTGCGCCAATTTTTGCGAACGGGGAAAACAGAAAGAGCATGTTATTCATTGAACATGCCGTGAAGGCGATTGACCTGTGTGTGGCGCATTCTACGGTTGTCAATGGGGAATATCTAACACTGACCGACGGAAAGGCGCTTACCATGCGCGAGATCGTCACAACATTGTGTGCAGCACTGCCAAACAAGCCCCGTGTGATAAATATCCCTTTAGCTCCGATAAACTACATGTTGACATGTTGGGATACTTTGTCTCGTCTTAGTGGTGGGAGGTTGCCTCGGCTTAAACCGACCTTGACAACCTATACGGGTTCGGCGGTATTTTCGGCCGATAAATTTTTCAAACTTCTCCATTTTCGCCCCCCTTACACAACAATAGATGCTCTCACAAAGGCCTATGCGCCTCTCCCTCTTGACTAACATTGTCAGTTGTTCCAACAATATCCCTCCAAACTTGTGCTGTAGCACATCACAAAAATTTCTTGCAAACTGAGAACCATCCTTATCATAGGACGGCGAGAAGTAGTACAGGTATGCTATGAATAACTGGATCATTCTTTCCCTCTACCTCATTGTAAGCACCCTCGCCACAGCTGCCTTTGTCCAGTGGCTGCGTCATTGGCTAACGCAACGGCAAATCCTTGCACTTCCCAATCATAGGACGCTACATACCTTGCCTACCCCTAGCGGCGCAGGTATCGGTATTGTGATCACAGTATTAGTTGGTCTCTTCACAGCGTTATTTGTCTTTCAAGATGCTAGTAGAGTGCCTATTCTTGTCTATCTTTTATGTGGTGCCGTGTTAGCAATTGTTGGCTTTATTGATGATGTGCATCCTCTGCCTAGTCGATTGCGTTTCGGCGTGCAAATTTTGGTCGCTATTGCTGCCCTCGCTTTTATTGGAGATTGGCAAGAGGTGATTTTGCCTTTCACTGGTTCGATCCAACTTGGCTGGTTTGGTATTCCCATTACATTTATTTGGATAGTTGGAATGATAAACGCCTACAATTTTATGGATGGAATCGATGGAATTGCTGCTGGACATGCTATCGTCACTGCCGCGGGTTGGTTCATGCTGGGCACCTATGCCAATGTCTCAATTGTCATGGCATGGACAGTTTTAGTAGCGGGCGCAAGTATAGGGTTTTTATATCATAATTGGCATCCTGCAAAAGTATTCATGGGAGATACTGGCAGTACATTACTGGGCTTCACATTTGCAGTCATTCCTCTTTATTTTATCAACAGTTCTGAATTAAGAGGTGTGACACTGATAGCGGGTATCTTATTAATTTGGCCGTTCTTATTTGACACAATTTTCACCTTTGCACGCCGCCTATATAAAGGTGAAAATGTCTTAAAAGCACATCGCACCCATTTGTATCAACAGCTTGTCACAAATGGCATGAGACATGACACTGTTTCAACTATATATATTCTACTGGCTGCCTCAAGCATCCCTTTGCTTGGTTTATGGCTGACACAAAGCCGTTCAAGCGTGGCTATGTTTGCAATCCTGTGGATGTCAGTTGTTGCTGTTTTTGTTTCATTTGTCCAATGGCGTGTTGCAAATTGGCAAAGATTCGTGACTCCCACTCTCATAAAACTATCAGACCAAATGGGAGATTGGCGTAATCGTCACTATTTTTTCATAGATGCTATTTTGCTGTCAGTGATACCATTAATTGCCCTTTTTCTTCGCATAGATCAAGAACCACCGTTACTCTATCTTAATCATTTGGTGGTTTACACTCTATACGTCCTCTTGCTTCGTCTTACTATATTTCATGCTTTCGGACTTTATCGGCGCGTCTGGCGTTATGCCGATAAGAATGATATGACACAGATTGTGGTCGCCGTTACAATCAGTTCAATTCTTGTGACCATTATCTTCTTTGTTGTACGCCAGCTTATTCCCGTTACGCTCCCACGTTCAATCCCAATCATTGAGAGTGCGCTAGTCCTGCTTGCGATTGGGGGCAATCGGTTTGCCAGCCACATTCTCTCATGGCAGCATCCTGTTCAAGAACAACCGCTGCGACGAACCTTAATTATAGGTGGGGGAGATACAGGCGCACATATCTTGCGCGAGATCAAAAGCAAACCCAAACTCGCAATTGAAGTTGTCGGATTTCTTGACAATGATAAAGAAAAAATTGGTCAAACTATCTACGGTGTTCCTGTCCTCAACACCTCGCATAACATCGCACAAGCAATTGCACAACTAAAAATACAGCAAGTTATTATCGCATTGCCAAATGCACTTGGAAAAATCGTTCGTGAAATTGTTCAAACATGTGAGAAGGCCAAAGTACAAACAAAAATTGTGCCCACTATCAGCGAGGTTCTCTCTGGCACAGTAAAAATCAGCCAATTACGTGATGTCCAAATTGAGGATTTGCTGCGCCGTGAACCCGTTGACACCGATTTTGAGGCGGTTCGTGAGTTAATTCGTGGCAAGACAGTCATTGTGACGGGGGGCGGCGGCTCAATTGGCAGCGAAATGTGCCGTCAAATTTGGTCGTGTGACCCCAAAAAACTAGTGATTCTTGGTCATGGGGAAAATTCGGTCTTTTCAATTAATGCCGAACTACGAGCCTTCCGGCCGCTGCCCGGAGAACTCCATGCGGTTATTGCTGATATTCGTTTTCCAGATCGCATCAACGCTGTTTTTGAGGAGTTCCAGCCGGATATTGTTTTCCATGCGGCCGCTCACAAGCATGTCCCACTAATGGAACACAATCCAATTGAGGCGATCACAAACAATGTGCTTGGGACGCGTAACCTGCTTGCCGCAGCAAAACGGGTTAATGTCGAACGCTTTGTGATGATCTCGACTGATAAGGCAGTTAACCCGACCAACGTGATGGGCGTGACAAAACGCATTGCTGAGCTATTGGTACATCGCACAGCGAAAGAGACAAAAAAGCCTTATGTCGTTGTGCGTTTTGGAAATGTGCTAGGTAGTCGCGGCAGCGTTGTTTTGACATTTCGCAAACAGATTGAGGCAGGTGGCCCTGTGACCGTCACAGATGAGCGCATGACGCGCTTCTTCATGACCATTCCCGAAGCGGTGCAGTTGGTGTTGCAATCGGCCGTCCTCGGACAAGGCGATGAAGTGTTTGTGCTAGATATGGGTGAACCTGTTAAAATTGTGGACTTAGCCTCTGACCTGATCAAGCTTTCAGGACTAGAGGTTGGTCGAGATATTGACATCGTGTTTACTGGTATACGACCCGGTGAGAAACTGTACGAAGAGCTTTTCGTACACGGCGAAAAGCATCAGCGCACACGTCATCATAAAATTTTTCTCGCTGATAACGCGAGCGGTCATCGTGCCGCTGAGACGGATGAACTGGTTTACCAAGTTGAAAAATTAGTCAGCGAGAACAGAAGTCGTGCAGAGATTATCGACGAGTTACAACGGTTGATGCCTAGCTATCAACCAGCGCATCACGTTAAACAGAAAGTAGTTGAACAGGTACAATGACGCTTACAAGTGATGAACAAGATGAGCTTTCAATTGAGGGCAAGCAACAACTTTTACGTGCCTTAGTAAACGACTTACATCCCATTACGCAAGAAATCGCTCCTGACGTGGCGGCGACATGGTTACGAGACCATGCGCTGGCTGGGTTAGGAGCATTGTCTTTTCGGGAGCGTGCGCCAGCGATCTCGGCCGAATTACAATCAGACTATTTTCTGACGACAGCCGAAAATAGCGTGCATGATCTGTTATTTAGGCGAGTTCTGGTTACGTTGAATTCGGCTGGCATTACCCCTCTCCTGCTCAAAGGAATTTCCCTAATCCATGGCGTTTATGACGACATCGCAGCACGCACGATGAGCGACATTGATCTGTGGATACCGCGCCATCAGATGACAACGGCCGTTGATCAGCTCGTTGCAGCCGGTTTTTCGCGTACGATTGAAAAGGAATCTCGCCCCGCCGCCTTACAAATTCTCTCAGACGGTGAAGTTCAAATCGTCTCAGCAGAATACCCACGCAATTTGATCGAGTTACAGTTTGCCCCTGTCTCCGGCTGGTGGCAAAAGCGAACGGCAGCAATTGATTTTGATGCGATGTGGAAAAACAGTATTTTGGGTGAGATTGATGGCTGTCACGTGCGGCGGCTATCGGCCGAAGATGCCATCATCCAGCTAGCTGTTCACAATGTCGCGCAACACCACGTCAGCCTTTACCCCTTACGTGCCTTTGTCGATACAGCTTATGTTGCTCGCAAAGAATCTGTGGACTGGTGTACATTGGCAGAACGAGCGCAAAGCTGGCGAGTGGGTACAGTTGTTTGGTTACATCTCTATCTTGCTGCGTCGATTCTCAAACTGCCCGATGTAGATATTGCGCTTGCGATGCTACGCCCTCCGCGCTGGCAGCGATATATTCTGAGCCGTTTCATCACACCAAATACCGTTTTAGAGTCTGTCAGATTGGATAATGGAATACGGCGATTCCCCTTTTTGCTAATCATCACCGACCGTATTCGAGATGCGTGGTCGCTACTTATCCGCGCAATTTGGCCTGAAAAAAGCTGGTTAACCGCTCGTTATGGTTCTCCTCGTCGTTGGCATCATCTCTGGCAGATAGTGCGCTTCGGCCGAGTCTAGTCCATGTTGCAACTTCTTCGCGCTCACACAGAAATTGTGTTGCTCTCACTCTCAATGGGGTTGAGTATTGCAGTGCCTTCTTTAATGCCAGTGACGATAGGCATTGGTGCCGTGTTTGCATTGTGGCGTATCGTGACAACCCATCAATTTGCACCTCGCATCCCCCTTGAGTTGCCCCTTGCGCTGTTTCTGACATTAGCCTCTTTGAATCTGCTTTTTGTCACGCCTGATCGCGCACCTTCGATTCCTGCCTATTTACAGTTGATAGCAAGTGTCTTGCTCTTTTTTGCAATTATTAATTGGGCAAACACGACAAATCGACTCTTGATAACGTTCGTTGTATTTAGTTTGTTAGGGGTTCTATTTGCCGCCGTTTTCCCATTGTTGGCTAGTGGGCCTGTGCCTGTAATCGGCCGATTCCTCCCCAGTATCCAAGCATTATTGCCAATAGATTTGAGTGGCACGATTAACAGCAACATTCTCGGTGGGTTGCTCACGCTCATTCTGCCATTGCCGATTGCTTGGATGTTGTTTTTCAATAAAAAGTTTTTACAATTGCTCGGTCTGCTCTGTGCATTATTTATAGGTGGTATGTTGGTTTTAACGCAATCACGTGGCGGCCTGCTGGCAACCATCGTGACGGTTATCATTTTATTCAGCTTGCGTTTTGCATTGCTGCGTTATGCTATTCCACTTATCCTAGTTGGAATAGGAGCATTTATCGCCCTAGTTCCCACTGGGGCTGAATTCTTAGTCAGTTGGTTTGATGTCAATAGTTCAGCAGCAACAACACTTAGTGGGCGACTTGAAATTTATTCCCGCGCAATTTATCTATTGCAAGACTTTCCTTTTACAGGTGTTGGAATGAGCATCTTTGGTAAAGTCCTCGATTTACTCTATCCTCTTTTTACGATAGCCCCCGGTCGCATTGAACATGCCCACAACATCTTTTTGCAAGTTGGGTCAGAGTTAGGTCTTCCAGCATTGATATGCTGGATTGCGATTGAGCTTATTGTTATTTTTTCGGCCGCTCATGCCTATCGACATACCTCTGACTTAAAATTGCGTGGTGTGAGTGCGGCCGCCTTGACTGCCCAAATCAGCTTTCTGCTACATGGCATCACTGATGCGCCACTTTGGAACACACGTCCCGCACCATTTGTCTGGGGAATTTGGGGAATGGCAATCGCTTCGTTTTTGGTCACATACTCACAAGGCGCAACAGACCAGCTCGCAACTGAGCCCACTTGAGCTATGTTGTTGAGCTGCCTGAAGCAGTAAAAACATAACCACGTCTTCCCCTCTATACACGACACAAAGTCCAATATGCAACGCCTCGCTTCTTACCAACTGGTATACGTTCTGCTTTTTTTGCCTTTTATTCTTTTTTTCCGCGAGGCGTTTTTACCTATCTTTGTGGCATTGCTAGCTCTACCTATCTTCTGGCAGTTTTACTATGGACGGCTGCTGCCCTCCACGCCATTTAACTTATCCATCTTCTGTTTATTTCTCTCTATTTTGACCAGCCTATGGGTAACACCTGACCTTGCATCCAGCTTGCGAAAAGTTGTTGCGCTCTTCTATAGTTTTCTTTTATTTTTTACTGTTGTTGCCTTTGTCAAACTTTATATTTCTTATCTTTGGTATGCAACTGCGATCACGCTCTTTTTTGGCATGAGTCTTGTTGCCGTTGGTTTTTTGGCGATGTTGTCATTTGTCACAGCACGCCTTCCTCAATTAGTGATTGTCAGCCCGAACCCCAATGAATTAGCGGGTGTAATAACTTACTGCCTCTTTCTCCTGCTGCCAATTGCCATCATGCTTAATGCTGACCCGCCGCCAATTTTTCGTAGAGGTTATTTGCGTTTGCTAGGAATCCTGCTGATGCTTGGCAGCGGTCTAGTTATTTTCGCGCTCTATATGACGCACTCACGCGGTGGTTGGATAAGTGCGATCACCGCGGTAAGCCTCTTGGTCGTCTTTTTTTTGAGACGACCACTGAGCTATATTGTGACTTTTGCAACAGCGATAGGAGCAATCATAGGTGGATGGTGGCTATTTTCAAATGAGCTGTTGGTTGATAATAGCCGTACTAGTATTTCACTGGCTGACCGAATTGAAATTTGGTCACGGGCGATTTATGCGCTGCAAGAATTTCCATATACGGGAGTGGGCATGAACATGTTTCGGGAAGTTGTTCACGCGCTTTACCCGCTGTTTACGATAGACTCAACAGTTGATCTTGGTCACGCGCATAATCATCTTTTACAAGCGGGTGTTGACTTGGGGGTTCCCGGCATGATTGCGTACTTGAGTTTGTGGATTGGCTCGGCCGTCCTCCTCTGGCAAGCATGGCACAGCACTGACGACACTTATCTACGGACTTTGACCGCGGGTCTCAGCGCGTCGTTGATCGCTCACTTTACCTTTGGCATCGTCGATGCGATTGCACTTGGCGCACGTCCCAATTTCTTACTCTGGATGCTCTTTGGGCTGGTTGTCGGCGTTCATCATCATACAGCATTGGGCGACCATCCAAGCACGCCAAATGAAAAGAGCGGACTCAAGTCCGCTCAACATTAGTTCAAACGCCCTAAAAGCGTATATTTTGCATCTCGCGCCGGCCGATAAAGCGGCGCAATCTCCAGTGCCTTGTCATATTCCTCAAGTGCCGATTTAAAGCGACCTAGCTTTTGATAAGTACGGGCTAGATTAACGTGTGGGAAGTGCGGAGCTTCGTATCGCTCGGCCGCCAACGCCTCCTCAAACCACGGCACAGCCTCCTCCCATTTACCCAATTCAATCAAATACGCTCCAATATCGTTGTAGGGATTACCAAAATCAGGATCAACGACAATGGCCAGTTCGCACTGCTCAATCGCCTCATCGTAGCGACCCAGCAGGCTATATGCCCAAGCCAAATAGGTGTGTGCTTCGGCTGTTGGATGCACTTCAAGCGACCGCTGATACAGCGCAATCGCCTCACCTAGCTGTCCCTGTGACTGTGCGCGGAACGCCTGCTCTACAAAAATCATCGCCTGTTCGTAACTGATGTTGCCTGTCATAATTAGCAGTCTAGCACGCGAGTGCTAAGGAAGCAATCCAAGAAATGTAACGTTTAATGCTGTTTATGCTCGATTGCGGACTTGAGATTCTTGAAAAACGAGCGAATTGTTTTGGCAGCAAGTTGATGCAGTAGCGATGGCGGAATATGGCGTGGGAGTTTGGGAATTTCGGCCGAGAACTCGATCCCACTCTCTTGTACTCTCATCTCCCCAACCATCTCGAAAGAGTCTCGGCCGAAAAAAATACATGCCACAATTGAGAGTAATTCATCTGGTTGAACATCCACCCAGCGCAACGTAATGGGATTGCTGATAGTTTGCGAGCCGATTTGAAAGCCTGTTTGCAACAAAAACTCAGCGTTTGGACTAGTGGTTTCGGCCGAGAGAACGCCCGGTGTTATCTGCACCAACAGGTCAGGATCAGTTAATGCTGACCAAACAACATGGCGCGGTGCGTCAATTTTGACTGTTCCCTCAAACTTCACGGTTTTCTTGTGCAGCGACCAACTTATTTAATTTTTCAGTAAGCTGTTGTACTTGATTTGAAAGAGCGCGAACCTCATCAACCGATGGTGACACAACTTGGACGTTGATCTCTTCCTCAACAACGACGGGCTTTTTCGGCCGAATGCCCAGCAGCTTATTTCGCACACGCTGCCCCTCCTCCCATGCCATCTCTCCACGCTGCATTAGCGCATTGATCCGCCTTTCGATCTCTTGCTCCACGGGCGTAAGCAGCTCAAATGGGGATGTAAGCGTTCGTTTGAACGCCTCGAAACTCTCATTGCCTGCCTGAATCAACCCCGTCAACACAGATTTCGGCAATGAACCCGTTTGCTTTTTCTCCTGCTCAAAAATGATCTGGGAGAGCGTCAGTGTTGTCAAATCATCGTCGGTCGCATGGTCGATGACCTGTACTTCTTGACCGCCGCGAATGAGATCGGCAATGCCATCAAGGGTGATGTAGCGTTTTGTTTCAGTGTTATATAGTTTGCGGTTGGGATACCGTTTAATCACAATGGTCATAAATTTACTTACAATGGAAACTAATCGTAAATTGTAAAGCGTAGAGCGTAAATCTGATTATAAGAAAGTAACGCACCGCGTCAATGCAGGACATGCTTTTATTGCCAAAATCTGCTGTCAGCGTCTCATCAATAGGTGCAGAGCGCCGAATTCATGCCATAGATAGCGATTTTCCAGAGCAACTTGGTAAACGTGCGCCAGATGTTGTGATGAGGCAATTAAGGAATCTTAAAGGTTTTCCTTACGTCTCACATCGCACATGGGGTCATTTTGTACAGTTACAAAAGCCCCCGCTTCCGCGCCACGGCGACTGCTTCCGTTCGATTCCCAACATCCAACTTCGATAACAGTGAGCTGACGTGGAACTTAACCGTGCGAACCGTGATCGACAGCGATTGCGCGATCTCTTTATTTTGCAGCCCACGCGCCAACAATCCCAACACTTCTTGCTCACGTGGAGTCAGCGGTTCATAGCTGATGTGGTTGATGAGGCGTGTTGTAATCAGCGGTTGCAGCAACGACCCACCAGCGTGAACGACGCGAATCGCATTGAATAACTCATCGCGTGGTGCGCCTTTTAGCAAATAGCCCTGTGCGCCCGCCCGCAATGCGGCGATGATGCGCTCATCCGTATCATAAGCCGTGAAGACGATGGCACGCACGTCGGGGTGATGGTCACGCAGTTGCTCAATCGCTTCCACACCGTTCATCTCCGGCATGTTCAAGTCAAGCAAGGCGACCGTTGGGCGTAGCGTTGGAATGGCAGCGAGCAGCTCGACACCGTTTGCAACCTCCCCAACAACTTCAAAGTCAGCCTGCGTCGATAAAATGGCAACGAGACCGTCGCGCACAACCGGATGGTCGTCAGCAATGAGAATACGAATCATCATTGCACTAAAATTGATCGAACTCCTCAGCGCGATAGCGGTGGATGTCCGTTGGCGCGGCGAGGATGTCACCCATTTGCTGACGGAAAACGCCCATGTGATCTGACTTGCTGTGGGCTTTGAGGTCGTCGGTTGATTCCCAAATCTCGTAGACTAAGAATTGATTGGGGGTGGTGATGTCTTCGTAAAATTGGTAGGTAACGCAGCCGTGTTCTTTTTGGGTCTCGGCCGACATCACGCTCATCGCAGCGACAGCATCCGTATATTTTTCTGGTTTAACGAGAATCGTTCCTGCAACAATGATCATGCCATTTCCTTTATTTCTCAAATCTGTTGTCGTCAAGTTACAGATGTAATTGTAACTGGTATACTTCGGAAAACGAACAATAGGAAATCAAAATGAGTGACAAAATCATGACCCTACACCCACAAGGCAAGCAGGGAGTCAACATCGACCGCGCAAAATATGACAAAATGAGAGACGCGATTTTGGCCATTGTCGAGCGTGAACCCGGCGTGCGCTTTAGCGATCTGGGCAACAAAATACACAGCGAGCTAGATGGCGATTTTGATGGCTCGATTGGCTGGTATGCGACATCCGTGAAGCTCGATTTGGAGGCACGTGGCCTGCTAGAGCGTCTGCCAAACGTCAGTCCGCAACAATTGCGTTTAGTGGAAGACCCCGTTCTTAGATGACTCCAGAACAGCTGATTCGACGGCGGCAGACAAATTGGGAAAAGCTGACCGGTTTGCTGAATAAGGCAGACCGGTCGCCTAAATCGTTGACGCAGGCAGATGTAGGGGAAATCGGCCGAATCTATCGCGCCACCACCTCCGATCTTGCCCTTGCCCAACGCGACTTCCCTCAACACGATGTAGCACAGTATCTCAATCAGCTCGTCGGCCGCGCCCATGCCAACGTCTATCGCAGCGATCCCCTTTCCCTGCGTCAAATCCACTACTTCTTTACCGATGTCATCCCACAAACGTTTCGCTCCACATGGCCTTTTTTTGCCGTCGCATCACTGCTTTTTTGGCTGCCCGCGCTTGTGACAGGTCTCCTAATTGCAAATGATCCGGCGGTTGCCGATGTGGTGTTGTCACCGCAATTTGCGACTGTCGTTGAGGAGATCGAAGATAATGAGCCGTGGTTTTACTTTGAAGGGGATGAACAGCCCTCCGCATCCGCGTTTATCACCACAAACAACGTGCGTGTTTCGATTATGGCGTTTGCAGGCGGCATGACCGCGGGCATATTTACGCTTTACGTCATTATTTTCAATGGCCTCATGGTCGGTGGACTGTTTGGCTTGGCCTACTTTCATGAGTTCCATCACCTGTTTAACTTTGCGGTTGGACACGGCGTGATCGAGCTAAACATGATCTGCTTGGCGGGTGCGGCCGGACTCGTCTTTACATGGGCAATTTTGCGTCCGGGCTATCACACGCGCTCCGATGCACTGCGTATCGCTGGGCGGCAAGCACTGACTTTATTGGTGACGTGCGCCATCTTTCTTGTAGTAGCAGGGCTAATTGAGGGGTTTATCTCGCCGCGTGAACATTTGCCGGCCGGCATCAAGTGGATTGTCGGTTTTAGCAGCGGCAGCCTGATGTTCACGTATCTGCTGGCAGGAGGTCGAGATGAATGAAATTGCGATTGGACATTTACCCAAAACAGAGATGGGTGAGGTGTGGGTTGGGGTCAGAGATGGGCGACTGGTGGGCGTGATGCTCGGCCGAACGCGCCGCCAATTCCTTCAAATGCTCAACGACTGGCTCGATCAATACACCATCGTTGAAGACACCACCATCACCGACCCATTTGTCACCCAGATTTCTCAATATCTAACGGGTGATCGCCGTTCCTTTGAGCTTCCAATTGACTGGGAATTTCTCAAGCCATTCCAACGCAGCGCACTGCGCCTCGTTTGTGCCATCCCCTATGGCGAAACGCGCAGCTATGGCGAGATCGCCCGCACGCTTGGCAAGCCATCTGCCTCTCGCGCCGTCGGCTCCGCCAACGCCCAAAACCCCATGCCGCTGGTCATCCCCTGCCATCGCGTCGTTGGCAGCGACGGCAAACTACACGGCTACAGTGGCGCACAAGGTCTGCAAACAAAAGAGTGGCTGCTTCATCTTGAAGGTGCGCTCCAAGCACGCCAGATGAGCCTCTTTTAGAAAAATGGTGAGCTTTACTATTGCGTGTGGCGTATTACGTATCCAGTTTACGCAATATGTTTGACCCTGATGAAAATGCAAAGGCGCAAACTATGGCAACAACTCTATCGCCTACGTTTTCAGTTGTTTCAAAAGCGGCGATTTGATGCACTGACTTTGGAGGAGATAAACGGAAAGCCATTGGTCGTGTTGCCCTCAGTATTTAACCCGACGCTCTTTCTCGTCTCCCGATGGATGGTTGAACAGTTGGATATGACGCTCGTGCCGCAGGGGTGTCACGCATTGGAGCTAGGGACGGGCAGTGGGGTTGGTGCGTTGTTCTTGGCAGACCGTGCAAAGCGCGTCGTCGCAACAGACATCAATCCGGCCGCCGTGCGTTGTACGCAAATCAATGCGTTGCTCAATCTGATTGAGATCGATGTGCGCGAAGGCGATTTATTTGCCCCCGTTGCCGGTGAGCGATTTGATCTCATTTTGTTTAACCCCCCCTATCTGGCAGGGAAACCAAAAAACGCGCTCGATCAGGCGTTTCGTGCGCCGCGCATTGCCGAACGCTTTGCAGCGCAGTTATCGCAACATCTCGCGCCGAATGGACATGCTCTGTTGCTGCTCTCATCGATTGGGGAAGAAACTCAGTTTTTAGCGGCGTGTGAATCGGCCGACCTACATATCAGCATCGCGCGACGCAAAGATTTACGCAGTGAGATTGTGACGCTGTATCAAGTAACGGCCTAAAGAAAAAAGCCACCTGTTCGGGGCAGCTTCTTTGGAAATTGGGAAGAGGAGAGAAGTTCAAAAATTGTAGGACGATTGTACTCGCACTGCTTGGGCTTTACAGTACGCCCAACCACTCAATTGACTACGCTTGCCCTACTCTCTAAAACGCTGAACCAGACGTTTTTCCGGCATGTCAAATAATCAAATTAGATTGAGATGGAGCCTTTACGGAAGTCTGTGCCACCGATTTGCACATTCATAACGACGGGCTGCCCTTCTGCACGGCATGTTTTGGCTTCAATGATGGCGGCTTTTACTTGGCTGTCATCTTCGACAAGGATGCCGTGTGCGCCATACCCCTCACCGACGGTATGGTAGGCGGTGCGGGCGAGTTCGGTGCCGAGTGCCGAGCCGAAAATTTCGACCTGTTCACGGGCGATTTGCGCCCATGATGCGTCTGTGCCGATGACGGCGATGACGGGCAGATTGTGGCGCGTGAAGGTGTCGAATTCGGCAATGCTGTAGCCAGCAGAGCCGTCGCCGTAGATCAGCCAAACCTCTGCATCTGGATAGACCAGTTGAGCGGCAAGGGCAAACCCACCACCCGCGCCCAATGTGCCAAATGCGCCGGGATCGAGCCAGCGCAGGGGTTGCCTCGGCCGAACCACATAGCTCGCCGTCGCCACAAAATCTCCCCCATCCCCAATCAAGACGCTGTTCGCGCCAAGCTGTTCTTCCAGCTTTTGCATCACGCTGACAGGATTCGCGTACTCTGTTTTCTGCATGGCGGTCGCGCTGATCTCAGCATCACGCGCCGCATCGCGCCCCAGCAGTTGAGCGTGCCAGTTCGCCCACTTACTGGCTGGCTCTGTCCAGTTCGCGGACAGCATCCGCAAAAACGCCCCCGCATCGGCATTGATCCCAATTGTTGGCTTGCGATTGAGGCGCATCTCTTTTTTGCTGCGATTGATCGAGATATAGGTCGCTTTGCGCGGAATGGTGCGACCGTAACCCAAGCGGAAATCGGCCGGCACCCCCGCCAAGACCACGACATCCGCCTCGCGCAATGCCTTGCTGCGCTTATGTCGAATGTGCAGATCGTTGCGGCCGAGCAACCCCCGCGCCATGCCCGAAAGATAGGTCGGGATGCCAAGCGAGAGCAACCCTTTTTGCAACTGATCTGCTTTGCTAGGAGTCAACATCGCCTGAGAGCCAACGATCAGCACAGGCGACTTTGCCGCTTTCAACACATCGACCACTTTCTGTAGCTCGCTGACGGTTGGCAAGGTAACGACGGGGTCGATACGTTCACCCCCGCGCACATCCCATGCGTTGCGAAATGTGCGGCTCGTGTGTCGGTTGAGATAGGCGCGAAATGCGCGGCTGGCGACATCTTTGCCCTTCCCGGCCGTGTCGAGCGACCATTGGCGCACGGTGCTTTCAGGATAAAGCAGATCAACGGGTAGTTCGAGAAAGACGGGGCCGGGAACACCCTCTTGTGCAATCTGAAATGCTTGGCGCAACGCCGGAATGATGTCGCGCACTTTGGTGATCGCTTTGGCATATTTGACGTGCGGTTCGATCAGGGGCATCTGCTCGATGTCTTGCAGTGCGCCACGCCCCTTGAGCAATGTCGCCGTTGCGCCCCCGAACAGCACGAGCGGCGACTGTGCCATCTGAGCGTTTTTGAGCGCGGTGATGGTGTTGGTCAGGCCGGGGCCAGCGGTGACGGCAGCGACACCGGGGATGCCGGTTAAGCGAGCGGTTGCATCGGCCGCAAACACCGCCGTCGCTTCATGTCGCGTGTCCACAACGCGAATCCCGTTTTCTTCGGCACCAATCAAAATAGGAGAGATGTGACCACCACAAAGGGTGTAAAGAAATTTTACGCCTTGCTGGGCGAGGAATTCGCCAATCAACAGGCCAGCGTGCATCGTTTGGGTTGCCATAGGTTACTTGGTAATCAACTTCCTCACAGGAACTTGGTTGCTATTGAGTGGGCGGAATTGTAGCATGAAAAGTGCGTAGATTAACAGGAGGGGTAGGGAGTGTAATGATACAATCGCAACGGAAAATAGCGTCACTTCAACGTTTAGATAGTTGAAAAACTCCCAAATACAAATGGCCATTTTGACAAGGAGACCCATGAAATTTACTCGCTACTTACTACTTTGTTTACTGTTATTGCTCGTTGCCTGTGGTGCATCCGCGCTGGAAAATGCTGAGGAAGCGGCCGAGTCAGGTGATTATGAAACAGCGATCGCGGAATACACCACTGCGCTGGACGAGGAGTTGAGCGCAGAAGATCGCTTCCGTGCGCTGACAGGGCGTGCTGACGTGCATCGCCAGCTAGATGATACTGCTGCTGCGTTGACTGATTTGGCAGCGGCGTTGCAAATTACCGACGCGGAAGGTGCGCCAGTTGGGGATCGCGTCAGCGTCTATCGTGAGCGTTCCGAGTTTTTCGCACAAGCTGGCGATTATGGCACAGCGGCCGATGAGCTAGCCGCCGCGGTTGCCTTTAACCCCGATGATATATCGCTCCGTTTTGACCTAGCGACCATGCAGGAAAATAACGAAGATTGGGCGGGTGTTGTCAGCACGTTAAACGAGGTTCTGAGCATTCAACCTGATAGCCCACAGGCGTTAGCGCAGCGCGGCAAGGCACATTTAGAATTACGAAATTTTGAGGAGGCCATTGCCGATTTGAAAGCCAGCTTGCAGGGGGATGTTGATGCGGCATCGGCCGATGTTGCCAGCCGCAAGAATCTCGCCAATGCCTATGCAGACCTCGCCGCCGCACTGCGCGATTTGGGCGAGCATGAGGACGCAGCCCTCAACTACACCAATGCGCTCGAATATGTCTCTGACAGTGAGGACGAGGCAAACGTTTTGGCTGAACGTGGTTTTGTTCATTTTGAACTTGGTCAAAATGAGGAGGCATTGGCTGACCTTGACCGTGCCATTTCGCTCGATCCAACGTTGGCTATCGCCTATGCTTATCGCTCCTACGTCTACACCGACCAAGAAAACAGTGCCTCCGCGATGGCGGATGCCAGCCGCGCCGTTCAGTTGGGCGACGATCTGAGTGCAGGCACACGCTCTGCGCTGCTGCACGCGCTTGCATTTGCACGGGCAGACGAGGGCGATTTGGAAGCGGCTATCGTCGATGCGACGGCTTCAATCGATGCAATTGGCGTGGATGATCCCAATTCAGCGCGGACGCTTGCGTTGCGTGGTCGTATCTATCGAGATTTGGAGCAGTATGAGCAGTCTCTCGCTGATCTTAATCAGGCGATTGATGTGGGGGCGGCCGATATTGCCGCATTAGACGGCTTTTACTATCAACGATCCGTCACCTACTACAGTATAGGTGATTATGAGAGTGCCATCTCCGACCAAATGGCCTCAATTGGGCTAGAAGAGGCGACGGCAGGTGACTATCAATATCTCGGTGACATCTACTACGCAGCAGGACAGTACGACGACGCGATTGCCAGCTATCAGACGGCGATCCAGATTGAGCCTGAGAATGCGCGTCTGCACAACTATCTCGGCGATCTCTACTACGAAATTGACGACTATGGATCCGCGGGAACAGAGTACGCGGCGGCGATTCGGTTAGATGACCAAGTCGCTTTGTACCATGAGAATTTGGGCTTTATTCAGCGACAGCAAGAAGATTATGCGGGGGCGTTGGCGAGTTATGATGCCGCTCTGGCACTTGACGCGGAGAGACCGTTTTCATACTTCGGCCGAGCTATCGCCAACTACTGGTTGCTCAACAGTGAGGCGGCGCGGGATGACTTTGAAACGGCCCTAACCTATGATTTGCCGCAAGATTTTATTGATGTGATTCAGCAATATCTGGCGGAACTGCCCTAGTTAGGCAGAAGAATCTAATAGGTTTTGATGGTATTCGGTAGATCGGTATTCGGTTGTTTTCACTGAATACCGACCTACCGAATACCGATTACCAATAGATGAACCTCACCACGAAACAGGCGCACTATGAACTTGCCTTGCGCGACTTCCGAGAAGCGCGTAAGCAGGCCGCGCTGCGCCAAATACTTTCGCACTTGCGTGGTGAGGATAACCAATTATTGCCGTTTGAGGCAGTGCGTGAACAGTTGCGGCCGACAGGTCGCACGATTCAACGCGGCATTCAAGAGATTCCACTCGACAACATCGTGGGCAGTGTGGATCGCTATGAGGATTTCACGCGCACCTTTTTGCCCAAAGCGGACGCGACGCAAACGCGCTGGGTGGGGGTACGGGCAGCGGTGAGCGATATGCGTGGGATGCCGCCGATTGACGTATATCAACTGGGGGATGCCTATTTTGTGCAGGATGGCAACCATCGCGTCTCGATTGCACGCCATCTCAACACAAAAACGATCTCTGCCCGCGTGATCGAAGTTGAAACTCGCGTTCCCTTAACGGCAAACGATGATCCCAACGAGCTAATTTGCAAAGCGCAGTATGCCAACTTTTTGGAACAGACAAATATTGACCGTTTGTATCCATCGGCCGACCTGCTCATGACGTTCTGCGATCAATACGCGCTGCTCTTAGGCCAAATCGGTACGCCGCTGACGGATGAGGCGGTTAGCGACTGGTACGAGACGGTTTACCTGCCCGTCATCGACATCATCCGCGAAGTTGGGGCGTTGCGGCGGTTTCCAAAACGCACGGAAGCCGACCTGTACATCTTGCTTTCCGAACGACAGGCGGAGTTAGAGGCGGAGCTTGGCTGGCGATTTGATTTGGAGTCGGGCGTATCCGAATTATTGGCTGAACCGGCCGAGCCACAGACGCTCATCGGCCGACTAACCAAGCCTTTCTCCCCCATCACACCACCCAAACCCGGCCTTTGGCGACAACAGCAGTTGGCACGCCAACGCTATCACCGCCTTTTTGAAAACATTCTGATTCCCATCAATGGGGACTTAGAAGGGTGGGAAATGCTCGATTACTGCCTCGATTTTGCCCAGCTCGATGGCGACTATCTGCTGGGCTTGCACGTCGTGGCGGACGCAGCACATGTGCAGAGCGAGCGTGTGCAGTCGCTTCGCAAACAGTTCTATGCCAAATGTGCCGACGCAAACGTGCGCGGCGACTTTGCCGTTGATGTCGATCACAACATCGCGCAGGCGATTGTCAAACGGGCTGCATGGGTTGATGTTGTGATGCTCAACGGCACGCGCCCCGTTGGGCAGGCGATCCCGCGCATTGGCAACGATTTGCGCCAAATTGTCGAACGCTGTCCACGCCCCATTTTCATTCGACCCGATCATAGCGACGCTAATCAGCGACGCGCCTTGCTCGCCTATGATGGCAGCGCAAAATCGGCCGAAGCCCTCTTCATCGCCACCTACATGACCGGTCGCCATAATCTCAGCCTGACTGTCGTGACCGTACAGACTCAGTTCACGAGTAAGGTCGTTCTCGACCAAGCCCGTGGCTATCTGATTGAACATGGTATCACCGATGTTAACTATGTTCTGCGCTCCGGCGACATCGCAGACAATGTATTAGCCGTTGCCAAAGACACAGCGAGCAACGTTCTCTTTTTGGGTGGATTTAGTTTTCGGTCGGTTTGGAATTTGTCGTTGGGTAGTTCGGCCGAGAAAATTCTGCGCGAATATCCTCATCCCGTTTGGATTTGTCGTTAACCGTGTAAAATAGACGCTCATTTAGAAATTCGCTCATGTGGGAAATAGGATGAACCCGAAAAGAACGAAGAAAAAGAGAAAGAGGCAGAAGACAGTTCTTTCTCTTTCTTCTTTTTCACCCATGTGCCAACAAGAGTGTAGAAATTAGTGCTTGACCCGCAAACGTAACACAAACCCTATGAACATCGAAACCATTGCCATCCAAGCCGGCCGAGCCATCGACAAAGCAACCGGCGCAGTCATGCCCCCCATTCATCTCTCGTCCACCTTTCTGCGCGACAACGAGCAAGAACTCGTCTATTCACGCACGGGCAACCCCAACCGCAACGCGCTTGAGGCGTGTCTGACCGCGCTTGAAGGGGGCGCAGAATCGGTCGCGTTTGCCTCCGGGATGGCGGCGGTGGCGGCAGTTTTTCAAGCGTTGGGGCAAGGCGACCACGTTTTGATGCCAGACGATACCTATTTTGGCGTGCGCGAGTTGGTCAATGGCATATTGGCGCGGTGGGGGCTAGAACATACGCTGGTCGATATGACAGATTTAGAGGCGGTCAGGGCAGCTATTCGGCCCTCGACACGCCTCATTTGGATAGAAACACCGTCCAACCCGATGCTCAAAATCAGCGACATTCGCGCTATTGCGGACATCGCGCATGAAAGTGGCGCACTGCTCGGCGTGGATGGGACGTGGGCGACCCCGATGCTGCAACCGGCTCTCGCGCTGGGTGCGGATGTCGTCGTGCATTCAACCACCAAATATCTGGGTGGTCACAGCGATTTAACCGGCGGGGTTGTGGTGGTGAAGGAGACGGGCGAGCTTTTGGAAAAGGTGCGCTTTGTCCAGCATATTGGTGGGGGCGTGCCGAGCGGCTTTGATTGCTGGCTGTTGCTGCGCGGCATTCGCACGCTGCCCTATCGAATGCGCGGTCACTGTGCCAATGCGCGACAGGTGGCTCACTTTCTCGCCGACCACCCCAAAGTGCATACGGTGTACTATCCGGGCTTGGAAGAGCATCCCAATCACGATGTTGCCAAGCGGCAGATGAAGGATTTTGGCGGGATGTTGTCGATTCGGGTGAAGGGGGGGGCGGAAGCGGCCGATAAATTAGCTGCCAGCACAAACATCTTTTGGCGTGCGACCAGTCTTGGCGGGGTTGAGAGCCTGATCGAACATCGCGCCCCCGTCGAAGATGAACACACAAAAACGCCGTGGGACTTACTGCGAATCTCCGTTGGTCTCGAACATCCCGATGATCTGATTGCCGATTTAGCGCAAGCATTGTATCATATTTAAATTTTGTTACGATGGGCAAATAGTGTGCGTTCTGCATGCTATTGGAGATTGACGGCCTATTCCAAATCAGATATGCTCCCATCTTTTTCGCTCATCAGTCATCACTATGGCAACGACCACGTCTAAAAAGACACTCCTCGACACCGCCATCGCGCGTGTACAACAGAACTGGCGCGTTTTTGGCAATAAATTTCCCAACTACGGTCAAGAGACACAATATACCCTCAACGAAAATAAAAACTGGGTCGCTGGCTTTTGGCCGGGCATGGTTTGGCTGGCGTATGCCCAGACGGGCGACGAAGCATTGAGCAACTATGCCGCCAAGCTGCTGCCGAGCTTTGAGCGACGGCTCGATGAAAATGTCCACATTAACCATGATCTCGGTTTTTTGTTTACGTTGAGTGCGCGAGCGCAATATCAGTTGACGGGTGATGAGGCTGCGGCGGCGTTGGCGGTGCGGTCGGCCGAGGTGCTGCTGGGGCGTTATCGGCCGAAAGGTCGCTACATCCAATCATGGGGGCCTGTCGGTGAAGCGCGGCGTGGGGGACAAATCATCATCGACAATATGATGAACCTGCCGCTGCTGTTCTGGGCGGGTCAGCGCACGGGCGATCCGCGCTATGCAGACGCTGCGCTCAACCACGCCAAGGCGACCGCCACCCACATTATGCGTCCCGATGGCAGTACGTTTCACACGTTTTTCTTCAACCAACACACCGGCGAACCACTGCGCGGCGCAACCCATCAGGGGGCGGCCGATGAGTCGCTGTGGGCGCGTGGACAGGCGTGGGGTATCTGTGGCTTTGCGATGGCTGCGGCATGGATGCCCAGCGAATCATACTTAGTCGAAACATCGCGCAAAATGGCTCGGCGGTTTATGGCTGAACTGCCTGCTGACGATGTGCCACTCTGGGATTTGTGGCTGCCAGAAGGTGCGCCACCTTACCGCGACAGCTCGGCCAGCGCGATTGCGCTGACTGGCCTGTTGCGCTTGGCAAAGGTTGACCCCGACAATGCAGAAGAGTATGACGGATATATAGATCGCCTGTTCAACGCATTGGTGCAATCCTGCTGGGATGAGCAACCCGACGCGCAGGGGTTGCTCAAACATGGCGCATCTCACGTCCCGAAAGGGAAATTCATGGATGCGTATATGATCTACGGTGACTACTTCATGCTTGAAGCATTGACGATGATGACGGATAGCCATACGGATTTATGGGTGACAAGTTAAGAAGATAAAGTGGTACGTGGTGCGTGAAGAATAGAACACGCACTACGCACCACGCAACAAAAACGGAGCATTTAATGAGCAAGAACTTTATCCACGTTTCGGCCGAAAACGGCCTCAATCCGCTACCAACTAATCCCTGCGATCTGCTCGATTTTTCTCTGCTTGTCCTTGCAGATGGGCAAAGTCACGCGCTTGAAACGGGTGATCGTGAAGTTTTAGCCGTGATTTTAGGCGGCAAGGCGACATTCGATTGCGGGTCGCAGACTTTTGACAGCATTGGTCAACGCGCCAACGTATTTGATGGCAAGCCGACGAGTGTTTACCTGCCCTGCAATCGCTCTGCGACGATCACGGGCGTTGGCAAGGTCGAGATCGCGCTGTGCAGTGCGCCGAGCGACTTGGGCGGCGAGGCTTATGTGATTTCGGCCGATGATGTCGTGACTGGCACATGGGGTCGTCTCAACTTTACGCGCCATTTCCACCAAATCCTGACAGAATCGAGCCATCCCAATCTGCCAGCACGTCGCCTGATCGTCGGCGAAACATTCACACCGAGCGGCAACTGGAGTACCTATCCCGCCCACAAGCACGAGGTCGATGATCTGCCCAACGAAGCGTACCACGAAGAGATGTACTTCTTCCGCATCACGCCCAATGATGGGTTTGGCATCACGCGCTTTTACCACAACGACGAAGATGCCGTCAACTTCACCGTTCGTAACAATTCAATCTTGATGCTGCCCGACGGCTATCACACCTACGTCGGTGCGCCGGGCTTCAGCTCCTACTACCTCTGGTTTTTAGCTGGCGAACATCGTCAACAGGCAGTCACACAGGATGCTGTGCAAGAACGGGAAGTCAATAAACTGTAATAGGTCAAATTCTTACTAGCCGCTAGCCACTTGCGGTTTGCCGCTTCATGAACTGCTGATGTCAATACGCAACAAATTTAACTTGGAAGGAAAAATCGCGCTCGTCACAGGTAGCCAGCGCGGGCTTGGTGAGGGTATCGCGCTGGCGTTGGCTGAGGCTGGCGCAGATGTCGCGGGGCATTATTTCCGCACAGACGGCGCAGTTGGTCGAAAAATTGAAGCGTTAGGACGACGTTACAAAGGATTTACGCTTGATTTAGTATCGGCCGACGAGAATGCGCTGGCAAGATTAATTGATGATGTGGTGGCGGAGTTCGGCCGAATTGACATCCTCGTCAACAACGCTGGCATCATTCGCCGCGCCCCCGCGCTCGCGTTCAGCAGCAACGATTGGCATGATGTGTTGAGCATCAATCTCAACGCTATCTTTTTTCTTTCGCAAGCGGCAGCGAGAGCGTTTGAATCACAGGGAGAGGGTGGCAAAATCATCAACATCGCCTCGCTACTTTCTTATCAGGGCGGCATTACCGTGCCGGCCTACACAGCCGCCAAACACGGCGTTGCGGGCTTGACCAAAGCACTCGCCAACGAATGGGCGGCACGCGGCATCAACGTCAACGCCATCGCACCGGGCTACATGGAGACGGACAACACGGAGGCGTTACGCAACAACCCAGAGCGCAACGCGGCGATTTTGGCGCGGATTCCTGCGGGGAGATGGGGTGAGTCGGCCGATTTAGCAGGGGCAGCCGTCTTTCTCGCGTCGGCCGCCTCTGATTATGTGAATGGCGTTGTGCTGCCTGTTGATGGGGGTTGGCTAGCGCGTTAATCTAGTCATAATGCAATTCCTGCGCCACGTCCGGATCGGCCGATTCCAGCCCAACGCCTCAACCCCAGCAAAAGTAAAAAGAGCGTCTCAAATCGAGACGCTCATCAAAAGAAGTAGCAAGATATTGCACCCTGCAACTGCTTATTTCTCAATCGGCAAACCAGCCTTATTCCAATCCCGATAGCCGCCCGTCATGTTGATGACGTTTTCCGCACCGGCCGCCTGCAACACACTCGCTGCGATTGCGCTGCGATTGCCTGACCGACACTGGACAACAATCGGCTTTCCGTTGACGACTTCATCTGCACGCTCTTTCAAGTAGCCAAGCATAATATGTTGCGCGTTAGGCAAACGTCCCTCATCCCACTCTGTCTGGGCGCGAACGTCAATGAGTGTTACCTCATTGTTCAAGATAGGGTCGGCAAGTTCTGCCGCTGGCACCTCTCGATATATCTGCGCGTTCATCCCTGCTGCCGCAACCTCATCCGCATCGAAATAACCCGCGATGTTGTCCACGCCGATTTCGTGCAGAATCCGCACGACGCGCTCAAGCTCATTGCGCCCCGTGACGAGATAAACGGGTTTGTCATAATTAACAAACCAACCTGTCCACGACGCGAGGTTGCTGATTTCAATGTTAATCGTTCCTGCGACATGACCATCAGCAAAGTTGCTTGGCTTGTTCGTGTCGATCACAAATGCGCCATCTTCAACAAGCGACGGAAGTGAATCAACAGCCAGCTTTTCAGGCAATGTTTGTTCACCCAACACCTTCGGCCCTGCCCGATTGACCATCTTCATCTGTGCATAGTATTTCGGAGCTTCTGGCTGTCCGTCGAGCAACGCCTCAACAAACGTCTCCTGCTTGTCATATCCCAGCATCGGGTTAAACAGCTTTTCATAGCCAACCGTACTCGATGGCACGGCTCCCAACCCTTTGCCGCATGACGACCCCGCGCCGTGCGCTGGCCACACCTGCATGTAGTCTGGCAGTTGCTTAAATCGCTTGACTGAGTTGAACATGTCGATTGCGCCTTCATTGGCTGATCCAACTTGCCCCACCGCTTTTTCTAGGAGATCGGGTCGGCCGAGTGATCCCACAAAGACAAAATCACCTGTGAAAATGCCCATCGGCTCCGACGCACCGCCGCCCAAATCAGTCAAAATGTAGCTGACGCTCTCAGGCGTGTGACCCGGTGTGTGCATCACTTCCAACTGCACATTGCCAACCATGAATTTGTCCCCTTCGCTGATCTTCTCATGATCGTACTGCGTGGCATACTCATACTGCCAATCTTCGCCTCCCTCATTGGAGACGTACAGCTTTGCGCCAACGCGCTCCGCTAACTCTCGCGCCCCAGAAACGTAGTCGGCGTGGATGTGTGTATCGGCCGCGCCAATAATCTGCATCCCCTCCTGCTCCGCCATTGCCAAATAGGGCGATATGTCGCGGGCTGGGTCAATGATAATCGCCTCGTTCGTTTTCTGACACCCGACCATATACGAGGCGTGGGCGAGGTCTTTGTCGTAAAAGTATTTGAGTAACATTGTGCGGAACTCCTGTGTAAGCAAATAAGGATGAAGGATGAAGGATGAAAGAAGACCTGTGTTCTGTTATTTTCATGCCTTCGTGGTGCGCTGTAGGCGCATCGTCTCTCCTGCCAAGATATGGTTTGTAATCTGTGAACCGATTTATCATTGCTTCTGTCGGATTACTCGTTACGGATGACGATTAAGGATTTTTGATGATCTACTAAAAAAGATTGTAAACGATGGCTGCAAGGAGGGTGTAAAGTGATTGTAAGGGTTGTGTAAGGATGGCTATTCTTCAAGCGCAGCCAGTCGCAATTCCATCTGTTCTAGCTTCGCTTGCATCTGCTCCACCATGTAGAGCAGCATGATGTGCGTCTTTTTTGCGTCGATTCCAACAGGGCTGCTATCGCTGTGAATCATCGCGGCAATGCGTTCGTAATCGTTCTCTGGAATGTTCATAATAAACGATGAGGGATGAAATATGAAATTCATCCTTCATCCTTTCGCCTACGCTCGTCCGCGTAACATACCGTGCCAGTACATACGAGGCAACCCATACGCCTTGAGCGCGTACATGCTGTAACGTTCTTCCGCCTGATTGAACGGGAACGTCTCCATTGGGTTCTTGTCGTAGTCAAACTCTGCCAAAATCAGACTACCGTAGCCCGTCACCAGTGGGCAGGAAGTATAACCGTCATACGTCTTGCCGAGCGACTGATTATGTAGATAGGACATCAAGTTTTGCGCCGTGACAGGAGCCTGTTTACGGATCGCCGCACCTGTCTTTGAGGTAGGCAAGCTGCTGTTGTCGCCGAGCGCGAAGACGTTAGGGTAACGATTGTGTTGCGTCGTGTCCTTGTTGACATCGACCCAACCCGCCCCATTTGCCAGCGGGCTGTTGGCGATAAAGTCGGGTGCGCTCATCGGTGGCGTGACGTGGATCATCGTGTAATCCATCTGTGTCACCTTGCCCGTTTCCATGTGCTTGAAGACAGCGATCTTTTCATCGGGGCGCAACTCGATCAGGTCAACCTTCCAAATGCGGTCAATATCTCGGCGATCCGCTACCTTGTCTAATGCCTGTGCGTATTTGGGTACGGCGAAGATGCCGCCGCCAGCTTTGGCAAAGACGACTTCGACGTTGTTGCGAACGCCGCTCTTGCGCCAATGGTCTTCTGCTAAGTAGCAGATTTTGAGCGGTGCGCCACCGCACTTGATCGGTGTGGAGGGGTGTGTGAAGATGGCTCGGCCGCTTTTGGTCGCCTGAATCGTTTTCCACGTCATCTCAACGGTGTCATACGAGTAGTTGCTGACAACGCCTGTGCCGGGTTTGCCGACTGATTCGGCGAGTCCGGGAATTTTGCTCCAGTTGATTTGAATGCCAGCCGCGACGACGAGTGCATCATAGGTGATGGTGTTGCCGCTGCGGGTGGTGACGCTGTTGTTGTCTGGGTCGAACGACTCGACGTAATCTTGAATCCAATCGCAGCCAGCGGGGATGTAGTCGGCTTCATTGCGCTCAGATACTTCGCGGGGGAAAACGCCCGCGCCAACCAGCGTCCAAATCGGCTGATAGTAGTGCTTTTTAGATGGCTCGATGATGCCGATGTCGGGCGCATCGGGGCGATTACGCAGGTGGGCGGCGACGGTAATGCCAGCGGAACCCCCGCCGACGACTAAGACTTGGTAGTGGTCTTTCATGTTTTTACTCCTTCTAGGCTAATTTTCGGCCGAATGCCCGACCAAAATTCAATAACAAACTCAATCCGCGCTGCACGTCTGGATCATTGATCTCGCGCAGCAGTCCAAACATCCCAACTTTGCGCTGGGGCATCGTCATACTTTCTTTCAGTGCGTCCCCCGTCATCGTCAGCACGCCAATTAGTTGGGGGTCTGTCAACGCGGAGAGCGCGTCCCCTATTTCTGGGGCAGTCAGCCGCTCGGCCGCCATCATCCCAATCTGCATCCGCTCCTGAATGTCGATGCCGTTTGCGCTCATTTGGCGCACCGTATCATCGAGCATGTCACCGATCATGGCGGTGAAGTGCGGGGCTTGTTGTGATAGTTCGAGCAGTTGGTTGAGGTTGGCGACCATCTCTGGGGCGGTCAGCTTTTCGGCAATCTCTAGCCCCGCTTTCAGGCGTGCTTCGATGTTCACGCCATTTGCGGCGGCTGAACGCACCGTTTCATCCGCCATGTCACCGACCATGCCGATGAAGTAGGGAGCTTGCTCGGTCAGTTCGAGCAGTTGACTTAACTTCGCGGTCGTTTCTGGAGCAGTCAGCTTTTCAGCGACGACGAGCGCGTTTTGCAAGCGGCTTTCGATGTCCACGCCATTGCCAGCGGCGCGACGATACGTTTCGTCCACCATGTCCCCAACCATCGCAGAAAAGTCTGGGGCTTGGTCGGCAAGGTCGAGCAGGTTGTTGAGCTTTTCGGCCGTTTTTGGCTCCGTCAGTCGCTCAAGCAGTGCCAGACCCGTTTGCAAACGTTGTTCGAGGTAGATGCCGTTTTCGGCCGATTGCCGCACCGTCTCATCAACCGTATCCGTCAACATGCTGACAAACATTGGCCCCTGCTCAATCGTCGTCGTCAACGTGTTGACCGATTCTTCGAGCGTGTCAATGCGGTCTAGCAGACGGTTAAGCGCGTTGACGGTGCGCTCGTCATTGAGACGCGCTTGCAACGCCTGACCCGCTTCGGTCGTCTGCCATCCATTTGTTCCATTCATGGTTTACTCCTTATCCAAGCAAAATCGCCAGTGTAAAAACCAAGATCAACCAGCTTGAGATGACGAGTTTTGCAATTGTTTTTTCCTTCATGATGCTTTCTCAGTCGGTAGGAATGAAAAGATGTGTCAATAGAATTGTCTACATCCCCTATCTTACCGAAATCTTATAGAGCTGTTTGTCCATAAAAAAGAGGGTTTTTGCGTGCAGTATCGGCATATTTGTCGTTATTTTTGTGGACAAGCGCGGCTAGAGTAGGCCGTGTTCCATTGCTTTGAGAACAGCCTGCGTGCGTTTCGATTGGTCTAATTTTTTCAGAATACGGCGCACGTAGGTGTGGACGGTTGATTCCGCGATGATGAGTTGGGTGGCGATTTCGCGGTAGGTGGCAGAGGTTGCCATCAGGCGCAAGACTTCCAATTCACGCGGGGAGAGAGAGGGTTTCTCGACCGAAACTCGCCGTCGCCTTTGCAACAATGCCTGCGTCACCTGTGGGCCGAAGTAACGCTGGCCGCTGACAATGGCGCGAATCGCATGGGCAAGATTGGCGGGAGAAATGTCCTTGAGAACAAATCCATGTACGCCGTTCAGTTGATCAAAAATCTCATCCGTCAGCGGAAATCCTGAAATAATCAGCACTTTGGCAGAGGCCATGTCGCGCCGAATGTGTTGCGCGGCGACAAAGCCATCCCAGACGGGCATCTTATAGTCAAGTAGGACGACATGTGGCACACTGTCAAAAATTTGGTTGTATGCGTCCTGCCCGTTTTTTGCCTCACCGACAATCTCAAAGTCTGGCTCCTGTTGGAGAACAAGGGCGAGTCCGCGTCGGACAACGGCGTGATCGTCTGCAATCAGAATACGGATTGTTGTGTTGAGCATGATGAAATATGGGTCTTCGGAATTTGAAGTGGAAAAGGCGTAGTACGTGGTGCGTGGTACGTGACGACGCACCACGATGCGAAAACCACACGAATTCCTAAAGAGCCTGAAATGTAAGATAGCGAGTCGGCCGATTTTCGTCACCCATAACCACGACGATCGTTACACAATCATTACAAAAGATCGGCCGAACTCACCTATACTAAACTTCATGAAAGGACACATTCTCGTCGTGGAAGACGACGAAAGCATTCAAATTGTCGTGCGAAACTATCTGAAAGCGGCAGGGTATCGCGTCACCTGTGCCGATGATGGGCTGATCGGATTGACGCTGGCACTGAGTGAAAAGCCCGGTCTCGTCGTCCTCGATGTCAACTTGCCGAGTATGCGTGGCTTTGAGGTGGCGGAACAGTTACGGCTAGAGTCAGATGTTTACATCATCATGTTGACTGCACGGGGCGAAGAGGAAGATCGCATTCGCGGCCTCAAACTCGGCGCAGACGATTACATTTCCAAACCCTTTTCACCGCGTGAACTGGTCGCGCGAGTCGAGGCGGTATTGCGCCGTCATCGTAAGCAGAGCGCAAAGCTTAAAAAGCTCAACTTTCCACACGTCACGATTGACGAAACTGCCCATGAAGTGTGGACAGCAACGGGACAAATGGAGCTAACGACAACTGAGTTCAACGTTCTGCTCGAGTTTGCGCGTCATGCGGGGCAGGTGTTGACGCGCCAGCAGTTGCTCGACCAAGTGTGGGGAACGACCTATGCAGGGAATGATCGCGTCGTCGATGTCTACGTCGGGCAGGTGCGCCGCAAGCTGGAAGAGGCGACGGGCAAGACGATTATTACGACAGTGCGTGGGGTGGGGTATAAGTTTAAGGATGAAATATGAAGGATGAAGGATGAAAGGATGGTAACTCATCCTTCATCCTTCATCCTTCATCCTTTTGCATGGTTTGGCACAAACGCTTGCGCTATCGCTTAATTGGGATTCAACTGCTCGTCGTCATTATCGGTGTCGCTATGATGCTGGTGACGATGCGGCTGATTATTTTGGGCAGTTCGGCCGAAAATCTCAGCAACGCGATTCTGCTCTCTGTTGGAATTGCCGCAGTCGGCTCGCTTGCGGCGGGAGCGGTTGCCAGTTGGCTATTGTGGCGCACGCTAGTGATTCCGCTGCGGACGCTGGCAGCGAGCAGTCAGCGCATTGCGGACGGTCGCTATGGTGAGCGTGTCCCCTTTCCCGCGCAGAGCGGCGAGGCGATGCAGCAGTTGGCGACCAACTTCAACCAGATGGCGGGAACGTTGCAGCAGGTCGAGCAGCAGCGGATTGAGATGATTGGCAACGTGGCGCATGAGTTGCGAACGCCGTTGACGGGGTTGCGTGGGGTTGTGGAGGGGTTGGAAGATGGGGTTTTTTCGACCGATTCCACCACCTTCGCCATGATGGGACGGGAGATCGGCCGATTGTCCCGCCTCGTCAACGACATCCAGCACCTCTCGCGTGTCGAAGCTGGCGCGATCCAGCTCGACTTTCAAGATTTCGTGCTGTGTGAAGTTGCCCAGCACGTCATCTTGCATCTGCAAATGCAAGCAGAAGAAAACGGGATCATGCTAACCGTGCAGGAGGCCGCCGCGCCAATGGTCGTCCACGCCGACAGCGACCGCACGGCGCAACTGTTGACCAACCTGATCGGCAACGCGATTCGCTACACGCCAGCGGGTGGCACAATTCGCGTGCAGTTGCAGCCCATCGGCAACATGGCGCAAGTGCAGGTAGTCGATTCGGGGGTGGGGATTTCGGCCGACGATCTGCCCTACATTTTTGAACGCTTCTACCGCGCCGACCGCTCCCGCTCGCGGCAGAGTGGGGGCAGCGGGGTCGGTTTGACGATTGCGCGGCATTTGGCTTGGAGGATGAAGGGGGAGTTATCGGCCGAAAGTGACGGCCTCGATCAGGGCAGCACCTTCACGCTGACATTGCCGCTCGCATAATCTCTTGTCAACTTCTCAGGGAGCGTGATTTCAAACAGTGTCCCATTCTCCGACGCAGATTCAACAGTAATCGTGCCGCCATGCGCTTGCACAATTGCCTGTGCAATTGCAAGCCCCAAACCTGACCCCCCACTTGACCGATTGCGTGATGGGTCAGCACGATAGAAACGGTCAAAGATGTGGGGGAGGGCATCGGCCGCAATCCCAGACCCCGTATCACGCACGGATAACATCGTTCCTTTCACCGTCGCAAAAGCCCCCAATATGATTTCGCCCTCATCCGTATATCGCAACGCATTCGCCACAAGATTGTTGAGAACTTGTGTCATGCGCTCGACATCCACACTCATTTCATCCAGTTGTTCATCCGCGTCAATTCGCAACGCGATCCCCTTGCGTTCAGCTTGCACGATGTAGGCCAGCCCTGTCCGTTCGAGCAAGGAACGCGGGTGAATTGATTGTGCGTTGAGCGACAGTTCCCCCGCATCTGCCAATGAGAGCGTCCGTAGATCGTCGATGAGATGTTCAAGATGGGCAACTTCCTCAAACATGATGTGGGTTGTTTCGGCCGAATTTTCTATCGTCCCATCTCGAATCCCTTCCATATAACCACGCAAAATCGTCAGAGGCGTGCGAAGGTCATGAGCGATGTCGGCGGTCATCTGCTCCCGCTTGCGCGTCGCCTCTGCGATGTCGCTGCTCATTTTGTTGAATGAATGTGCTAGTCGGCCGATCTCATCCCGCCGATTTGCCACGTCAACCTGCGTTCCCAGCTCCCCCGCTGCTATCCGTTGCGTTGCCTCTGTCAAGGCGCGAATCGGCCGCGTCAGTCCCCGCGACAACAATGCCCCCGCTCCCAGTGCGACAATTGCCGTAATCACTGAACTGCGAAGCGAGATACGCAGCACGTTTGCCAAAAAAAGGTGTTCGTCATCGGTGCGAGACGGGAAGCGGTCACCGTGCCGGTCGTCATTGAGGAGCGTGCGTCTCTCGATGAAGCGGTCAAACTCACTGCGTGTTGTAAGTGCGTTGAGGGTTGTTACAAGCCCAATGCCCAATATCCCAACGAGTAGGAAAGCGAGGGTGAGGCGGGTGGCGAGGGAGGTCATAGTACTTGGTGTTCGGTATTCGTTAAAGACGACCAAATACCGAATCCCACGTGTTTAGGCGACAAACCGATACCCCATCCCATACACCGTTTGAATATAACGCGGTGCATCGCCGGGCGGTTCAATTTTGGCGCGGAGGTTGCGAATGTGTACGTCGATTGTGCGATCATTGACCCCTTCCGCGTTTTCAGTGATCTGTTTGAGCAGGTCGTAGCGTGAGAAGGTGCGGTTAGGGGAGCGCATCAGGGCGTGCAGAAGGTCGAATTCAAAGCGGGTGAGCGTGATAGTCTTGCCGTTTGAGGTGACGAGGCGGTTGCTGAGGTCGAGCGAGAGGCCGTCGGCGCGGAGAACTTCGGCCGAATGTTCCCACTCGTCCGTTGTGCGGCGCAGCGTTGCGGCGACTCTTGCTAACATCGGCCGAATGCTAAACGGCTTGGTAATATAGTCGTCTGCCCCAAGCTCTAACCCTAACACCTCATCCGTCTCCTCGATCCTTGCCGTCAGCATGATGACGGGTGTTTTTGCTTGCCTGCGATGCAAACGTAAAAACTCTGTGCCGCTCATTTCTGGCATCATCACATCGAGCAGAATCAGATCGGGCTTCTCATAGCGTGCCATAAACAGCGCGTCCCGCCCATTTTTCGCCTCTACGACGCGATACCCTTCCTGCGTCAGATACATCCGCAGCATGTCGCGCACTTTACGTTCGTCATCAACCACTAAAATCATCTTCATGAAGAAAGAAAGAATGAAGAAAAAGAAAAAGAGGTAAGCGAACTTTCTTTTTCTTTGTTCTTTTACTAACTGCCAACAATGCAGATTCCGCTGGTGGACAGTCATAGTTGCGGCACATCTGCGTCATTGGCAAACCAAAATGCCCAAAAGCATCGTCCCCGCATTATAACGACAGAATGTTTAGTAAATATGAAGCAACACTGCTCGCAACTACATATTTGCTTAACACCTTTGCGGTATGATTTCGGCGTTGAGATGGACAAAAGTCCACCAGCGAAAAAATGAACTTGCATGGGGCTAGCCACTTTGTCAAAGGAGTTGAGTATGGCTACAACAGCAGTGCCGCGCAAAAAGCGTGGCTTGAGTGACACGGTTAAAAATTATTGGCTGGATGTGGTGCTATTGGTGGCGTTTGTGATCGATATGAACACGCGCCTGACGGGAATTGTCGTGCATGAGTGGCTCGGCGCAGCGTTTGGCATCGCGCTGATCTATCACATGATGCTGCATTGGAAATGGATCACGTCAGTCACACGGCGACTGTTCAAGAAGCTGCCAACGATTCAGCGGGTACGCTACGTCGTCAACTTAGCGTTGTTTATCGCTATGGTGGTCGTGGTCATCACAGGATTCTGGATTTCGGAATCGCTGATGGCAACGATTGGGCTGCCAACGACAAACAGTCACTTTTTTCATGAGTTGCATCACGTTTCGGCCGAACTTGTCCCTCTCCTCGTCGGCGTTCACCTCGCGCTCGATTGGAAGTGGATCGTCAACAACACTAAAAAGTTTGTGTTGCGGCAGGGGAGAAAGTGATGAACGGAAACAAATGGGTTAACTCACTGATGCAAATTGCCTTGATTTTGCTGGCCTCGCTCATCGTGGTCGGCGCGACATGGCAGGTTGGGCAAAGCGCAGGCGCACAGCCTGCATTCGAGCGCGGCGACTTTGACCGTGAGCGACCAGAGGGCGAACGGGGTGAGCTTGGTGGTCGAGGTGATGATCATCATTCGGCCGATCTCAGTCTACGTGGCATCGCCGAGTTTGGCGAAACGATCATGAAAATGGTGGTCGTCATCACCGCGATTGTGTTGGGGCAACGTGCATGGGCATGGTTTCAAATGAAAAGAACAACGACGAAAGGCTGACCGCAAAGCATTCTTTGCGGCACAATGGAGTAAATTAGATGAATAAAAAACGACGTAAAAACATATTTGGCATTGCCATTATCGCGCTAGGCGTGCTGCTGTTACTACCAATGGTCGGTGGTATGGTGATGCGACGGCAACTTGTTGAGCGAGTGCGAACGGCTGAGGGGATTCCTTCGACCATTCTTGAACAAAGTGAAAACGAGACCCGATTTGACCATCATCACGGACGCTTTGAAGCCCATCGCGGGCGGGGCGGATTCGGTCTAATCGGCCGACTCGTCAGATTGGCTGCGCTTGGCACGGCTGCCTACCTGCTCTATCGTCTTTTCAAACGGCGGCACGATGACACATCGGCCGAGACTATCGCAAACGATATCCGTGTAGGTGATGAGATCAATGACAGGCCGGCCGACCAAACGAACGTCGCGCCAGAAGATATGAGTGTGGACGACCTCGTTGCCGCGATGAAGCGACTGGGGATCAAAAAGTTAGAACTGTAGGCGATCCACCGTGCTGACTGCTCTCGATGGTGAGATACGGGAACGTACTCACCATCTGCTTACTGCTGTGAAGCTATCAAAGGTCGCACGTTTCCGCTCACGCAATTCTATTCATTTTGTCAGAAACATAGCAAGATCGATATGGCTAAATAGGGTCACCTCTTGTTTTTAGAGGGTGAACGACTTCGCATACCAATCGAGACAAAACTATGAATTCTATCAAGGCAAAATTGACCATTGTGCTGTTATTGATGGCACTGATTCCGCTTGCCATCTTGGGCATCATCATTTACAACCAAACGACAGGCATTTTCACATCCACCATCCAAGAGTATCTTCTGGCAATCGCGCAATCGAAAGATGACGCACTGGAAAACTATATCGTGGCGACGGAGGACATCGGCCACTCACTCGCCACCACGGATGCGATGCAACGCTACATTGAGTTAGCTGGGGGGGATTTGTCGGCAGAGGAATCGGCCGAGTTCACCGCAGTCACCAAACAGGTCAACAATCTACTTTTCAGCGTTCAGGAAGCCCATTGGGGTAAATACCATCATGTTTTCTTGATTGACGCAACTGAACGCATCGTCATTAGCCCTAATTACGGTTTTGCGGCGCAAGGATCACCCTCTTCGCATCTTGGCGAAGACACTTCTGAGAATGAGTGGGCGCAAAATGCACTGAGAAGGGGTGTCACAACTGTTTCCGACTACTCAAGCTGGGTCGAATCTGACCATACTCATCAAATGTTGTTCTTCCCCGTTAAAAATAGTCTAGGCGATACACGCGCCGTACTTGGATTTGAGCTGCAAATACCATATGAGCAAGAAATTCTGACGGAGAATGTTGAACTGGGTGAAACAGGCAACATCTTTTTGGTCACAACCGATGGTGTTCCGATTGTTTATCAAGGCATTGAAAACCAAACACCGCTCAATACGCCAGCCGTTATTGAGGCGCAGCGCAATGGGTCATCGCTTGGTCGTCGCCTCAATGCGGAAGGCGTAGACGTGATCGAGGTCTATCTTGGCAATGCCGATTATCCGTGGGTTCTCGTTGCAGAAGTTGAGGCACAAGAGGCATTTCGCAACCTATTCTCAATTCAAACAACGATGTGGGTAGGGTTGCTCGTCACAATAATCTTTATCATCATCCTCTCCATCCTTATCTCAAATTACATCGTCAATCCGATCAAGGAATTGACCGAGCAGATGGAGCAGGTCAGTCTTGGCAAGCTGGATGTCAAAGTCAGCAACGCGGACAGAAAGGATGAAATTGGTCAATTAGTACAAGCGTTTAATCGGATTGTGACTAGCTTAAAAATTGCAATGCAGGGGTTTGTAGACAGATAGAGCTTTGGGAGCAAGTAGTCAATCAAGTCACGCTGGCCTCTTGCTCCTTACATTAGGGCTTCTATCTTCTCTTTAACTGTACGCTTGAATTGGTTTGCCTTGTGAGCATCCTCGACCAAGCTGGCAACTTTATCGAGCGATTTGAGAATATCGGCCGAATCTCCCCACACCTGCTGCTGACAAACAATCATCGCCATTGGGCCGATGTAAATAGCTAGTTCAGCCGCTACGATGTTGATCAATTGCGAGGGGTTCCCAACGCGCTTCTGCACAGGCTGTGGGCGCGTTCTCGCAGGTGCTGGCGCATCGCTCTTTGTCAGTCGCCTGAGAATATCCAACAATTGACTACGTGGCGGGATTGTCATGTCGTTCTGTGAGCGGATAGCGGCTTTATTCTTCTCTAAAAAGGTTAAATTGTTGAAGTGATCGGTCTCGAAAATCCGTTTAAGTGCATCCAGACCGCGCTCTCGCAGATAGCGGATATTGATGATGTCTCCGTCCTCGAGAATCATCTGACCAACCATCGTTGTTGGCATTGTGAAAAAGAGCGTTCCAGATTTGCGATTTTGGCAGAGTTGTTCTATGTGAGTGATGGTATCAGTTGCTGTGATGTTTCTTAGCGGTTCCATAAGTGTTTTTAGATCTATCTTTGAACGTTTACAGTATACGACTTTGCTTACGATCTAAATAGCTGTTTGACTAGATGACGCGACCACGATACCCGCCGTTACGCCACCAAAACCAAGCCGACGACCACACTTCTCCACGCACATCGGTCACGCCCCGTTCCATCTTTTCCAACCGAAAGTGACGCTCAAATGCGGTCAACGCGGCCGCTTCGACAAAACCGCGCGGTCCGAACTCATTCGGCTCGCCTGCCTTCTGCAAGCGACCATACACCAAAAATAACCCCTCTGGCCTGAGCAAGCGGGCGACCTCTGCGACGTAGGCGTTCAGCATCTCACCACTGAGCGCATGACCGCAGCCAACATCGAGGGCAAAGTCATAAGGTGGCTGTAAAAAGTGCAGGTCTGTCACGCTGGCTGTGTGATAGTGGATGGTGGGAAATTGGGTCGAGCGCGACCGCGCCATCTCTATCGCCTGTGGTACAAAATCGACTGCATCGACATGCCAATCGCGTGCCGCCATGTAGCGTGCCGCCCGTCCCACGCCACACCCCAAGTCAAGCGCACGTCCCGCAGGTAGCATCTCCATCGCCTCGATCACTTCGGGCGGTGGCAATTCCTGATCCCACGGCAAATCGCCCTGCTCATAAAATTGCATCATGCGTTCTTTTATATTCATAATATCACTGTTCGACTTCTAGCCCTGCCGCTTGCCACGCCAAAATACCGCCTTCCATATTGTGGATGTTGTCATAGCCCAACTGATTGAGGTAGTCATAGACCTGCCCGCTGCGATTGCCGCTGCGACATGTCAACACGACCGTCTTATCCGTCGGCACTTCGTCAACACGGCTTTGAAATTCGCTCATTGGAATCAGCGTGATGCCCGGAATGTGCGCCTCGTCGTATTCTGACTGTTCGCGGACATCGATCAGCACCACGTCGTCGCGCTCTTGCAGGGCGGCGGCGGTCTGCACGTCGATGGTGTTGGGCAGGGTTGCCAAGTCGATTTCGGTATCGGCCGTCATCGGTTCGCTCTCGCCACCACAGGCGACGAGTAGCAGGAGTAAGGTTAGGAAAAGTGTTATTTTCTTCATCATGATAGGGATTGTCTCAATTTTTGAGGGTTTGGCACGCCATTGATGCGTTCCATGAGTTCACCCGTTTGGTTGAGCAGCAGGACGGTGGGAACGACGGTGATGTTGTATTTTGGGGATGTTTTGTCGGTTCATCGTCTCACCTCGTCCGTGCGTTTTTGTTTAGACGGGGATGTGACACGTCACCCTACGGTTCGGCCGAAAAGGTTACAAATCGTCAAACAAACCGTGCTATACTGTTCATGGTGCAACTATGACACTTTACACACTACCGCTCAACCAAGCCGAAAATCGACTGCATGACTTGGTGCAACGCGCCCGAAAAAGCCCTGTGGTGTTGACTGCGGGGGATTCGGCCGAACCTCTTGCCCTCTTACTTGACGCACAACAATTTACGTCGGTGACGGATGATAACGCCTTTGTCCTCAAGACGCGCCTAAGTAAACTCGATACGCTCCTGACGATGTTGCGTGACAACTGGGACAATGTTGCCATTCGCAAGGAATTTCCCAACAGTTGGCGTTGGCAGCTAGAAGGGGTGTGGGAAGCGAGTTTCCATCGAGAACAACCTTTTCGGCAACTCGTTTTGCTATTGCAATTAGCCGCTGACGATTTAGATATGGCGCATTTCACGCACCCACACCTTGAATTGTGGCAAAGATGTGTAGAACAACTACATCAACTAACTGTCACTTCGGCCGAATTAGCTGAGTGTGATCGCGCACTTTCTGACAACGGATTCCCCATTCATCTCAGCTTTGATGAGGTAAACTATGAACCCTGATGAAATTTTTGAATCTTTGACAATTGATGATGGAGGACTTGGTCCGCTGAATGCGGTTTCATCACCAATTAATATACCTATCCGCCCATTAACAATCTTTATCGGCTCTCAAGGAACAGGAAAATCTCTTGTTAGTCAAATGTTATATTTCTTCCGAGACGCTGAATATTTAACTTATAGTTATTTTGAGCAAAAAGATGTTGATCCTACTGTACGACGAATCCTAGATGGGATTCGTTCTGGTGATCTCACAGGACGGGCATTAGCGTCATTCCTAACTACTAAAAATGCACATGTCACCCATCGAACAACTGTGGGCAATTCAAAACAACCTTACCGTGAAAGGCGCATCGGTCTTTTTAAAAATAATAGAAAAATAAGTCCGCAAAAACAATTTCGGAAGGAGGTAAAAGGCTGGCTAGATCGAATTGCCAAAGATCCGTCTTCGTTAAGCAAAAAGTCTTCAAAGGCTATGTTCATACCTGCGGAACGTACATTCTATTCACGCTTTATCAATGCTTCTCCAAGCATGCTGGGAAACTCCGCCTTACCAATTACTATGCTAGAGTTTTCAAGACACCTAACAAGAGCCGCTGAGATTCACCAATTATGGCAAGAGTCGCCTGAGTCTGAGCCAAAAGAATCACGCAATATCGACCGTATCGTAAATCGCAGTTTAGGGGGGCGTGCACAAATTGCAAAATCTGGCCCGTATTCTCGAAAGTGGCAATGGATACCTACTGGCAGTGAAAGTGGTGTTGAAATTGAAATGGCTTCATCGGGGCAAATGGGAGCATGGCCATTAGTAGCTTCACTTCGAGCATTGTTTCATCAACCGCTTGAGCAACGCATCAAGTTTATACACATTGAGGAACCCGAAACGCATCTGCACCCGGCAGCGCAAGTGGACATAGTGAGTGTCTTGGCATATCTCATCAATCAAGGCTTCCATGTCACGGTAACGACTCACTCGCTCGAAGTATTGCTTGCATTTAACAATCTAGTAACTGCCTATCAAAAACTAGATAGTACTGTTAATTCAAATAATGTACCGCCCCCTCAACTAAGACTAAATCCTGATTTAGTTGCAGCGTATGGCATTGGCAATAATCAAGTTAAAAGGTAACTATACAGGTGTAGAAAGTGTGGTATAAACAGGGGATATGGAAGAGTGGC
>CAYMGE010000031.1:0-61115 GCA_964389925.1 uncultured Ardenticatenaceae bacterium
ACCCCCGCATCTTTCCACCACGCATAGCGATAACAGAGAAATAGCTTAAACATCGGATGCGGTGTGACCGTTGGAATGAGGGCGCGTACAGTGGGATGTAGCAAAAACTCGGTGTCGTCATCGAGTAGTTCGAGTGAGCGACGTGGCATCGCCAAGATGAGATGACGCGCGTAAACGGGTGGTGCATCGTCAAACGTCAGCTTGATGTGACCGTCTTCCATTTTTGCAAAGGTATTGAGCCTTCGGCCGAGATGCACCTCACCCCCCGCTGCCTCAAAACGTTGCGCGACGGTGCGTGGCAGCGTTTCCATCCCGTCGATAATTGTGCGATATTTGGCTTCCGGGCCGAAATCGCTCAGATACCATGGCAACGCCTCGGCCGCATTCCAATTCGTCACCGTCGTGTCATAGCCGCCCGCATCCAAAACAAACTTAAACGCCTCACTGCTCATCACCTGATGCAGCAAATTCCACCAGCCAAGCTCCCACAAATGTTTGCCGCGAAAGGTGTAATTCTCCTTCACATCTTGCCATTGTGCTTTTGTGAGCTTCGTTGCACCGGGAATGAGCGTGTCAATGGCGTTCATGACTAATTCGCCCGGCGTTTTGCCGCGTTCCAGCCAACTTAGTCGATAGGGGATGGCCTCGTGATTGGTCAAATCACTGCCACGCAGATGATGACCGCGCAGATAATAGATATTTTCTTTGCCGCTGACGGGGAATGGGCGTGTTTTAAGCCCAAGTTCATCGACCAAGTTGCTCACAATTGGCTGATTGGTGAGATAACGCATCCCACCAAATTCAGCCTTGATCCCGTACATCTCGGGTGGGTCGAGCGAGATCAATCGGCCGCCAATCCGCTCGCTCAACTCATACAAACGAATGCTGCGTGTCGAGTCTTGCTTCTGTAGTTTCCAACCGGTGTAAATGCCAGAAATACCACCGCCAACGATGGCTACATCAATGAGGTCGTTCATATCGTGTCTCCTGTGAAAATAAGGATGAAGGATGAAGTGGACATCCTGTCGTTTTCATTCTTCGTGGATGTTGCCTATAGCATAGCAGACAAAAAGAGCGATGTGATACGTTGTGTGCGTAAACTTTGACAATAACTGCCTGCCACGCTATAGTTTTTATGAGAACATAGTTTCGGATCACAAATGAATAAACCGACGAAGCAAACAAAGTTTAATATAAATGGATGGCACAATGAGCGATAAGCTACAGGTTGCATCCTTTTTCGCGGGCATCGGTGGCTTTGATCTCGGCTTTGAAAAAGCTGGCATGAAAACGGTTTTTCAGTGCGAGAAAAATCTGTTTGGGCGACAGATTTTGCAGAAGCATTGGCCAGATGTGCCAAGATGGGGGGACATTTTGGCGTTATCGGCCGCAACAATTCCAGCGGCCGACGTGTGGTGCGGTGGTTTCCCATGCCAAGATTTATCCCTCGCCAATCAAGGCAAGCGGCGTGGTTTACAAGGAGAACGCAGTGGACTCTTTTTCAAGTTTGCAGAGTTGGTCGGCCGACGACTCCCTCGCTGGCTGGTTATCGAAAATGTTCCCGGATTGCTCAACAGTCACAATGGAACCGATTTCCGCATACTCATCCAAACGCTGGATGAACTCGGGTATGGCCTTTCGTGGCGAGTACTGGATGCAAAATACTTTGGAACACCACAGCGACGCAGACGAGTCTTCATTGTCGGAAGTTATCGAACATTGCTGTCGGCCGAAGTACTTTTTGAATCAGGCCGAACTACAGTCGCTGATCGAGCGGGCCTCGGCACGCGAGAAACCGCTGCCAGAGGGGTATCAAGCGGCACTCGAAGCACAAATCTCTATGCTATCCAACATGCCTCAATTGGTCGAAAGCATACGGCGGGACCGCAAGGGAAAGGGTATCGTAGCGACGGAGAAACCTACACACTCGACTCAAGAGGCAGCTCAGACGCTGTATGCGCGACGACTCACCCCTTCCGAATACGAGCGTCTTCAGGGCTTTCCGCGGGACTGGACAGCAAACGTTATCGAGCCATCGGCAATGCAGTTGCAGTTCCCGTTGTTGAGTGGATCGGCCGAAGAATCGTAGCCGTCGAAGCAGCCATCGCTCAAAATAAGGCGGTTGTGTTCGCCAATGAGTCAAACAAGCCTGTAAAAATTTCGGGATGAGGTTCCCCTTGATTAATCAGGTGATTGACAAAAGAAAGGTAATCGGTAAACAGGGTGCGCTTTGGATCGATCCGATATGGAATTGCGCCAGAAGTCTTGCCGCGTGATTTGTCTTCGCTATAGCCGATTAGGGCTAGCGACCAACTATAATCGCGCATATCACGCAAATTTGCATTTCTTATACGATCCCAAAGATAATCGTACAGTGGCGCACCGACGCAAAACACGATGCCATCACCTGTCCGCAACGCAACACTGCCTTTGAGCAAAAACTGTTCTTGCTGTCTGCGCCAAGCATTGCCCTCAATTGTGCCAACGCCGCTAATATATTTTGCCAAGAGCGCGTTGTTGGGTTCAGATTGTTCCCACTGAATGATATGACGAGTTAATCTACCTGTGTTAGAGGTTTCACCGCCGCCCTGCATCTCCAAGATAACCCGTTTTGGGCCTCTGGTCAGCGAGCGAGTTGTGTATAGCTGCATCACAAAGTCTGCGCTGAACGCCTTGCGCTTTGTGATGGGGACGGGAACTTCACGTCTTACAAAGACCTCATCGGGGCGCACATCGGCCGCAAAAATTGTCGCCGCGACCTCTTGCAAAATGTCGCGCTGATAGTTTGACAGCGTGGGCTTCTTGAGCGTCGCACATAGTCGATGGCGACAAACGAGCCAAACTTCCCCATTTGTTTTGCGAACGGCACAGACAGGCTTTGATCCTTGTTGAACTTTTGTGCAGGGATTAGCCATGAATGGGCAAAGAGGTGTTTCGTTCGCTTGAACTGGTAAAATAATCGGCTGGTCAACATCAGTACGCTGTCCAAGATATTCGGCAACGGCAACGGGCATAAAATAACCTCAACAAGTTAGGATGATGGATGGTAACAGAAAACTGTCTGAAACGGTAAATGGCTGAAAGAGAAGCGCAACCACAGCATATTGAAAACGCATTTGATGTACAGCTTGCCGACCAGTTGGCAAAGCAGGAGTCGTACAATAAGCATTTGTATCGGCCGAATACCTATCTCCACAAATGGTGGGCGCGACGCTGTGGCACAACGTTTCGTGCAATTCTCAAACATCTCTCGACAAAACCAGACTTTTACAGCGCAGGTGGGCTGGAAGGAAAAATAATCCTTGATCCTATGATGGGTGGTGGAACGACGCTTCACGAGGCGATTCGACTCGGTGCGAACGTAATTGGTGCAGATATTGATCCAATTCCCATTTTGCAGGCACGTGCCACCCTCTCTGATTTACCATTGAACAAAAGCGAGCAGGCGTTCGATAAACTGTTCAAAGCATTGTATCAGAAACTCGCCCATTGCTATCGCGCTAGGTGTCCGCATTGTCAAAATGATGTTGAGAGCCGCTTTGTTCTATATGGGTTGCGACAACGTTGTGATTGTAAAGAGACGCTATTGCTCGACTCATTTAAGCTGCGCTACAACAGCGATGACTCAATTATTCACATTGACCCTGATACTGGTGATATTCTGCACAATGAAAAAATTATCAGCAAGTGTACGATTGAACAGTTGCCGCTCAGGGACAAAAAAGGTGTGCTATGCGATGATTGTGGAGGAAGCTATCTCGAAGATGTGACCATTCCATACCATCAACGTTATTTGCCTATTTGCATTGTTGGAGAATGTGCGGAGCATGGCATTTTCTTTGCTGCCCCAAGTCAAGCTGATCTCGATTTGATTGCCCAAGCAGATAAACAGCGAGCTAGCGTTCAGTTTGACGATGCTGATTTTACGGTTGCTTATGGCCCAAAATCATCGCAGCTTATCAAGCGTGAGATACGCAGCTACCTCGATCTTTTTTCGAGTCGCCAGCTTCTATTTCTACAGGCGGCAACAGAAGCAATCGCGCAACTTGATTCAGATGTTCGATTAAAGTTGGCATTGTTGCTTTCGACGGCGACTGAATTTAACTCGATGTTGTGTGGCTATAAAGGCGCGGGCAAAAGTCGGCCGGGCGCGATCCGGCACACCTTTGCCCATCACGCCTACTCCTTTCCATCCACCGCACTTGAGAATAATCCGCTCCATCAATCGCGCTCATCTGGCACGTTGATCAATTTGTTTCAAAGTCGCATTGTGCGCGGCCGACAGTGGGCAATGAAGCCGATTGAACGCAAACCGGTCAATGGCAAACTGACCAAAGTTGCCATCCAGGGAGAAGTTGACGCAGGCACAGAGACGTTCGATGTTGATGCGTTGAAAACGGGAACACGGCGATTTATGCTTTTGCAGGGATCATCGGCACAGCTCGATCTCCCTGATAACACCGTCGATCATGTCGTTACCGACCCGCCCTATTTTGACAGCGTTCAATATGGCGACCTAGCGGCGTTCTTTCGCGTTTGGCTGCGTCAATTTCTACCAAATGGCGCGGATTGGGAGTATCAACTGAGTGATTCAGCCATTGACCAACAGGCTGATGGTGATGGGCAATATGTCACCGTGTTGTCTGCGATCTTTGCGGAATGCTGTCGCGTTCTGAAAAAGGAGAACGGCCGATTTATTTTCACCTTTCATCATTGGAACCCAAAGGGGTGGGCGGCATTGACCCATGCGCTAAAGTCGGCCGGATTTGTTTTGCTCAATCGCTATGTCGTTCACGCCGAAAATCGGTCATCGGTTCATATTGCAAATCAAAACGCGCTGATTCATGACGTGATTTTTGTGCTGGCTTCGGCCGAGACAACCCATGCTCCCACCGTTTGGGAAGCTCCTATCGAAATTGATCGCACAGATAGCTATACTTTCTGCTTGCAATGTGGCACGCTGCTTGGTCATTTGTTGAGCAGCGACGAGTCGGCCGAAGCGATCAACGCAACTTGGCAACGGCTACTAACTGATTAGAAGATGGCAATTCAATTCGACAAGATTCAAGCGAGCATCACAGAGATGGGTGCGGCAATGGCAGAACGGCGCGAAGCATCGAGCAAACAGCTAAACTATTTGCTCCGCAAGATGCGCGAGCATTCTACCAACTGGTCGCATATTGATTCCTGTTTGCGTCGTGCATTTGACAGCGGAGCCGCACATAAAGAGCGTTGTCATACGGCGCGGCCATTTCAAAATAGAGAGCCGCTAGATTCCGCGATTGATGCCCCGCTGATTGATTGCTCCGATTTGATCGTGATCGCAACCGACGGCTCACAGGTCATTGCCAATCATCACGACCCCTATCTCTACTATCTGACGAACATTGGCGGTATCGTCTATCATCAGGGAGGGCAGGCAACGGCTGCGCCATTTACACAACCCGCGCTCTACTATCTCAATGATGCGTTTGGCACGAAAGAAGCCGACATCGACCAGACCGCCGTTTATGCGCGACGCGATAATCAAGAGATCAAGCTGTTGGTTCAGAAGGCGCGAGAGGTAAAGGATAAATTTGCAGATCGGCGCGTTTTGGGGATATTGGATCAACGGTTGAGCTATCGGCCGATACGACTCGCCGATCAAAAACAGGCTGATGTCTATCTGCTAGAATGGATCGATCAAATCGCTGAAATAGCCGCCATCGGAGCTGCCATTCTCGGCTACATCTCGCCACCGCAAACTTGGTCGATTACCACGCTACTCGATATTCTCGACTTTGACAAACCCAATAAAGACCTCACCACCTTTAACAAGATTCCACTTGTACGCGACAACACATTGTTTGAAATGCTCCTAAAAGCCGGACAGCGGAGCTGTTTGTTTGAAGCAGTCAACCATTCAAAGCTGTATCGTAAATATGAGGCGCGTGGACAAGAAATTTGTTTCTTCTATTATAAAGCTCCAAATGGTCGAGATGTTGCCCGCATTGATATGCCGAAATGGGCAGCCTCACAACCAGATTTTGTGCATACCGTTCATGCGTTAATTCATCAGCAGTGCCAAATTTTGGGTGGCTATCCGTATGTGTTGACACGTGCAGATGAAGAAGCAGTCGTTTTGCAACAAGATCATGAATATCTAAATCATTTAATTGAACTCGAAATGCGACGGCGTAAAGTTGCCGCACAAAGCTCTGGCAAACGTCAGGGAAAAGATGACACACGCACGGGTAAAACCCGACATGCGATTTATTAGGAAACTTATGTCTGAAATTAACACTGAAATCTACGATCGATTGGTCTCAATTCTCGCCCCTTATCGTGAACAACTGGTCACGGTTCAGGATGATGATGTACAGCTCTACCTAGATACCCCCCATCGGATGGCAAAAGATAAGCCGCTTGGCTTTGGTGGTATTGCAAAGCGTAGCAAATATGTTAGTTTCTATCTCATGCCGCTTTACCTCTTTCCCGACTTAGTGCGCGAAATCTCTTCCGATTTGGAACAGACGATGCGTGAACGGTCAAGCTTTAGCCTGACAGAAGTAGATGAGGATTTGTTTGCTGAACTGGCAGAGCTAACAAAGCGCGGCTTTTTGCGTTTTGAGGCGGAGGGGCTGCTCATTCCAACAGAAGTAGAAGGGGATGAACCGGATGAGCTTGAAATTGAAGAAGACGAGGATGAAGACGACGAGAGTGATGAGGGGTAAACTGTGGAAATCGGCCGAATTCTCCGCGCCAGCACGCAAGGGTTTGCTTTCGGGTGTCGCGCTGCCCAGCTAGATCATCCATACTTCGGGGCTTTGGTCAAAGCCGAAGCACAACCAGACGAGTGCATCTATGGCATGATCTACGATTTTCATGTCGATGATGATCCGCTCGTGCGGCGACTCGTTTTGGCAGATAATTTGCCTGTCTCAGCAATTGAGGATCAGCGCAACAATCGTCTGCTGCCTATCGAGATGAGTGTGCTAACTATTGGCTACAATCGCAATGGCGTGGTGCAACAGGGGCTACCGCCGCGCCCACCGCTTAATCTCGATCCTGTCCATCTGGTCGATGATCCAGATGAAGTCAAGCAGTTTACTGAGAAGTTGAGCTACTTGCGATTGGTGCTGAAATCGGCCGATGCCAAAATCCCTGTCGAACAACTACTCGTCGCGCATATCCGTGCGATTCATCAGTTGCGCGGCCGAGATAACGAATGGGCAATGAGCGTTATTCAAGAGGTCATCGAGCTTTTGCGCGGTGATTATGCAACCCTGATCCCAACGTTGGAAGCCCTCAGTGATGCGCTGCCAGTTTTGCCGATTCTGACAGAACCTATGTAGCCGCTTGCAATAAAGTGAGAATCGTTCTATGCTAATATCATGCCTATCACATTGACACACACACCGACTGAAAGCGACCTAAGACTCAACTTCTCTATTGCTACAGAACTTACTATTTCTGCACGTCAAGCCAAACAGCGTGTCATTGGCTATTGTATGGATGACCTCAGTTTATTCATTTCACCCGAACAGCCATGCTTGGTCGTGCAAGATGAACAAAATATCTATTGGCGTTTCCCGTTGGAGTTGACAATCGGCCGACGTGGAAAACTCGGGCAAGTTGGCACAGTTGATGTTGACGCATTAACTGGTGAGTTGTGTGTGTCAGAGCGGTTTACACAGGAGTGTCGCGCAAATGCCGAGAGATTGGCTACAAGTCCCGTTCGTTCAACAGTCGCATGATGGTGATTGCCTGCCAGCCTGTGCTGCAATGATTTTGCAATATTGGCAGGACGCTAAATCTTCAAAGCGCATTAGTCGCCTACTTGGAACGGAGTATTTTGGAACACCGCCGAAACGGATTGAGCGTTTAACACGTTGGGGTTACATTGTCAATTATCGCCAAGCAACTTTAGAAGCATTAGTCCAATCTATTGCGCGTAACATTCCGCCAATCGCAATGGTGAAAACAGGTTTTTTAGATTACTGGGATGAATTTGATACAGGTCATGCTGTCGTCATTGTTGGGATCAATGAGCGACATGTTCTCCTCAACGATCCTGCATTTTCGACCGCCCCTCAAGTTGCCACGGTGGATGGATTCGCAGCCGCGTGGATAGAACGAAATGAAATGGCAGCCTTTATTCAGCCGTGCTAACAAGTTATGAGTGAAACAATAGGATACATCGTTGGAGGTGGCTTGCGTGAAGGGCTGCGAGTGCGGCTGACGGTCTCGGCCGATACTGTGCAAGAAGGTGCGTTTGTCGTCTGTGAACACGGCCGATGGCGATATTATGGCCTCATCACCGATTTACAACTTGGTTCAACTGACCCCCGTTTTGCCGATGAACAGTCAGATCGCATTCAAGCCGCCATCGGCCGCGCCCTGCATGGCAAAACACTCTTCACGACGATGGCGATGTACACGACGTTGATGCAGGACATCGGCCCTGAACTTGGCACAAAAGCCCGCGATAAGTGGGACGATGAGCGTGCTGAGGGGAAAATCCAAACGGGACCACGTCCGGTCAAAACGGTTCCCGCGCACCATGCGGCGGTGCGGTTGGCGAGTGCGGCCGATGTCGCCGAGATTTTTGATGGCGACTTTGTGCTAGGCCATACAATTGAAGAACCTCATCATCCTGTTGGCATGGATTTGAAGCGACTTGTCAAGCGGTCAAGCGGCATTTTTGGCGCGACGGGAACGGGCAAGAGCTTCCTCACGCGCATGGTGTTGGCAGGTGTGATGAAAGCCAACGTCGCCGCCGCGCTCGTCTTTGACATGCACAACGAGTATGGGTTTAGTGACATCGACTCAGATCGCGGCGTGACCGTTCTGGGGCTGCAAGATTTGTTTAGCGCATCACGGGTACAGGTGGCAGCGTTGGGCGCGGGGGCGATGGTCAAAGGCAAATCGCCCAATTTCACACTTGAGCTGTCGATGCGCGACATCACGCCGAGCGACATCTATCTGCTAGGGGAAGCGATCAATCTCAATGAGTCTGCCTCTAACGTGCTTGATTCACTCTACAGTGATTTCAGCGCGAACTGGTTCGCTAAATTTATGGCAATGGAGCCGGGTGCGGAAGAGACGTTTATTGACGACAATGGAAAAGAGAAAACGGTTCCGGCTGTCCATTCCGTTGAGCATTGGGCAAAGAATAATAACGTTCATCCAAAATCGGCGACGGCATTACATCGCAAGTTGATGCCAATTTTCCGCAAAGAGTACGTTGTTGAGAAAAGCAATGATCCTGTCAAGATGTTGGTCGATCAGTTGGAGAATGGGAAGCATGTTGTGTTGAGCTTCGGCCGATATGAAACCGATCTCGACTACTTGCTCGTCTCCAATTTACTCACGCGCCGTATCCGCGAACACTGGGTCAAGCTGACTGAAAATCACAAAGCGAAACAAGCGCCAGCCCCACGCCCATTGATGATCTGCATCGAAGAAGCACACAAACTGCTCTCGCCACAAATCGCCAAGCAAACCGCATTTGGCACAATCGCCCGCGAATTACGCAAATACTATGTCACGCTGCTGGTAATCGACCAGCGACCTTCGGCAATCGACGATGAGATTATGTCACAGCTTGGCACGCGCATCACCGGCTGGTTGGGTGATGAAGATGACATTCGCGCTGTTCTGTCTGGGCTAGCCGGACGTGACCAATTGCGCGGGATGTTGGCGCGTTTGCAGGAGAAAGAGGAAGTGTTATTGCTTGGTTGGGGGGTCAAGATGCCCATTCCCATTCGCTCACGACGTTACGACAAAGATTTCTACAACGAAATGCGTGGACGATCTCAGGCCGTTCGTGATAGAACAAAAAAGCATGATTTTAGCGATCTATTTGGATAAGTAGCAAAAAAATTGTGTGAACAAATTCAAATTTATTCGCTAGACATTTCTGAAAAAAGTTAACCCTGTTATAGTTTGGCTTCTATGACTACAGAAAAAAATTCTATAACCGGTTGTCTTTATCGCGGCGCACAAAACGATCCTGAGATTCGTTTTGTATATCCTGCCGCAAATACATACTGTTATAAAGCATCCCCGCCAGCTCGAATCAACACAGAACATCAGTCAGCTTGTTGTTTGCATGAAAACCATGTCAATTGTCCTGTTTTTCAGCGAAAAGAAACGACCACATTTCCAATTGAGTTAAAAGCCACTACGCCAAAAGGGTTTAAGAACGCCCCGACATTGCGCTCCTCCTTCCTTGTATGGATTCTACTGGGAGTTGTTCTGATGGCTGGTGGAGGTATTGTCTGGGGGCAATTAAATAGCACCGCACCTGAGCCAACTGTGCAAGCTCTCGTCCCCGTGCCAAGCGCAACCTCAACGCTCATTCCCACCCCAACGATTGTGCGGGTGTCACCGTCGGCGACATTGGCGCAACCAACAGACACGCCTTTGCCAACAAATACGGCAACCGCTACAAATACGCCGACACCAACAGAAACAGCGGTTCCAACAAGCACGGCAACGCCTACCAAAACGGCAACGCCGCGCCCAACCGCAACGGCAACGCCTGTCACTGTGGATGTCATCATTTTAGGGGACAGGCTCAACATGAGACGCGGGCCGAGTATCGGCTATGAATCTATTTTACTTATTCAGGATGTGGGGCAGACGGTGGACGCTCTCGGCCGATCAGCGGACAACGACTGGGTCAAAATTTGCTGTATTGACGATGAAGAGGGTTGGGTATCGGCCGACTTTATCACCGCTGATGACATTCTCCAACTGCCTGTTCACCCAACGCCCGATACCATTGTCACGGTTACGAATGCTAGACTGGCAATACGAAATAGCCCAAGCTATGGTGCGGTCACAAATACTTTTGCTGAACAAGACGACCAATTTATTGTCATCAACCGCGATGGTGATTGGATCGAATTAGGCTCGAATGAAGGTGAATCGATCGGTTGGGTATTCAGCGGTGCAGTGCGTGTTGATGGTGACTTAGCATTGGTTGAGGAGGGGTGATTGCAACTTTTCATCCATAAATGCGTAGTAAATTATAGTAGTAAGTTGTGCTACTATTTTGGTAGCCTTTAATTTTGGAGCAAACGCGATGAGCGACAATCAAGAAATGCCGAATGTAGAAGAGATTAAAGACCGTCTGAAGGGTGAGTCTATCAACATCGAAGACGAAACGATTCGTATTGAGGAAGAAGATTTGAAAGATGCAGGTCAAAATGTTGTAGATGAGATGGGCGATCTCGGCCGAAAATTTGCCGAAACGCTGCGTAGTGCTTGGGATAGCGAGGAACGCACGAAGTTTGAAAACGAGCTAAAGGCTGGCGTACGTCAGTTTGCCGATGAGGTCGATAAAATTATTCGTGAGGTTCGCACTGGCAATATCGGCACAAAGTTCCAAGCCGAAACCGCCAAAGCACGCGAAGACATAAAAGCTGACGATCTCGCTGAACGTGCTAAGACCAGCTTTACAAAAGGATTGCGCTGGTTAAGCGATGAGATGGGCAAACTTGCCGATCAGCTTGCCGTCAAAGACAAAGATGTAGCTGACGACATCAAAATTGTTAACGATTCTGATAAAGATACTGCATAAAAAAGACAGAAGTTTCACCTTTCCCAAGTGGAACCCCACATAACAAAAAGCCCGTCCAATTTGGACGGGCTTTTTGTTCAAAAATTTATGCAACGTGTGGGAGCAAACGTGCCACCATTGCGTCTTTTGGCTGTGCGCCAACCCAACGATCTACAACCTGACCATCTTTGAAAATCATCAACGTCGGGATGCTCATAATGCCATAGCGTCCGGGTGTCATTGGATTTTCATCAATATCAACTTTTGCAACTTTGATACCATCATATTCGGCCGCAATTTCCTTGACGGCTGGAGCGATCATGCGACAAGGGCTACACCAAGTCGCCCAAAAATCGACCAATACAGGTTCGCTGCTCCCTAATACATCTGCCTCAAAACTTGAATCTGTTACAACAATTGGCTCTGCCATTTGAAAAATCTCCTTCACACAACGGACGTGTGATTGTTATCTAGCTAATTTTGCTTACACAATAGTAGACGAATCGAATTGTCACTTTCTTACTTGGATTCTCTAGCGACTTTATCATTTCGTCGTTAGAATTGTGTCCACATCGCTATGAAAGATCACACGTTTACGCTCGGCCGAGTCACCTTCAACACCCAACTCGTTCTGCTAATTGTTGCCACAACGCTGATTCCAATGCTTGATGCGTACAAACATCGCATCATCGAAGTCAACGCCTACAATCGCTTTATCTTTTATTTCATCTTTCCCATTCTCATCATCTATTTCCTTTTTCGAGAATCGCCCAAAGCGTTTGGGTTTCAGATGGGGAACTGGCGTGAAGGGCTGCTTTGGACAGTGCCAATTTGTGTTTTGTTGGGCGCATTTCTTTTTGGCTTCGCACGCACGCCAGAAATGCAGGCGTATTACGCGGCACGGGCGGCCGAGAGTGCCAGTGTGATTGTCTTTCGCAACATGGTCGAACTGTTTGCATGGGAGTTCATCTGGCGCGGGTTTTTGCTATTTGGATTGGCGCGACATGTTGGGGTAGGAGCCGCTATCTGGCTACAGGCCGTTCCATTCGCATACATGCACTTGGGGAAGCCCGAACTTGAAACGCTTTCGACTATTTTTGGCGGCGCAGGCTTTGGCTTCGTCGCATGGCGCACACAGTCGTTTGTCTACGGCTGGCTAATTCACTGGTTTATTGCGGCGTTTACGATGCTTATCGCCGCAGGTTTCTTGTAAAATGAGTGGTGTCATTTACGGTGACCCGACCACCACATCTGTTCGCCATCTGTCTTTACTTCAATTGTGCCATGTAGACGTGTGTCGAGGACGGCCGCCCCGATCGCGTTAAATCGGCCGATCACATCCTCATGTGGATGTCCAAAGCGATTATCTACACCCGCTGAGATAATGACGATTTGTGGATTGACAGCGTTGAGAAAGGCGGTCGAACTCGATGTATTTGACCCATGATGCCCCGCTTTATAAACGAGCGATTCCAATGGCAAGCCCGTTGCCAACATTGACCATTCTGCTTGGATTTCCGCATCACCTGTCAGCAACAAACTGAACCCCCCGTAAACCAGACGCAACGAGACAGAATTGTTATTGCGAATCTCATCATCAAGCGTGCCGCTTGGATGCACGATTTCCAGCCGCGCACCGTCGCCGATCTCGATTACCTCGCCAGCTTGTGCGATATGTGTGTCGATTTTTTGCGCCTCAACTCGTTCCCATACAGCACTGTATACACCCGAAATGGCATCTGTCTGTCCATCGTAGATGAACTGTTGAACACGGTAGCGATCAAATATCTCAGGCAGCCCAGTCACATGATCTGCGTCGGGGTGGGTGGCGATAACAATATCAATCTCACGATCTAGGAAGGACAGTTTTCGGCCGATTTCCGCATTCAACACGGACGGAACTTCTCCACCGTCGATCAAAATTTGTCGGCCTGTTGGTGTCTCAATGAAAATCGCATCCCCCTGCCCAACATCAAAAAATGTGACGTGTAGCAACCCATCTGGCTGCCCATTGACCCAGTTAATAGCGAAAAATAAGCCTAATGCGCTCGCCCCTAGAGCTGTCTGGCGCGGCATATTGTGGGTCAATCGCTGTCGAACCTCTGCACGTCGCTCAACCTCTTGGAAAGAGTACCATGTCACAACGCCAATAATTGCATAGATAAAGAACAAACCATACTCGTCGATCTTGACCGGTATTTGTGCAAATGGAATCGCTGCGCCCAAATCTATGACAAGAATCGTATAACGTAAAACTAGCCATGTCGCCCAACCGATCAATTTGCCGACAAGCTCGAATGCCATCCCGATTAAGGTCGCAAAAATTCCCGTTATCATCAGTGTGGGCTGAACAGTGGCAACGAGCAAAGAGATGATAATGGAAAATACGGGGAACTGTTCAAAGTGGTAGGCGACTAAGGGCTGGGTCAAAGCTTGTGCTGCGATAGAAACAGCAAGTGTGCCAATCAAAACCTGACCAACGCCTTGTGTGGCAGCAACAGAGACGTTGTTGGCGACCCAATCATTGAGCCATGCAAAGATGCGCCGAAAGTAAAGTGCGATGCCCAGCGATGCGACAAAGCTGAGTTGAAAGCCGACATTATAAAGTTGAGCGGGGTGAATGAGGGTAAGGATGATGGCAATGAGGGCGAGAATTGGGATTGTGGCGTTGCGTCGGCCGAAAAATCGCAATCCGACCAGCACGCCAATCCCCATAATCGTCGCCCGCAACGCCGGCGCACGCAGTCCAACCAGCAGCACGTACAATATCAGCGTAAGCACAGTGAGAAAAACAGCTTGACGCGGCTTCAGAAACATGTCAAAGACACTTAGCGACAGCGTTAAAATAATTGAGACATGAAACCCTGAAATGGCAATTAAGTAGGAGAGGCCAACGGTGCGAAAATTCTCTTCCAACTGTTCAGGTAATCCCGACTTATCACCAAGCAGAATCGCTTTGAGTAATGCAGACTCTGGTGCAGGAATGATGCGCTCGATGGTATTGGCGACAGACTCTTTGAAACGATAAATGACAGAGAGAACGACCCAACCTTCATTTGCGTCGCCAATTTGAATGCGCGGGCGGTACATCGTGGCATAGATGCCTTCACGGGCGAGGTAATCACGATAGGAAAATTCCACACTCTCAAATGGCACAGTCAACTTTCCCGTTGCTGTCACGACACTGCCATAAGAGATCGTGGGAAAACGTGGCACGGTGACCAAGACATCTCCTTCCGCCGCCGCTATTGGCGCATTCGCAATGCCCGCTTTTTGCACGCGCATACGCAAATTGACAATTCCATCGCGCACATCTGGCTCGGCCGCAACCCAGCCCACCAACGTCACATCGCGCGGTCGGCCGTTCAGCACACAAACATCTGCCCCTTCGCACTTTGTCTCCTCCATCAACGCAACCCGCGCCCCACCTGCACAAAACGCAAACAAGCAAAGCAGCAATATCCGTGTGTTCTGCTCTCGACGTGGGACAAAAACGGTTCCAAGAAATCCTAAAAAGCATGTCAGTGTCCAAATGCTGACAGTAATTTGCTGCGCTGGCACTGTGCTGGCAAACCATAACCCAATTAGCCATGCAATACAAAAATAGATTACGAACATTTTTCAATCCGCCAAAGGCATAATAGTGTCAAACACAAGGTTGCTATCCACCGCAATCACCCGAAATTCACACATAAGTTGTGGTTTCTTCACCCCATTTTCACTCGAAAGTTACGCTCTTTTTCAGCCAACCTTACGGCCTTGATGTTATAGTACATTTTCGTAAGGTTCGTAGGCTGAACGCTTCAGCACCTTCCATATTAAATAAATTCACGGAACTGTCCTCCAGATGGATCGGAGCAAATTCTGCACGTTCCGCATGATAGGAGTTTTTCGCATGACAGAATCAATGTCAGACATCGAACGCATTCTAGCAGTAGACGACAACCCATATACACTCCGCATTGTCGAAGTTGCTCTCACTAAAGCTGGTTTTGAGGTACAAACGGCCAATTCAGGTCAAGAAGCCCTCAACCTCATCCAACGTACAGGAATTCCCCATCTCGCCATCGTCGATTTGAACATGCCCGGCATGGATGGATTCCAATTTTGTAAAGCCGTTCACCAATTCAGCGACCTACCAATTATTATGCTGACTGCTGTGAACGAAGAAGACACGGTTATTCGCGGTATCGAAGAATTTGCCGAGGATTATATCGTCAAACCATTTAGCCCCGGCGAGTTAGTTGCACGTGTGCGACGTGTTTTGCGCCGCATCGGCACATTCTCCTACACGCTTGATCCACTTGTTGTCGTTGATGAATTTTTGCAAATTGATTTTCCCAGCCGCAAGGCAATTGTTGCTGGTGAAAAAGTCTCACTCACGCCAACCGAATCGAAGTTATTATATCTTCTGATGCGAAGCGCGGGGCGCGTTGTCACGACTGATTTCTTGCTGCGCCGTCTTTGGCCGCTTGAAGAGGCTTATGAAGATCGGCTGCATGTTCACGTTCATCGCCTCCGCCGCAAGGTAGAACGCGATCACAAAAAACCGCTCTATGTTGTCTCTGAGCGTGGCACTGGCTACACGTTCCCCGCAAAAGTGACTGCTTAACAAACAATAGGCGTGAATCCCGCGCCTACTAAATGAGAGTCGAACGATTTGGTTTGTTCTCGCTTGTCCATCGGCCGAGGCCAGACAAGTCGTGTTATAATCGTCGGCCGAAAAACGCACGCAGCATGATCGCTGCGTGTTTTATTGTGAAGAAGTGTCAATGACCCCGCTCTAAAGGGATTTATCTATGAAAAAATTAACACGCGCCCCACGTGATTACATCCGCATCGTCTTGAGCGGCTTCGCCATGGGTATCTGCGAAATCATTCCCGGTGTCAGTGGTGGCACAATGGCGTTTATCTTGGGCATTTACGAGGAGTTGCTTCAGTCAATCCGTGATGTGACCGAGCCTGATTTTATCGAGGCAGTCAAAAAGCTTGACATCAAGCGCATGTTTGAAATCGTCAACTGGAAGTTTTTGCTTGCGCTTGTCGTGGGCATGTTAACAGCGATTTTAACGCTTTCCTCCGCGTTGGAATGGTTGTTGCACAATCGGCCGAGTTGGATATGGAGCTTCTTCTTTGGCCTTGTCATCTCATCTATCTATCTCGTTGGTCAACGCATCGAAAAATGGACACCGACCGCTATTGGCCTCTTCGTTTTTGCATCAATTGGCTTTTTCCTATTCGTTAGTTCCGTTTCAGCCAGCACACCGTCTGGTCAGTGGTTTTTAGTTGTGGCAGGCGCGATTGCAATTTGTGCTTTCATCCTCCCTGGTGTCTCTGGCTCATTCATCTTGGTCGTTCTGGGTAAGTATGATGACGTATTGGGTGCTGTCAATGACCGTGATATTTTGACGCTTGCACTTGTCGCCATTGGCTGTTTTATTGGTTTAATCACATTTGCACGAGTGGTCGGCTGGCTGTTTGAACGCTATCATGATGCGGTCGTCGCAACGTTGATGGGGCTAATGCTAGGTAGCTTGCGTTTAATTTGGCCTTGGAAACAGAATCCAGCCTGTTTAGAGGAACATGTACCCTGCACTAACATTCTACCAACATTTGATGGCTCGATATTGATCCCAATTGCCTGCTTAATTGTGGGGATGGGGTCAATTCTCTTAATTGAGCGACTCGCAAATATCAGCGAGCCAACGATTGAGTAATCACCTATTGCTTACTTAGTTTCTCAAAAACTTTGACAAAACGTTAGCGTGGGGGCAACCCCGCGTTTTTGTTTTTGGGTTAAAATTGCCGGATGCGTTCAAACTATCAATTTCGGCCGAATGCCAAGCTAGACACAATCATTTTTGACCTCGACGATACGCTCATCTCATGGGCAGCCCCCAAAATACGTTGGGAGAATTATCTCAAGCCATTTTTTGCCAGTATGCGGGGTTACTTAACAGAACAAGGGCATGAAGTAAATGGGATGAAGTTGGCGAGGAGTTTCGGCCGACATACCCGCGACGCATGGGCAGCCACCCGTGAAGATGAGGCGTTCATCGCTGTCTCTCTGGGCGGCGTTATTGAGCGTGTTCTAAATGAGCTGGGGATCGATACAAAAGAGGTTGATGTTGATGAATTGATGCGCCAAGTAGATTGGCAACCCTTTCCCGGCGTTGATCTTTATCCCGACACACACGCCGTCCTTGACGAATTGCGCGAACGTGGCTACAAAATTGGTCTCATCACAAATGCCTTTCAACCAATGTGGATGCGTGATGCAGAGCTTGCCGCGTATGACCTGATTGACCGCCTAGATGCCCGCATCACCTCTGGGGATACCGGTTTTATGAAGCCGCACCCGGCTATTTTCTGGCGCATGTTGGGGATGCTAAATAGCGAACCCGACCGCGCCATGTACGTTGGTGATAGCCCATCCCACGATGTGCGCGGCGCAAATGAAACAGGTCTCATCAGCGTTCACATCGATCCACCTCACCTCGACAAACAGCCAAAATCCCCGCTCGAACAACCCGATTACACCATTACATCCCTTTCCGAACTCCTGCCAATTCTCGACAAAATCGCAAATCCAAAATCATAACCCTAAAATCATTCTATGTCTCGCAAACTTCGCGTCTATCCACAAACAACGCCACTTCGTGGCACGATTACTGTTCCCGGCGATAAGTCGGTTAGCCATCGCGCAATCATGTTGGGTTCGCTCGCAAATGGCAAAAGCACAATTCGCCGCTGGCAGCCGGGCGGTGATCCGCAATCAACGCTGCAAATTTTTCGTCAAATGGGGGTCAATATCACGACCCAAGAAAATAGCGAAACTAGTTGGGATTTGGAGATTGAGGGGGTTGGGCTACATGGGTTGCGGGAATCGGCCGACCCCCTAGATTCTCGCAACGCCGGCACGTGTATTCGCCTGCTCGCTGGCATCATGGCAGGGCAGAAATTTTCATCTGTACTAGATGGCAGTGAACAGTTGCGGAAGCGGCCGATGCGTCGCATTACCATTCCACTTGAGCAGATGGGCGCAAATATCCGCAGTACTGATGGCAAGGCTCCTCTTTATATAGAGCCGGCCGAGCTTCAGCCAATTACCTATGAACTGCCTGTCGCCAGCGCACAGATCAAAAGCTGCGTTTTACTTGCCGGTTTGTATGTTAATGGGATCACTCGCATCATCGAACCCGGCCCCGCCCGCGACCACACCGAACGCATGTTGACAGCAATGGGCGTTGATGTACAGACAAACGGCAACACAGTGACGCTAACGCCTCCAACCGAATTGCAGCCGCTTGATCTGACTGTGCCGGCCGATATTTCAAGCGCCGCCTTTCCATTGGTAGCTGCTTCTATTGTTCCGCACTCCGAAATCACGGTTGAAAACTGTGGTCAAAACGAGACACGCACCGGTATTTTGGAGATTCTGGAGATGATGGGGGCGGAACTAAGTGTGACAAATCAGCGTGTAACGGGTGGGGAGCCTGCGGCCGATCTCTCCATTAACTTTAGCGAGATGCACGGTGCAACTATCGGCGGCGAGGTCGTCGTGCGTGCGATTGATGAGTTTCCGATTTTGGCGGTTGCATTGTCACAATCGGCCGGCAAAAGCGTCGTGCGCGATGCGGCCGAGTTACGCGTCAAAGAGGTAGACCGTATTAGCGTCTTAGCAGGCGAACTGGCAAAGATGGGTGTGGCGATGGATGAGCATCCCGACGGCTTTACAATCGAAGGCCCTATCCGCCTGCAAGGCGCAGAAGTTGAAAGCCATGACGATCATCGGCTAGGCATGTCACTGGCGGTGGCAGCCCTAGCGGCCAACTCGCCCACGACAATAGGCGAGGCGAACTGCGTTGCAGATAGCTTCCCCGGCTTTGTCGAAACAATGAATGCGCTGGGCGCACGGATGGAGTGGATTTAACCCTTACTTGATGTAATCGACATCTCAACGTTGTTGTCTGGCTCCATGACAAAGCCAGCGTGTTCTTTTGGCAGTTCTCCCGCCGTCCGAAGATAGACATTTTGAAGGATGGTCGGGACGACGAGCCGCATTTCCATCATGGCAAAAGAATCACCAATGCACTTGCGAGGGCCGATGAGGAAGGGCATGTAGGCAAATTTGTGGCGTGGTTTGTTAAAACGGTCGGGGTTGAACGTAAGCGGAGCCTCCCAGTAACGCGGATCACGGTGGAGGGCGCGAAGGTTGGCAAGAAGTTCTGTGCCAGCAGGGATATCATAATCACCGAGTGTCTGGTCGCCATCTGCTTCGCGTAGGGTCACGTAAACGGATGGATAGAGACGCATTGTCTCTTGAATGACATTGTTTATGTAGGGCATCGCGTCGAGATCGGCAAGCGTGGTGGGGCGATTGCCAAGCACAGTCATGACTTCAGCCCGGACTTTCTGTTCAATTAGCGGATTTTGAGCGAGGGTATGAAAGAGCCACGTCAGCGTCATAGCGGTGGTTTCGTGGCCTGCGAAGATGACGCTGTTCATTTCGTGGATGATGTTTTCGGCCGAAAACCCCTCCTCCGCACTCGCCGCAATCAACGTATCCAACAAATCCCCCTTTGGCTCATTTGAAGCGAGCCGCTCTTTGACAATTGTGCCGATAATGTCATAGCGCGTTGCCAATGACTTGCGCGTGCGAACTTTTAGCGGTGTGGGCAGCCATGCAGGGAGGTCGATCATGGCCGAACTTTTGGCAAAAGAGTAACGGGAAATTTGTTCAAAGAGTGTTTGCAGTCTTTTTGTTTGTTGTAGAGGTGCGCTGAACATCGTTCGGCCGATAATCCGCATCGTCAACGTCTTCATCTGCTCCTTCAAGCTAATGATCCCATCCCAGTCAGCGACTAACCTTTGCGTCTCATCAACCATTGCTTCGGCAAATCCCGTCAACTGCTTGCGATGAAAGGTCGGCTGCAACATGCGTCGCCGCCAAAGCCATTCGTCCCAAGTTGGCGCGTTGAACACTGTTTGTGAATTATCGAGATTATCTTTATCAATTAACGTTCTGGAGCGTGGGAACTGTCGCGCTTTTTTTTGGAACATTTCACCCAGTAAATCTGCATCGGTAATGACGAGCAGTTCACGGTTCGTTGCAAAGCGCACGCGCACGACCGGGGCGATAGCTGCGGTATCGAGCCAGAATTGCAGGGGCGCAGCTCGGAATTGGAGGTAATTGTGGAGGATAGGAATTCCGTCGCGGGTTGGAATCAAGTTGTCAGCAGGTTGCTCGACAACAATGGGCAGATCAGTGGGATTTATGTGCCGATAGGATGCCATGCGGTTTTTAACTCAATGAATGGCTGGATATGGTAGAGCGTTGGGACATGATCGAGCCACTCGCTAGGTGAGAGATCGGGCGTGATGTGGGTGCGCTTTAGATTTTCGGCCGAAATTGTCTCAATCTCGATAATCTCATTTTTATCATCGCCAAAATAACAAATCGCATTCAAATCCATATGACCAGCTACATAGCCGATCAGTTCATCACGTTTACCTGTTAATATGTTGACGACTCCTGATGGCACATCACTTACCCCGATCACTTCGGCAAAATCAATAGCAATCGTCGGCGCAAAGTTATCCACAACCAATACACAGGTATTTCCGCTCAAAATGACGGGCAGTAGTCCATGCACCAAACCGAGCAGTGGGTCGGTTTTACTGGCAAAAACAGTCACAATTCCCGTCGATTCGGGGGTTGTGAAGTTAAAAAAGGGCTGTGAGACGGGATTGACGCTGCTCAATACCTGTGCATATTTGTCCGCCCAGCCCGCATAATAGAAGATATTATCCACAGCCTTATCCACAGCTTTGATCGAGTTATCCACACCTGCTGTGGATAACTTTTCTACAAAAACAGCGCGTCGATCAGCTAACGTTTCAGCGATGCGATAGAGAATTTGGCTACGGTTAAAAGCGGTGCGCCCTGCCCAACCGCTATGCGCCGACCGCGCCGCGCCCATCGCATTGCGAAAATCTTTGCGCGTCGCCCATGCGTAATTTGCCATAAAATTGCCCTCCGCATCATGTTGCGCCAACACGCGCCCGCGTTCAGAGCGTGGGAACTGCCCGTTGATATAGAGCTTGTAGGTCTTTGGAATTTCAATGCGCGTCATCTGTGTCCTCAATTCTCATTTGGTAGCGTGCGGTCATATTCGACGGTTTTAAGTTTACTTCATTGACGAGGTCGTGCTGCAAGTTAAGCCAATTTAATATGCCATGTTCGACTTCCTCATATGAGTCGTCTGAAAATATGTTACTGTTCATTAGATAAGTGATAGTTGTTGACTAGTTGCATTTGATTTCTGCACGGGTGCGGAATTTCTTTCCCAGAAAACGCCATCACTATAACCTTGAATTGTCGATTGACGAGCCGCCATTTCCAAACGTTTTTCAGCCAAGCAACAGTATTCTCGGTCAATTTCAATGCCAAAATAACGTCTTTCTAGTTTTTTAGCAGCCACTATCGTCGTCCCTGAACCAAGAAATGGGTCGAATACGACATCATTCTGATTGGAACTCGCTAAAACCATCTTTGCGATTAGTTTTTCAGGTTTCTGTGTTGGGTGGTCAGTGTTTTCAGGCATTGACCAAAATGGCACAGTTAAATCTGTCCAAATGTTAGACGGATATGTTAGACGAAAATTACCTTGCTCTGTTATTTTCCAATCTTTGGGTTCGCCATTTTTGCGATAGGGAGCAATGACCTTGCGCTTTAATTTGACTGAATTGACATTAAATGTGTAATTGCTTGAAACAGTCGCAAACCATATATCTTCGGCACTATTTTTCCAATTTGTTTTGGCACCACGTCCTTTTTCGCGCTCCCATGTGATACGGTTGCGAATTGTGAAATAACGTTGTAATACATCGTGGACAACACCAGAGAATCGCCAATCACAGCAAACGTATAGGGAGGCGGTTGGTTTTAGAATGCGAGGTAGTTGAGAAATCCAGTTGTCTAGCCAAATAGCGTACTGCTCGGCCGACAACCGCTCAAATTTCCGTCCATTATAAACTTTCTGCAAGTTGTAGGGAGGGTCAGCGATCAGTAAATCAACAGAATGTGCGGGAAGATAGGGGAGTGTTGTAAGTGTATCTTGGTTGAGAAGTCGGCCGATAACATCATCAATCACAACCGCTTTATCAATGTGCAATAATCGCTGTCGAAATTTGATATGTTCTTGCTCAGTAAGCGTCAATGTGCGATTGCGTGGGGCTTTTACCTTCATAAGCTACAGCATAGCATGAATCAACGCACAGGCAATCGAATATATGTCTCCAAACTGCCAACTAGCCCAACCCGCTGCAAGTCAGGCCATGTGTACATCCCCACGTCAAAAAAGGCGATTTCTCCTTCCACCGGCGCAAAATCCGCCCATGTCACGAGCCTATCGCCCACTTGCCACGCGCTCGATGAGGTGTAAACGTCACTAACCGCGGCCGGCTCTGCCCCATTGACGAGATAGAGATGATTAAACTGTTGAAAATGTCCGGCAGAAAGTGGGCTGTCTAATTGCCAGTACGTCATGAGACGGAGGCGGTCATCCGTCAGCGTTTCAGTGCGCCAGCCTTGCAAAATTGCACCGTTATTGAGCGAAATGGGAGGGTCGATGGTGGTGAAGGAGGAGAAATCGGCCGAGTCCATTCCACTCATCACAAATGGCACATCATTCGCGCGACGTGGCAACACCTGTGGATCATTCAACCAACCCAATGATTGCGCGACCTCATAAGCTGGCAAATTTTCCAGCATAAACAAAAATGTGAACGGCTCATCTGGCAATAGCAGCGATGACCTCGCATCGACGATGCGGCGTGGCGAATCCCAAAGCAAAACATCAAAGGTCGCCGCATCACCATCATAGGCAAAGTTCGAGCCGAATGTTTCGACGACAATCGGCCGAGCTGCCCCTTGCGCTCTCTCGGCCGCACTCTGTGGAAACAACAAAGGCGTTCCCATCCCCTCCGACACCTGCTCATCCCGCACCAGATTGATCGCGGAGACCGTCGCTACAGCTTGTGTAATTCCAACAACCCCGACTAAAATGCCTAGACCCACATTCCACCTGCGTTTGTTCTCAAAAAATGACGCACCAATCAACAATAAAAGGGCAGGCAGTGAGGTCAGGTGATAGTGAATTGTCGTGCCGGTTTTAGAGCGTAAAAAGAGGAGTGGGGCGCAGATTGCCCATGCGAGCAGAAAAATTCGCAATCCACGTCGTTTTTGTTCTGTAATAATTTTGTAGAACGTGTAAATTGATCCAGCTATGAGCAGAATCGTGAGCAACCAAACGCTCAACTGTGTTAAAAGGTCAAGGGGATTGTTCCATTGCCAGTGATCGTTGAGCCAGAAACGGGTGGCGGCATTGCCGGTGGCAAGGGTGAGCGTGTCGGTGAGGGCAGAGAAGTCGGTGGTTGAGGGGGTGGCGAGTATTCGGCCGATTTCCACCCGCGCCCCATCCCCAAAGCGCACAATCGTATAAACTGTCGGAACCATCAACATCGCCGCCAATAATCCCCCGATCAAAATAGCCTTCCACGCTCGCCACATCCGAAAGTAGAGCAAATACACCAACGTTGCCAAACCAAGCGCAAATCCCGCAATATGCACCTGTCCTACAAACCCCGCTAAAAAAACATGCAAGCCTAGCCAAAGGGAATGTGGCCTCTGGGTTGAAATCGCCTTTATACCTGCCACTGCCCACAAAACTGCCAATGGAGCTAGCCAATTCTGACTCCAGACGCTGCGTGAGTAGTAAACCAAGAATGGTGATGTGGCAAAAAGTGCGGCCGTTGCCAACCCTGCCCACTCATTGAATAGTTTGCGCCCTACCCAGTAAACACCAAATACTGCCAATGTGTTGACCAACGCGGTCAGGCCAATCGCCAAACGTGGATTGGTTGTGATGGCATAGGGGAGCGCATAAATCCAGATAGCAGCAGGAAAATTTGGCACACCTGACGATGACTGCATCCCTAGTTCGGCAAAATCGCCATGTGCCATCTGCAACGCCATGTGGCTGACACGTACTTCATCAAAACCAAAGGAGGTCACGCCAAGCCAACCGAAACGTAAAATAGTGGCAGTCAGTAGAACGATGACAAGAAAAACGCGGGGACTACTTTTCATATTGAACGGCCAACAAGAGCTTGGCGTTTATACATATCGCTCACCGATTACTGTCGGCTAACATCTTTCGCACCCCACTCCGTCTGTAACGCAGACAGCATCGCGTCAAAGGCGGCAAAGCGACGATAAGCGGCACGCCGCGCCGGTTCTGTGTGCATACTGGCGACTGTTTTTTCGCGCCAATCGGCCGATTGTAATCGCTTAATCACATCACCCGTACCGCTAATCCGATTGCGCGTCACATCGCCGCCCAACCAATGAACCGCTGCCAATACGCCAATTTTCGTCAACTTATCTGCATCCCATAAGACTTGAGCCTCCAAATTTTGGAGTGGTGTTTTGCGCCAAAGCCCCATATGTGCCTCGATGACATGCGCCACAGCCTCTATTTTTTCAGGGGGAAAATCGGTTTTGGGCAAAAAATGACGCGCATATTTTGCGCCCTCCTGTGGATGTTGATCTCCCGCCTCTTTGCAAATGTCGTGCAACCACGCCGCCGCTTCGATAATTTCAACATCTGCACCAGTAAGTTGAGCCAATTTTTTGCCCGTTTTGACAACGGCGCAAACGTGTTCCCAACGATAGGAGAAAGCGGGATTGTCAGCGGCCGACTTCTTGTTGTTCTGCTTGGCGGCCGATTTCCGCATCGCATTGCGAACCGCTTTTTGCCATTTTCTTGCCATAATTTATTATTCCCATGGATAAGACGTGATGTCAAAGCCATAGTATAGCTCAACAATACGGCGGAAAACGGGAGCGGCGACCGCAGAGCCTTCCCCGGCATTCTCAATGATGACGGTGATGGCTATTTCGGCCGATTCTGCCGGCGCATACCCTGTAAACCATGAGTGACTGATTGTTTCTAGCCCCCCTGTCTGGGCGGTTCCCGTTTTACCCGCCGTTGTGATCGGCAGCCCCTCCATCTTGTCCGTTGCCGTTCCCCACAAGCCGCTCGTGACCTCATTCATTGAGTCTTGGATTTGGGCGATGTGTTCGACCGAAATCGGAATTTCCCAGAGGATTTCAGGCGGCACGATCTCTTCAGGCGCGGCTCCTGCTGCTTCGATACGGGCGATGAGATTCGGCCGATAGAGCGTTCCACCATTTGCCACAGCCGCTGTCATATTCGTAATTTGTAGCGGCGTGGTTGCCACAAATCCCTGTCCAATCGCCATGTTGATACTGTCCCCCGGCGACCAACCACCCCCAATCTGCGCCAATTTCCAGTCGGGATCAGGAATACTGCCCGCTGTCTCAGGGATGCCGCGAATGTTGGTTGCTTCGCCCAATCCAAAGGCACGCGCCATATTGGGTAGCAAAAATGGATCGCTATTTTCCAACACAAAGCCAATGTGATACATGTAGGGATTGCAGGAGCGTGTCAATCCCTGTGCAAGCGTGATCGTGCTATGGCCTTGCTCAAGCCAGTCATATTTGATTAGGTTATCGCCGAGTTCGTTCCAAACACCTGTGCAAGTGTAGGGCGTTGTCATGTCAAATAGACCCGAGTCCAATCCGGCCGCAGTCGTCACAATTTTGAATGTTGACCCCGGTGGATATGCAGCCTGAGATGCGCGATTGAACAAAGGTCGGGCAGGATCATTTAGTAGTGTGGTGACTGACACGCTTAAATCTTGATTAATTTCGCTAAAAATAGACGCATCAAACGTAGGATAGCTTGCCATTGCCTCGACCGCGCCCGTATTGACATTTAGCACGACGATTGCGCCAGAATGCCCTTCTGGATGAGTCTTGATCGCGGTCGATAACGCCTCTTGGACTTGCAACTGAAATGCGCTGCCAAAGGTTGTATGCACATTGCGCCCTATTTGAGTCTCTTTTTCAGCAATGACGCGCAGTGTCTCACCGCTTGGTGCAATTAGGGTCAACTGTCCGCCCCGTTCGCCAGCTAGCCATTGCTCGGCCGATTGCTCCAGCCCCGTCAGTCCAACTCTCTCATCGGCACGATACCCCTTTTCCCAATAGTCACGCACCTGCTCTTGTGGAATGTAACCCGTGTAGCCAATGAGATGGGAGGCGATGTTTTCGGCCGAATAAACGCGCCCCTCCCCACGCTGCACGCGAAACCCCTTGTTGATATATGGCTCCACCACATCATAATTGGCATTCAGGTCTTCATCCGTCACTGTGCCAAGTGGCACAAACCAACTGCCCGGCGCATCAGCATATCGCGCTTGCATCTCAGTTGGGTCACCACCTGTCAGCACGCTCATCGCATACAAAAAACCCTGTTCATCGACAAGTTGATCTTTCTGCACGCCGACCACAATGCCTATTTCTTGCGTTGAAAGCAATGTGTCATCTTTGTCATAGAGGTTAGCGCGAGACGGGGCGTTAATTGTCAAACGCAACTGATTGCCCCCAACCAACTCAGGCAAAATTAGCCCGTCATCCCACACAACGCGCCACTCACGACCCTCATAGGTGAGCGGAACGAGATGCTCGCGGGTGATTTGACCAACAACCGCTGTATCCCAAACCACATTGACCACCATCTCTGCCCCCTCCGTGTCATAATCAACCGCTAAGGGTTGAATATGCACCTCAACCACACGCGCTGTTTCCATTGCTGTCTCATATCGTTCGATAAATGCCTCTTGAGGAATAATCGACTGTGATCGCCTGTCGATCCAGTTATACATGGCGACGTAGTCTCGGTCTTGCCAAGCGCGATAGAAAGCCAAGCCAATATCTTCTGCGCCACGCGGTAACGTGACGATGGTGCTAGTCGTCGTTGGTGGCGCGGTCGCTGTGACAAACTCTCGTGAATCCTGAATCTCTACCCCTTCGCCACATGCAACTAACAATCCAATAATCACCACAAGAAATAAATATCTTTGCTTCATGAGCCGTTTACCTAGAAAATAACAACGTGAGATTGTAAGAAGTTGCAAATTGCGAGTTGCAAGTCAATAATCAACTAAATAATTAGGCTCTTTAGGAATTCGTGTGGTTTTCGCATCGTGGTGCGTAGTGCGTGGTGCGTGTCCAGTGGTCGTCACGTACCACGCAACACGTACCACGTCTTTTCACCTCAAATCCCAAAGAGTCAATAATTAGAAATGTTCCTCACACCTTGCCACCTTCTACGCATTATAGGTACTGGCTTGTCTAATAACTGCACAATTGAATGACCTTCCTTAACGATTAATCATCAAATGCTACCACCCGAATTTGTTATCCCCAATTATGAAAATGGCTGCATTGCCAATGTGCCAGCCACAATTGCCAATTGGCTTGGCATTCCCTGCACAGGATTGCCTGCATTGTCGGCCGAGATGTGGCAACCTGTCACTGGAGATGTTCAGCATGTCATCGTGTTCGTGATCGATGCACTTGGCTGGAATATCCTCAACCAAATCGGAGAGACATTGCCCGCATGGGAAACGGCCGCTATCCGCACACCGATCACGTCTGTTTTTCCTTCAACAACGGTTAATGCGCTCTCTTCTATCCACACGGGAACGCCACCTGCCCAACATGGCCTAGTCGGATTACGCTTGTTTTTCCCAGAGTTTGCGACAATGGGGCAGATGATCAATCTCTCGCCTGTCTTTAGCAAGTTCCCCGATGCGCTGCGAAATGCGGGATTGGACACAGAGAACTTTTTGGCGACAGAGTCGGCCGCCGCAAAATTTGCCACGCATGGCATTAAGACACACCTGTTCAAAAATCACCAAATCGTCAAGACAGGCCTCAGCGAAATTTTGGGCAGCCTTGATGCGAAGGAGCATGGAGCCGTTTCGGTTGCGGACATGTTTGTACAGGTCCGTGCGCTATTGGCAAAACAGCAGTCCAAAAAGCTGTACATTAACTGCTATTGGGACACAATCGACACATTGAGTCACATCAAAGGCCCCTTGAGCGACGCGGTATTTGCAGAAGTGCATACGCTGTTTTATCAGTTACAGACGCTATTGCTTGAGCATCTGCCAAAAAACGGCAACACAGTTGTGGCGGTGATGTCCGATCATGGGCAGAGCTTTCGGCCGAAGTCCCGACATATCTATCTCCAAGATCACCCCACGCTGCAAAATATGCTCCTGATGCGACCCGCTGGTGATCCCGCCGCAGTCTATCTCTACGCCAAACAGGGACAAGTTCAAAACGTCATCGACTACATCAACACAAATCTAGCCGACAAAGCGTATGCGCTCAGTTCGCAAGAGGCACTCAAAATCGGGCTACTCGGTGCGCCACCCTACGCGCCTCACACACAAGATCGTCTCGGCGATGTTATCGTCCTGATGAGAGAGGGCGCACTGTTTGGCAGCCCTAGCGAGAAAAAGAAGCTCAACTTTTTTAGAGGCGCGCACGGCAGTCTCACTTCTGAAGAGATGCTCGCAAGCTGGCTTGTTTGGAGACCGTAGCCGCAAGTTGCCACGCTCGCCCCAGCACTTTATGTCAATCAGTCTCCTCAACATCCGCATTGACGATGTAACCATGTCCGAAACACTCGACTGGATTACCAACGCTATGCAAACGTCCCGCTTGAGCCAAATTTGCACCGTCAACCCCGAATTCGTCATGAAGGCGCAAGATGACCCTGACTTTATGTACCTCCTGACGACGACAGGTCTCAACCTTCCCGACGGTATCGGTTTGGTGATCGCCTCACGTCTGCTCCGAAAACCGCTCCGCGCACGTGTTCCCGGCTCCGAACTCGTCTATCATTTGGCTGAACGCTGTGCGCGGGAGGGGTGGCGGCTTTTTTTGTTGGGTGCGGAAGAAGGCATTGCTGAACAAGCGGCCGAAATTTTTCAGCAGAGACATCCGACTTTGCAAATTGCGGGAACGTTTGCGGGGTCACCGGCCGAGAGTGAAAACGCAACTATTGTCGAGATGATTAACGCTAGCCGCGCCGACGTGCTGCTCGTCGCCTACGGCGCACCCAAGCAAGACAAGTGGATATACCGCAATCGGGAAACGCTCAAGACGGTGCGCGTTGCCATTGGCGTTGGTGGCTCCCTCGACTTTGTTACCGGTAAATCAACTCGTGCGCCCGTCTGGGTTCAGAAAATCGGGCTAGAATGGTTGCATCGCCTCATTCTTGAACCGTGGCGCTGGCGCAGGATGTTGGCGTTGCCACGCTTTGTCTTTGCGATAATTTTCCGTTAAAGAGAGGGTGTAGGATAGTGAGACAGAAAGTCACTTGCAAACGCTTGTAACCGCTTCTCCGCGATTGCCACGCGCATTTGGCGCATCAGTTCCAGCAGAAAATGGACATTGTGGATCGATAGTAGAATATGACCCAAAATCTCGTTTGATTTGACGAGGTGGCGCAGATAGGCGCGGCTAAATGTTTGGCATGTCTCACAGGTGCAGGAGGGGTCAAGTGACGTTTCATCACGCTCGAACTTTTTGTTTTTCATGTTGAGTCGGCCGCCCAAAATGAACGCGCTACCATGTCGTGCCAAACGTGTCGGTAGCACACAGTCGAAAATATCGATCCCACGCAAGACCCCATTCACTAAATCTTCTGGCGCACCAACACCCATTAAATAGCGTGGCTTGTCGGCCGGCATGACAGGATTGAGCCAGTCGAGCGTTTGGTACATCTCGTATTTTGTCTCGCCGACAGCTAGCCCACCGATGGCATAGCCGGGGAGGTCGAGCTTTGCCAGAAATTCTGCGCTTTCGATCCGTAAATCTTGGAAAATGCCACCTTGCACAATGCCAAACAGTGCTTGATCGTCGCGGGTTTTGGCCTCAACGCAGCGCACTGCCCATGGATGGGTGCGATAGTCGAGCGAATGACGTTGATAGTCGTAGTCGTTCGGATCAGCGCATTCATCCCACATCATAATGATGTCCGCACCGAGATTTTCTTGAATTTTGATGGAGGTCTCGGCCGAAAATCGATGCAGCGACCCATCCAAGTGGCTCTTAAACGTCACCCCGTCGTCGTCAATTTTGCGCGTGTCACCCAGAGAGAAAACCTGAAAGCCGCCGCTGTCGGTCAAAATTGGCTTTTTCCACTGCATAAACTGATGCAGGCCGCCCATGTCACGGATAAGTTCATCACCGGGGCGCAAATAGAGATGATACGTGTTGCTCAAGACCAAATCTGCGCCCATCTCCTGCAAATCGCGTGGGCGCATCGCTTTGACTGTTGCGGCCGTGCCGACAGGGGCGAAAATGGGCGTAGGGATGATGCCGTGTGGGGTGTGAAATCGGCCGATTCTCGCCGCCCCGTCAGTCGCTAAAATATCGTATTCAAACATGCGTTTATTCTCCCGACCCGCTATGTTCCGCAATCACGCTGCCAAGCCGCCGCAATCCTTCAACGATCATCTCCTCACTTGGCGTAATGAAGTTCAATCTGGCGACATTTTTCGGCGCATTCGCTGCATCTGCATAGAATGCCGAGCCGATCACAAACGCGACATCCTTTTCCAACGCCGCATGAAAAACCGTTTCCGCGCTCATCTCTTCTGGCAGCGTGACCCAAATAAACATCCCGCCCTGCGGATTTGTCCATTCGACCCCCACCGGCATAAAACGATCTAGCGCGTGTAGCATCGCGTCCCGTTTCTTTCCGTAGACCGCCACCAGTTGCTCGATGTGCGTCTCTAACAACCCGCGTTCGCAGAACTCAGCAATAATCGCTTGCGTTAGCGTCGGTGTGCAGACATCGATTGCCATTTTCAAAAACGACATCTTGCTAATCACATTCGATGGGGCAACGACCCAGCCAACCCGCTGTGGTGCAAGCGTCTTTGAGAAACTGCCCAAATAGAAAGTTCGGCCGTTGGTGTCAAGCGTGTAAATGGATGGCATTGGCACACCTTCATAACGCAAATCGCTGTAGGGCGCATCTTCCAAAATCACAAAGTTGTACTGCTCCGCTAACTGGATCAACCGCCGCCGCCTCGGCAATGACATTGTGCGCCCACTGGGATTTTGAAACTCAGGAATTGTATAGACAACTTTGACCTTACGTTCCAGCAAAATGCGCTCTAAGTTCTCCGTGTCTAATCCATCTGCATCCATCTTGACTTCTAAAATATCACCCTCAAACGTCTGCATTCCCCCGAATGCGCCTGCAAACGTGGGTGCTTCAACCACAACGGCATCCCCGGCATTGAGCAGCAGTGCATTGGTCAGATAAATCCCCTGCTGTGAACCAGAGGTAATCATAATTTCATCGTCGTTAATCGCCATGCCATACACGCGATTGAGCCGCTTACGCAAAAATCCTAGCAGCCGTGCATCCCCAGTCGTCGCCCCATACTGCAAAGCGTTTGCTGAGTCAGTTGCAAGAACTTGAGCCGCGACATCACGCAACGCAGCGACAGGAAACAGCGCAGGATCAGGCCAACCGCCAGCAAAGGAGATAATGCCCGGTCGTTTTAGCAATGCGAAAAGCGTCCGAATCGCGGATGGTTTAATTTTTTCAGCTCGATTTGCAAATAATGTTTCAATACTCATATTCTTGAATTGTAACTGATGAAAATAGCCTTTGCCCGTTGGCAAACAAAAAACTGCAACACTGTTGCAGTTTTTTGTTTAACCCCGCCATGCCGTGAACGGTTTAGAGTTCGAACCTACTTTCGTAGGTGGGGCTTTTTAGAGGTCGTGGCGGACACGTCACCTTTGGCTACCGTGCTGCCTGCGTCCTATTCCCGTACCCCAGACGGAATCCGTTGGCTCGACTGTTACACCGCATCTCGCACACAGTAGGGCAAAAAGCATAGTAACATAGTCTATTTGCGATTTCAATCAGAAGATTGTCTTTTGAACCACACACTTCCGATAGAAAGTATCGTCAAAAGAAGGACAAGGATCGTTACCGTGCTGATCTGGTGAGCGCGAGTTTGAAGAGAGAGCAGTTGAATGGTTGTAGGGTCAACGTTGACGACTTGAAGGACTGTCTCGGCCGAATTATCCGCCAAATCCCCATCAAACCCATCCCCCGTCACGGTTGTCTGAATTGCTATTGTCTCTCCGATATGCTCGCTGTCGATGACCCGCACTGTGACCGTTTTAGTAAGCGTCTCACCGGCCGCGATGTTGCCCGTCAACGTCCCGCTGCGTTCATCTGTTTGTGTCAACTGAGGGGCGACAAACTCAACACCGCTCGGCGCATCAAATGCGATCTCTATATCACTATCTAAGAGACCTCGATTTGAGATTTGAACATCAATATCGACATATTCGGCCGGAACAATCGTCGTCGTTTCGACCAACTGCTCTACGCCCAACTCAGCGTGAAACAACTGCATGGCAGGATCACCAAGCAGCGTCGAGGTGTACGCTTGTGGGGCATAGTACCAGTCGGTTGAGAGGTAGTCTGTCTTCGCATAGCGAATCGCATCGCCGATGTGGGTCAAATTGTGCTGTGTCACGCCACGCATAAATGCCTCGTGTAGTGCGTAATGCTCAAATAGATAGCCTAGACCGGGCGCACCCCAATGAGCTGCCGTGCCACCTAGATCATGTTGCAACAGCGTTTCGCCAATGCTGTTACTGCCAACCCACGCAAAATTACCGTCTAGGCAATTACCGCTGATTTGTACAAAGGGTCGGTCGCTATTTTGTAAGTGTGGCATATCATCGGCCGTCAAAATCCCCTCACTTGCCCAACCCCCTACAAAGCCATGCCCTAGATACTGGGTGACAAGCACGCCCTGATTGATGCGCTCAAACATTGCTGTGCGGAGTGTGTCTACATGAGCCGTCTCGTCAAGACAAAGTTGTGTGGTCTCAAACTGTTGTGGCCAATGAGCGGCCGATGCGTTTGAGTAGAAACAAAAATCACCTGCATTATCGATGTTGTCTGTGACAAAGAGAACGTCTTGTGTCCAGCCTGTTGGATTGACTAGATTTTGCTCGTAGGTGATGATTTTGTCGATCAGGGGGGCGAGTTCGACCGAATTCTGTACGGGCAGTCGGCCGATTGCCACATCCGGTAGGTCGTCATCACCTTCTAACAGCGTGTAAAAATGATCGACGGGAACCAAACCCATATGCCTGTCTAGTGGCTCTAAAAAGGTGGGGATTAGACTTTCATCGGCCGTTGTCCAGTCTGAAAGACAACTACCCTGACAGGCTAACCCACGTGGATTGAGCGACGCATCGCCCACCAAAAGCACGTAATTTGGCGCAATCTCCCATGTCGTTTTGGCATGTTGTAAATAGGCTCGGATTGCGTGCGGCAGCGGCAAACCGTGACCGTACTGGGCAAAAATCTCTTCAACCGTCACAATATGCGTCGTCAAGCGGCTGTGTGTTTCGCGTTGTTCCGCCAAACGCAACGTTTCTGTGAACAAACTGCTATGGGTGATAGCGAGCCATTCGGCCCCATTTGTAGTTGGTTCAAGCGATTGAGGCATGTAAGTTGAGAGCGTAATAGGCTGTAATAGTTTCTCTTTATGCGTCAATAAAAATTTCGCCGACTCCGCATGTTCGACACCGATTTCACTTGTGACCAAATTCGTCTCATTCAAAATGACCGCTCGTGGCACATGTTGGTTGGTAATATCCCAAAATAGTAGGTTGTCTGGATTAGATTCAGTTATGCCGCGCACGACAAATGTATGTGCGCCTGCGTCAGGATAGCCAAATGTGAGTGAGTTGTCGTTGGTGATGAGTTCCCGCTCGTAGTTGACGGTCACGCGGTTGAGATAGATGCCATCAACTCCCTCACTTTGCAGCGTCAATGACAAGACATTTGTGCCGTTTAGCAGCAGCGTTTGCGAGATCGGATTGCTGATATTTTGATTGATAAGACCATCCCATTGAGTTGTTTGGGCGACGTGACCATTGAGAGCCGGTGTCAAAACGTGGCCGTCGCGCTTTTTTTGGTCGAGAGTTTCAATCAGATAGGTGGCTGTACTATTAGGAGAGGGATGTGGGATGTCAATGGGCAGGGTTAGAAGGGCTGGCTGTGCGGCATCTTTTGTCAGTAACGCCCAATACCAAGCATCAAACGGGTTGTCAAATGTTGGCCAGCGTCGCGTATAGGTGAGGGAGAAGATGTTTTCGGGGGCATGGGTTATCTCGGCCGCAACCCGCTCCACGCGCTCCCCATGTGCTTGCTCAACCGTTGCAATTTGTGTGCCGCTGCCGTCGGCCGAGAGCCAAAAGACGTTGTGCTTGACATACTGACGCTCGTCCCCATCAAACGCCCACCCGTAAAATCGAATCGCTTCCCCTTCCTCAAACTGTGCGTCTTCATCCCCGATAAATCGAAAGGAGACAGAAGTTCCGCGTTGCGACAGTGCAAAATTGTGCGGGTCTACCTCATCGACATTCCACCCGGCCGTTTGCAATGCAGTATAATCAATCTGATAAATACCAGTTTGATCGAGTTCAATTTTGATTTGTGCTGATTGGGATTCGGCATTCGTTGCGGAATAGGCTAAAAATAAACAGAGGCAGACAGATAGAACAAGACAATAAAAGCTCTTCATACCAATACTCCTAAACACCTTCGGACAAGTGATACTGCTACAGTGTCCGCGAGCCACTCTACGCTTTCCAATTTTCTCCATTGGTAGTTGGGCGAACAATACATAGTGCCTGCGTACCAACAATGGGGCTAGCGTACTATGAAGAGGCAAAATTGTAAAGTATTTAACAGTTCAATCTTGCGATGATAAGCAAAAGATTGAGTTAAATTGAGCGAAAAGATGGATTTTTCAAAAAAATCGTCAGTGACAGAGATACAGGCGCGTTTTGATCAGGATGTTGAGCGATTTTCCAATTTGCAGACGGGACAGACGGCAACGATAGACGCGCCGCTCGTGCTTGAGTTGATTACGCAGGCGGCCGCAACAGTCGTGCCACATGCGACTGAGCTGCTAGATGTGGGCTGTGGTGCGGGGAACTATTCGTTGAAGTTGCTGGAGCGACTGCCCAATCTGAATCTCACACTGGTTGACCTGAGTCGGCCGATGCTCGACCGCGCAAGCGAACGCATTCGAGCTGTCTCGACAGGGGACATCACAGCACACCAAACAGACATTCGAGGATTGGACTTAGGCGCAGAGCAGTTCGACGTGATTATAGCGGCGGCAGTTTTGCATCATCTGCGAGGAGATGATGAGTGGGAAGCTGTGTTTGCGAAATTTTATGCGGCACTTCGGCCGAGTGGCTGTCTCTGGATCAGCGATCTCATTTTGCACACAACGCCCCCTATCAATGCCATGATGTGGTCGCGCTATGGTGACTATCTGACCGATCTGCAAGATGCCGCTTACCGTGAAAAAGTCTTTGCCTATATCGAAAAAGAGGACTCACCACGCCCATTGATGTTCCAAATTGATATGCTGCGAAAAGTAGGGTTTGACACAGTTGAGATTCTGCATAAAAATAGCAATTTTGCCGCCTTTGGGGCAATTAAGCATTAAAATGATACGCTCTCTACTTTGCATTAAGCACAGATAGCACGAAGTGTTTCGTTAGCAGCTAATGACAACGATAGACGTTATGACTTATCCAACTTTGGGACAAAAACTATGCTAGATTTGCTTGGGAAGTTATTCAACTTTGCCCTTGAGACTGCTCTCAACCTTGAGGTTAGCTTCAATAATATAGTACGTAATATCGTTTTGTGGATAGCCTATTATTTTCGAGGGTATGAAGCGCGAGTGGCAGCTGTCTTTGGAGGCTTGTTAATTGTGCTGACTTTGCTTTTTCTCAACCTGTTGTCATCGATCACTGATAGCTGGCGGAATTTTGTTGAAGGTGAAGTCGCACGTAGCCCAGGCCGAGTGCGAAGTGGTTTCTTTTGGCTGTGGATGTTTGCGCGAACAACGTTCGTCAATGGCTTTTTGCTTTACGTAATTGGCCACTTTATATGGAACATCATAGTAGCTCTAAGATACCTTCCGATCTACTGAGTCGCAGCAGGACGCAAGGAAGAGACAAGGGCATGAAAGTGCGTTGCCTGTTGTAAATCACATTCACGATGGTTGGATCAGGATTGAACAATATAAGCAATAATGGATAGATACACAACACTGGCATGGACTGAAGAAAATGAGGAGAAACTGAGCCGTTTCTTTAGACGTTGGGGCGAGATGGGGACGTTTGGCTCCTCACAACTTTATGAGCAACTAGCGAACCACATTGCACACGACAGTGAGCTGCTCTACTTGGCAGCCCATTCTCAGCGCAGTCAGCCGCCGCCCAACATGATACTTGCGGCCGTTCAATATCTATTAGCACAAGACAAAGCCGCACCACTGCGCGATTTTTATGTTCAGTTTTGTGAAGAGCCGCGCCCTGTCAGAGAGGCGTTTCCCGTTTTCCGTGCGTACTGCCTGACCAACTTTGACAAATTGCGCGAGATTATCAGGACGCGACGCACGCAGACAAATGCCATCGGCCGATCCCTGTTCCTAACCCTCGCATTCCAGCAAACCACCAATGATAAGCCATTCTCAATGATTGAAGTTGGCTGTAGTGCGGGATTGAATCTGAACTGGCATCGTTTTGGCTATGATTATGGTGAATGGGGTAGATTGGGAGATGCGGGGTCACCTGCACAGTTGAAAACAGTTTGGCGAGCGGAGATGAGGCCTGACTATCGACCTGAGCTACCAACGGTCAAGCAGTCAGTTGGGATCGATATGAACCCACTCGACATATCGAACGCCGACGATGCACGCTGGCTGGAAGCGTTGATTTGGCCTGAACATCACAAACGACGACAACAGTTGCGTCATGCGATTGAGATAGCTCAACTGTACCCGCCAGCCTTGCAACGCGGCGACATGTTTGATCTGTTGCCAACGGCTGTGCGTGCTACATCGGCCGACACCCAACTCATCGTTTTCGGCTCATTTGTGTTGTATCAACTTTCAAGCGAGATGCGAGCGCAATTTCATTTGATGCTCGATGAGCTTGCACAAGAACGCGACTTTTGCTGGATTTCGGCCGAGTGGATCGAAACGGCTACCTCACAACTGACTCTCACACGTTGGCTAGATGGTCAACGCGAGACGACCTTATTGGCAAACGTTGATCCACATGGTCGCTGGATTGAATGGCTGCACGCGCCGTCCCAAATGGAAAATCAGTAAGCAGTTTATCCAACACCGCTGCCGTTGCGTGTAGTCGATGGTAGTGGGTGAAGCGATAGAGGCGTTTCAGATTGCCTGTGACGACAGGGTGGGCGGGATCAAATTCCCATGGATGAAAGTAGATAACAGCCGGTTGTCCGATGCTGTTTAACTGACGGATACCCGCAGCTAGCATCGAAACGGGAAAAAATCGGCCGTAAAAGCCCCCACCCGTCGGTAGATTTTGTCCCAAGATACGCCAAGTAGCGATGGGCAGTTCGCGCAATCCATTACTCAATTTATGTAGTCTACGCGATGCGCTAGGAATGCCATAGCGACTGTTGCGAACTGGGAAAATACTCGAATCATAGATGATCCCCGCCTCCATCAACACGTCAAATGCCCAAAGTGACTCATCTGTAATCGAAAAATAGGGCGCACGATGCCCCACGACTCGTTGTCCCGTGATCGATTGCAGAATAGCGATAGAGGTGCAGAGTTCCTCGTGGAAAGTCGCTGGCGTGAGCGTGTAAATCGGCCGATGCCACATCCCATGTGTCCCAATCTCATGCCCTGCTGCCACCAACTGGCGCATCAGGCACGGATATTGACGTGCCAATGGTGCAAGCACAAAAAATGTCGCCTTGACGAGGTGTTTATCGAGCAGTTGCAGGATCACTTCCATTCCAACTTGCAAACGAGATTCAAGCTGCGACCAACGACTTGGCGCATACTTCATCCCATGAAACCATTCTTCTACATCAATTGTCAGAACGTTCAACATCTGCATAAATATCCTCGATGTGTGTCACCATTTGCGCGATTTGGTGATTTGCTGCGACGATTTCACGCCCCTGCCTGCCAACTTTCTGGCAACGCGCTTCGTCTGCGAGTAGCTCGTTTAACGCACTTGCCAGTGCTTGCGATGAACGCGCTGGGACAGTGGCACCATGCTTGTTGACCGTCGCAACGCCGGGCAGATCGGTGCTGACGACAGGCTTGCCACAGGCAAATGCCTCTAACTGGACAAGCCCGTAAGCCTCGCTGCGCCATGTGGAGGGTAATGTGACAACATCGGCCGCATAATAAAGTGCCGTCAGCTCGTCATCATCGACGTTGCCCAGAAAATGAACCCGCTCTGTGAGACCATGTTCATCTACAAGCTGTCGCAACTGCTTCTCCCACGGCCCAACGCCGCCGATTAGGAGCGTCGCGTTGACTGCTTGCATGGCGGGAATCAGATAGTCGAGACCTTTGTAGTAGCACAATCGGCCGATAAACAGCACGCGCTTACCGTCATATCTTGCCTGCAATTCCGAAACGCGCCGCGCAACATCATCCGTGTAGTCAAAACGATCTGTCTCGATGCCATACGGAACGATTGCCCATTTCTCGCGGTGAGCGGTCAGAATGGAAGAGCTATTCGCGTAGTCAACTGTGCCGGAGAGGATGCGGCTGGACCGTTTGAGGACGTGTTGGAGAATCGGCCGATAAAAGCGTAACAACTTCTCCTGCTGCACGATGTCATTGTGATACCCAACGACAATTGGCACATCGAGCCGCGCCAATGCAACAGCGACGACAGCCATTGGGCAGGGCAAATGTAGATGGATGACATCGGGACGCGCTCGTCGTATTTCGAGCGGCATCGTTGGGCAGAAGGGAGTGAAATAGCGGCCGATGCGACCTGCTCGGATGACTTGAACACCCTTGACTATTTCCCATCTTGTCCGCACGCTATTATTGCTGACGAGAACGGTACAATCGGCCGAACTATAACGACATAAACTGAGAATATGATCCTCAATCCCGCCGCGTTTTGGATAAAAGTCTTGATAAACATGTAAAACGCGCATAATAGAAGTATAAACTGCTCATCCCCCTAAAAGGCGACGTAAACTAAACGAGATCAGTCCGAAAACAAAAAACGACCTACGAAAGGTCGCTTTTGCCAGAATGTTGATATGAAGTTGCGGTAATTTCTACGAACGGGTTAGTTGGATGATCGGTAACAGCCCGGCGACAAAGTGCATAATCTCCAGCAAAATAACGCCGAAGATTGGTAATCCTAAACTAAGTGGTGTGAAGAACATGCCTGCTAGCACAAGAATACCAATGATCCACATTGCAACTTTAGCGAACTTCACACTCAAGAAGCGTGTCAATACAAAGTAGCCAATAGTCGCCACTATGCCGCCTAGCAGGGTTGTGATAACGACGGCGACTAGCTGAATGGGTGTTCCCATTGGGGTTAGCACGTCATCGGGAAAGGCTCCCAAAACGTTGCCAATCAGAAACAAAACGGCATTGATGCCAACCGCGATGACGATTGGCGGCACGCCTTTTAGGGCAATTCGGCCGAATGACGGCTTCACCTCTATCGAATTTGAAATAACAGTCATAACCCTTCTCCTTACACATTGAGAAACAAGGTGTTTTGTTCCTAAACTAGTTCAACTCATCCTCTTCAATCATTTTGTCAACGGCGATTGCCAGCCCCAACACCATTACGTCATCTTGTCCCGCTGCGATGTCGATGCCATATACATCTCCAATTGTAAACATTTTGCGCGAAACGGTTGCAATCGGGGTTCCGCGTCGCAAAATCGTATATTCGCGTTTTTTTGGATTGCCGTCAATCGAGAATTGGTCGTCATCTCCCTCATCATCTACATTAAATTGAGGTCTAAATGAGAATAGCTTTTTGCTGATGGTAACGGTTTCATCACCATGTCGCACAATTTCGTATTTCTTGCTCAATGACAGTACAACTTGCTTGACCAAGGCAAGCTCTGTCCCTTCCATGTCGGTAAAGCTCAATTCATCGCCCAACCCAAATCGTCGGCCGCGCACTTCATACACAGTACGCCCGTTCTCATCTTTGATCTTAAACTTGTCTCGTTTGCCAAACGCATTTTCACTCATTTGATAACGCATGTCTCTGCTCCTTTGTGCAATGAACCTTTTTGTTCGCTAAGGGACAATCAAAAATTCTTGCCATATTATTTATAGTTGACCACAAGCGTATCAAGGTTTTTGTTTTTCGGAAAGGAAAATCGAGAAATGGGTGTTTCGGGCGTTCAAATCCCGAAATCTGAGTGAAAGTTGCAAATCTGCCAACGTCAATTGCCTGTATCTAACTGTTGTAAGGCCAGTGCAACTCGCTCGTTGACATCTTTCACATCACGCGGCAGCTTCTGAATGGCTGACTGTGCCTCAACAATACTGAACCCAAGCGATGTGAGAACATCCATCACATCGCCGTCGGTGTCACTGATGAGGCCAACAGAGGTGGCATCTTCCGCATCGAGCTTGCCACGTAGCGCAAAAAGAATGCGCTCGGATGATTTCTTGCCAATGCCCGGCACGCGCTGCAAAATGACGTGTTCATCTTGCAGGACAGCGCTCCGCAAAAGCTCAGGCGTTAGCGTGGACAAAATGGCTAATGCCAGCTTCGGCCCCACCTTCTGCACACCTAGCAGCGTGTTAAATAACTTGAGGTCGTCGAGCGTCTCGAAACCATAGAGCGTTAACTCCGTTTCGCGCACGATCAGCTGAGTGTGCAGGAATTGGGATCGGCCGACAGCCGTATCCTGCAACGCCGTACTCGGCACCAACACGCGCAGCCCGACACCGCCTACGCTGATTATCAGCGCATCTTTCTCGATTTTCTGAATCTGTCCGGTCAGAGAAGCTATCATTTGAGTTCAATCCAAAACTAACGTGCGAGCTGCTCGTACTTGTTATAGTGATAGTGTGTGATGGCAACGGCGAGTCCATCGGCCGCGTCATCCGGTCTAGGCGTTTCATGTAGGTCGAGCAGATGGCGCACCATCATCTGCATTTGCTTTTTGTCGGCTCCCCCGTACCCTGCCACAGCATTTTTGATCTTGGGAGGCGAGTATTCGCCTATCGGAATGCCTGCTTGTGCCAATGCCAGCAACAGCACGCCCCGCGCCTGCCCCACCGTGATCGCGGTGGTTACATTTTTCCCAAAAAACAGCTTCTCAATGCCTGCCTGATCGGGGGCAAACTCACGCAATAGCAGTGTTATCTCGTTATAAATCTGCACTAGCCGGTCTGGCATTGCCATCTTTGAGGAGGTTTCAATCGTTCCATAGACAACCAGCTCCATCTCACCATCTTTTACGTCGATGATGCCGTACCCTGTCGTTGCTGTGCCGGGATCGATGCCGAGATAACGCATTTACCCTTCGGCCATCATCGCCTCAGCCACCTCGTCGGTGACATCCAGCGCGGTGTGAACATTTTGCACGTCGTCTAACTCTTCAAGATGCTCAACCATTCTTAGGACTTGCAGCGCGGCAGGCACTTCTAGCTCCATCCGGTTATTTGCATCGTAGATGAGGTTGGCCTCTTCAAAATTGTAGCCTGCATCGCTCAACGCTTCTTGCACACCTTGAAAATCATCCAGCTCACAAATTACCTCAACAGGGTCAGAGAATTCGATGTCTTCTGCGCCGGCATCGGCCGCGACCAGAAAAAATTCGTCCTCATCCTCAACCTGCTCTTGTGGAACCAACACCATTCCCTTGCGCGTAAATTGCCACATCACCGCGCCACCTTCCGCCATGCTGCCACCATACTTATTCAACGTATGACGCACCTCTGCAACTGCGCGATTTTTGTTGTCTGTGACAACCTCGATCACCATTCCCACACCATTTGGTGCATACCCTTCATAGAGTAATTCAGATAGCTCTCCCCCTTCGATCTCACCTGTGCCACGCTTAATCGCGCGATCAATGTTCTTATTTGGCATATTGGCAGCGCGTGCCTTTTGCAAAATAAGTCGCAGAGATGGATTATCTTCAGGGTTTCCACCACCCTGTCGCGCTGCAATCACCAACTCCTTTGTGATTTTGGTGAAAATTTTGGCGCGTTTTGCGTCAGTTGCCGCCTTCTTATGCTTGATATTTGCCCATTTACTGTGTCCAGCCATGTAGTTTATTCTCCAAAAGTTATGATGAGCATTATAGACGTTAATAAAAAAGTTGGCACGCCCTCTGATAGCGTATTCGTTAAAAAATCGTGTCAGAACCTGCAACAGTCGATGAGTCGGCTACTAAAAGCGGTGATCTCGCCTGATTTTGGCACTTATGAGACCTAAATGCAGGTCTTTTCAAACCACCACACCGAACACACTATGCTTGCTTTAATGACGAAATAAAAGGTTGTGGTTTTGTGTCCAAAAATACTTGACCATTACAGTCATTATTTGCCCCTACACTCTTCACGGCAGCGTAAGAAAGTTCGCAAGATTGTAAGCCTAGCCTTTAGACTGCAAATAGTACCGCAGTACCAAAGGTTTCGCTTATGAGCTTATCTGCCCAACCATCTCGCCAACTTCAACCAGCTACTCGCATCAAATTATTTCGCACGCTCGACTTTCTACAGCGCGTCGGTCTGCTCGTTATCATCGCTGGATTTCTCGTTTTATTGATTGCCAGCTTTCTGATCGTGACTCGTGGTGTTCCGACTCGTTTACAGACGTTGACTGTGCCACGTACCTCCTCGACTGAGTTATCGGCCGAACTACTTACTGTTTTGGACGCACAAGCGATCACGCCGTTAACGAGAACTGATCTTGTCAATGAGGCTGAGATTGCGTTGGGGAAATCGCTCTTTTTTGAGACAGAGTTAAGTGGCAATCGAGATTTGTCGTGTGCAAGCTGCCATCACCCACTGCTCAATACGACGGATAGCACACCGCTTGCAATTGGCCCAAATGGGTATGTGAATGTAAATGTGTTGCCATTGTTTGGAATGAACTCGGCCGAGACCCTCCACTGGGATGGCGCAATCTCATCCACTGGCACCCCAGCCAACGATCAACTGCCAGACGATGTTGGCAGTCTCCTCGCCGCGCAAGCCCTCATCCACATCGCGGAACGCAACATCATGCGCGGCAACAACAGTGAACTCGCCCCAATTGACGATACCGACTACACGGCAATTTGGGCGTTGATTGTTGCTCGCTTAGTTGAACTACCCACGTATCAGGCGCAGTTTGACGCTGCCTATCCCGAAAATCCAACTATCTCGGCCGCCCATATCGGCAATGCACTGGCAGCATATCAAGTTGCGGCATTCTCAGCTTATGATTCAGATTGGGATCGTTTTATTGGCGGAGATCAAGATGCGCTTTCTGATGCTGAGAAGCGTGGGGCATTGCTCTTTTTTGGTGCTGCCAATTGTGCCTCGTGCCATGCGGGGGCGTTATTTAGCGATGGCAAATTTTACAATATGGCTGTGCCGCAGATTGGAGAAGAGGTTGATTTCGGTCGATATACCATCACCCAAGACCCCCGCGACTACTTCCGCTTCCGCACCCCACCTCTGCGAAATGTCGCCCTAACCGCACCTTATATGCACAATGGCACTTACCAAACACTCACCGAAGCTGTGCGGCATCATCTCAATGCACAGGACATGCTCAACAGTTATGATCCGAGCCACCTGCCCAATGGCCTTGCCGACACGCTCAAAACGGACAGCTACACCTATCGCCTGATGGCGCGGACGTTGCACGATTACGCGATCAATCCGCCGCAGATCACAGACGCAGAATTTAACGATTTGCTGGCTTTTTTGAATGCCTTAACTGACTTAGATGGGGGAAGATCGTTGGAGGCTGTGCCTTGATAGGGACAACGGGTTTAGAGATAGAAAACCTGCGAAGGCGGGAATGACAGACCGAACATTGAAGTCCTGATACTTAGAACTCATCCAACGAGTTTAATTCCTCACGTAATCGTAGCGTTTCTTTTCGCAAACGCTGTTGCTCATCATCAAGGGCAAAGGACTCATCGTAAATCGTCTCTTGAGGAAGTAGCGGCTCTTCCTCATTGGCAGTGATTTGCAGGGGGGATGGCTCTTCAACGGAACGCTGCAATGCCTCAAGCCGTTGTGCAAGCTCACCCGTCTGTGACGCTGGAATCTGCTGTATCATCATCTGCATTACCCCCATCATCTGCATCATCGACCATTGATTGCTCTGTCCTAGTGCCTCTCGCTGTGAAAGGTGGCGCATCGTTGAGCGCGGCATCACGGTACGATCTGTGCGTAAGTTTTCCATCCCAGATGCAATACTTTTGATCATCTTGTCGCGCATCCGTTTGCGTCGTGTTGCCGCACCGTCTGTGTTTGGGTCAACTGGGCCGAGTGCCGGTCGAGGTGGCATAAACCCTTTGTAGTAGTCAACCAGCGTATCACGCATCGTATCGCTCATCTTAAACGACGTAATGCGTGCCTCCAACAGTTCGATTCCCATGCCACGCAAGATACCACGTGTTGTGCGCTCCATATCGCGTTGCACACCGGGATGGGGTGCGCCTTCTATGGCTTGATTTGGATCGATCAAGTCTTGTAGTTTCATTTTGGAGACAATGCCGCGCAAAACACCCGATGCAATTGGCAGGGGTGCGCTATCCCAACGTGACAAGCCAAATTCAAAGTTCGTGACGTTGTAGGTTGCTTTTCGCACAGCCTCATCATTGACAGAGTAACCAAGCCTGCCTGTATCCTCAGAACGTCCTTGAAGACGGAAATTAACAAACACGTCTGTAGTCAATTCTAGGCCCTCTTTAGTCACAAGTGTGACGTTGCGATCAAATCGCTCTTGCTCACGCAAGTCAAGCACGGCAATGATTTTTTCAAACCGGCGCAGTCTACGTCGGCCGGGCGGAAGAACCCGCTCGAAACGACCGTTGATTTCCGTCACGGCGACATCACTTTCCGCTAGTGCCACTTGACCGGGCCCTCCGACAAGCAGCAACTCCTCTTCGACACGTTGCTCTGAAAATCTGGGGCGATTGATGCGAAGAGGTCTCTGAAACGGTGGGATACGACCACGTAATCGTGATAAGAGATGACGTGCATCTGCGCGTTCAGGCAGATCATAAAGTTGATGGACGAGATCAAGCGCGATATTGTAGGCAAAACCCACGCCAAGAATTAGAGGAATGAAGTGCCGGATAACCGACCAATGAAACATCTCTGAAACAAAGTAGAGGGCGGGGAAAAATGTGTCAAACAGGGGAAAGGTGTTGCGAACAGTGCCGAGCCACTGGGGTGGGTCGAGGCTCAGATTGATGCCTTGAACAGCACGCGCCGCCAACCAATAGAGTAGAAAGGCCGCAATTAGGACCACAATTGTAAGGGTGCGGACTGCTTTCGGCCGAAAGATGCGTCGTTGCGTTTGTTCTTGCCTGATCTCACTCATTTTTTAGCTGGTGGCAGCAGTGACTCGATCACACCTTCGGTCGCTGCATCAGTGATAACGGCACGCACACGTGCCATGATTTCGTCCCGCATTGGCAAATCTTCACCCACAGTATTGAGTGTTTCAAGATTATTCATTAGATCTTTGATGACTTCAATCTGGTCCGCCGCCATTTCGGGCGAGAGCGGCCGAATGCCCATCCCGATGAATCGTTCATCGACCGGCTTCTTCCAGCTAGCACGCCACGCATTGAGACGTGCTTCCTGCACCTTTTCCGGCAAAATCAATGGCATGACGCGCACCGATGCAATTTTAAGCCCGCGCTCCACAAAATAGGCTTGCAATTTCTTCTGTATATGGTTGCCAATTTCGACAAGCGGTGGCGTGTCTGCGTCTACGTTGAGCAAATCATCTAGCTTCTTTTCCGCGATGAACTCCGTCGCATAGATCACGGCACGTGGCAACACCTGCGTATAGGGATGAACCGTCACTTCACGCTTATCTTGATGGACAGCGATGCCATACTGAAGTTTTACGATAGCGCGTGACCAGTAAGGAAAAGCACGACGTTCATTATCATCCGTCTGTGGCTCCTCTACAACGGTTCCACTCGCGGCCTCTGCCTCTTGTCGATTGCGAAAAACATGAAAACCGACGCGAATGCTTGTGTCAACGGGAATGCCGTCACGTGTGGTCGCTTGGAACTTTTGCATTCGGCTTTGCGTTCGCACATCGACAATCGCTTGAATGCGGTCACGTCGCTGTATCAATGAGTAACCGGGGCCAATCGTCCCCTTAAACCGTTGACCTTTATAAATGGCATACGCTTGGTGTGTGGGAACTTCACCCGCTTTGACGGCGGTGAAACTGGCAGGAACGTTGGGGGCGACGTGGCGAATCGGCCGAAATTCGATGTACCACTCACGCAATGCGTGCTGCATCAATAGTAAAAAGCCCAACCACGTTGTCCTATTTCGGTCACGATTGAACGGTGGCGCGATGTAACGTGCATAGTAACTCATCGTCACCAAAAACGCACTGGCTCCGCCCAAGAACCACAGAAGCGATCCCAAAAAACCAAGCGCAAACCCGCTCTCACCATAAAGCAACGCGCCCAGTACCGTCAGGCCGATGACAAAGAACAGTGTTCGTGAGAAGAGCATTGCTAACGTGGCCGTCAGCATAATGACTGCCGTTTGACCAATCGCAACGGGCGTTGAGATGTCTGGATTTGCCCAGAAATAACGGCCGAGCAAAAAACAGCCTACGATAAAGAATAGGATGACATAGGGCTGGCGATTGCGTGAATAGCCTGTGGCGGAAGATGCCGTTTCATTGATAGTGGGAGATGGTGTCGGTCTTCGCAATGATTGTCGTCACACAGGAAAGGTTCCTACGTGATAGCATAATGGATTGCATATCGTTTGAGATTTCAACACGATAGCCGTCATAATAACAAACATCCCCGCTGCTTGGCAAACGAGGAGGCGATATTTATTACTTTACTGTTTAATTATCCCTTTAGAGAGCGTTAACGGTGAGCGTTCAAATAGGTTTTGAGAAAATGACCTGTATAAGACCCTTCAACCTCCGCGACCTCTTCAGGCGTGCCGATGGCAACGACGTGACCGCCGCGTGCGCCCCCTTCCGGCCCTAAGTCGATGATGTGGTCGGCAACCTTGATAATGTCCAGATTGTGTTCAATGATAATGACACTATTGCCCTTATCGACGAGACGATTCAGGGCGTGAATCAATTTAGCGACATCGTGGCTGTGCAAGCCGACAGAGGGTTCATCCAAAATATAGATGGTGCGCCCCGTTGAAATTTTACTCAGCTCGCGGCTTAATTTGATGCGCTGTGCCTCGCCACCGCTCAATGTGGGGGCGGGTTGACCCAACCGAATGTAGCCAAGCCCGACATCCATCATTGTTTGCAAACGACGACGGATCGGGACGTGTGTCTCAAAAAATTCGACTGCCTCTTCAATCGTCATCTCCAACACGTCGGCGATGTTTTTGCCCCGAAAGGTGACTTGTAGCGTCTCACGATTGAAGCGAGAGCCGTCGCAGATGTCACACGGTACATAAATGTCGGGCAGGAACTGCATTTCAATGCGATTTTGGCCTTGTCCTTGACACGCTTCGCATCGGCCGCCCTTCACGTTAAAACTAAAGCGACCCGGCTTGTAGCCACGCAACTTGCTCTCAGGCAAACTGGCAAACAGCTCGCGCAGTGGGCCGAAGAGACCCGTGTAGGTGGCGGGGTTAGAGCGGGGGGTTCGGCCGATTGGACTTTGATCGATCCGAATCACCTTATCCAGATGTTCAAGCCCCTGCACTTTGTCATGTTCACCCGGCACCTCGCGGGAACGATAGAAATGTTGATAGAGCTTTTTGCTCAATGTCTCGATCACAAATGAGCTTTTGCCACTCCCGCTCACGCCTGTCACACAAACCATCGTCGCCAACGGTATTTCGATGTTAACACTTTTAAGGTTATTGGCGCGTGCGTTTTTGATGATGAGTGTTTCACCATTGCCTGTCCGCCGATTGGACGGCACGCCAATTCTCATTTTTCCACTTAGATATTTGCCCGTAATCGAGGCGGGGTTCTTAATCACCTGTTCGGGTGACCCTTGTGCCACGATTTGACCGCCGTGTTTGCCCGCCCCCGGCCCCAAGTCGATGATCCAGTCTGATTCACGCATCGTGTCTTCATCATGCTCAACGACGAGAACGGTGTTGCCAAGATCGCGCATCCCTTTCAATGTGGCAATCAGGCGGGCATTGTCGCGCTGATGGAGACCAATTGATGGTTCATCGAGAACGTAGAGAACACCCATCAAGCGTGACCCAATCTGTGTAGCGAGGCGGATGCGCTGTGCTTCCCCGCCGCTGAGTGAGCCGGCCGAGCGATTGAGTGTCAAATAATCGAGACCCACATCGACCAAAAATTGCAATCGTTCACAGACCTCTTTGAGAATTGGTGCAGCGATCAGTTTTTGACGCTCGGTCAGAACTTGGCTCGCATCGACATCCGTCGCCCATGCCAGTGATTCGCTGATAGGCATCGCCGTAATCGCATGAATTGGCGTATCTTTAAGCGTCACGGCACGCGCAACGGGATTGAGACGCGCACCCCCACACGTTTCACACGCCTGATCCTGCATAAACTCTTCAATCTTTTTACGCATATGGTCGCTTGTCGTCTCTCGATATCGACGGCGCAGATTGTTGATAATACCTTCATACTTTGTGTGATAAACGCGACGACTGCCTTTGCCCGTTTTGTAGTGAACGGGAATATCTATCGTTTTGTTGCCGAATAATAAAATCTTTTGCTGCGCTGTCGAAAGGTCTTCAAACGGCTTATCGATGGGAATATCGTGAAATTTACACACCGCTTTGAGTAGCTGCCAATAATAGCCCTCTTTGTCTTCCATCGGCCACGCGATGATTGCACCGTCTTTGAGCGCAAGTGAACGATCTGGGACAACGAGTGCCGTGTCGATCTCTTTTTTCAGCCCTAAGCCTTGGCAACTCTCACATGCCCCGTGCGGATTGTTGAAGCTGAACGTGCGCGGTTCAATCTCGGAGATGCTTGTCCCATCGTATGGACAAAAAAGATGTTCCGAATAAAGATGATCGACGGGGTTTTCACGGTCGGTCACGTCATTGATGATGACAATGCCCGCGCCGAGCATTAGAGCCGTTTCAACGCTGTCAGTGAGTCGGGTGAGCGTGCTAGCATAGCTATTGCTGGTTGGGTCGGCGATGTCATCGGGACGCACGACGACGCGATCAACGACAGCTTCAATGGTGTGATTTTTGTAACGATCAAGCTGAATAGTGTCATCGATGTTGTACATCGTGCCGTTGACGCGCACGCGCACAAATCCTTCAGCCCGCACATCATCAAACACGCCTAAATGCTCACCTTTGCGATCTTTGATGAGTGGGGCGAGAATTTGTAGGCGTGCATCGGGGAAGTCTTTGAGGATAGTATTGACGATGGACTCGGCCGATTGTGGCATGACTGGTCGGCCGCAAACCGGACAGTGCGGTGTCCCCGCCCTCGCAAACAGCAAACGCAAATAATCGTAAACTTCTGTCACTGTCCCAACCGTCGAACGCGGATTTGAGCTAACCCCTTTCTGATCAATCGAAACGGCTGGACTTAGACCCTCAATCTGATCAACATCGGGTTTCTCCATCTGTCCCAAAAATTGTCGTGCATACGCTGAGAGGCTCTCCACATAGCGTCGCTGCCCTTCCGCAAAGATTGTCTGGAATGCCAGTGAAGATTTGCCCGATCCCGAAACCCCTGTAATGACCACCAACTGGTCACGCGGAATTTCGACGTTGATATTTTTCAAGTTGTGTTCGCGTGCGCCACGCACGATGATTTTGTTTGCCATGATCTGCCTAAAATTGTGAGTGGAGAAAGGGTTGAAAATAGAACATGCAGTCTAGCACAACTATGACTTGCGCTCAATAAAAGGTTGGTAGAAATGAGGATAGTTGTGATTGCGGTGTAGGGTATAATGGCAGCATGGATGAAATCGTGCGCTTCAAACCTAATTTGTCACAATTGCCAACTGTTGAAGGGATACGTCTTGCGCTGTTTAGCTGGGCGCGGGCGCGTGAGTTGGATGGGGATTTTGTGATTTGCGGGTCGGGTCGATTCTTGGAATGTTGGCAGGAGGATTTGGCGTGGCTCAATCTCGATTGGGATGAGTGGGAGGAGAGCGGCGAGACTACGCTTGAGTTGCCACCTATCATAAATGACAAAGGTAAACCCTTGCCACGACACGGCTATTTGCTGCGTAATTTACAGCAGGTCGGTTATTTGCCAAAGGCGGTTTTTAGTTATCTGTTGTCATTGGGTTGGGAGATGGATGAGCTATTACTTGATAAGTGGATCGTGCGGACACGCTTTCGATTGGCAGATGTCTCGGCCGATTCCCCTACCTTCAACTGGTCAACGCTAAAACAAATCAATTGTCTTGCCATCGCTAAGTTGAGCAATGAAGAACTAGCGGAGCAGATACGACCCTTTTTAGAGGATGCGTATGGGATGTTGCCACAGAGTGGGAAATGGTTGATTTTGCTGGCGAAAACGGTGCGAGGCGAATTGGGTGTGTTGGAGGATGTGGTGGACGCGGCCGAGTTTGCCTTTGATCACCCTAATCCCATCAAGGCAGAAAATCCTGCGATTCTGACTCACTTTATCGCCGAAGTCGCCACTGTTGTTCTGCTCGATGAAGAAACAGGCCAGAAGATTCTCAATGGGATGAGCGAACGCGGTGGCTGGGATCACAAAAATATGACACAAATTGTACGGTCTGCCCTGATTGGGAAGCGGGAAGGTGCGCCATTGCCGCAAATTTTAGCTATACTAGGAAAGCAGCGCAGCATGGAACGGGCTGCAATGGCGTTGAAATGAGAAACGTCAACAAAAATCGCTAACGACGGGATCAATCTGGTCACCATATAAAGGTCATGAACATTAATCAACTCGCCTTTGTCCTCACTCACATCGACACCTCTCTACAAGACACAGGCTTGTTTGCGTGTTATGACCGGTTGATCGCTGCCTTAGTCGCTGTCAAGTCGGGTGACAAAGATGAGATGACGACGATTCAGTCAGTGCGTGCCGAATTGCTCGATTTATTGGAGCAGACGGAGCCGCTCGGCTGGACGATAGCACAGGTTGATCTGTTTGAGACGTATGAGGCGGGGAAGGTGTTGGGCGATAGTGCTATTGAGCGTGTCAATCAGGCATTTGTCGAGAATTTTATGAGTCCAGCAGGGTTACTCGCCGCGATAGAAGAAATTCAGGCAGAATCACACACGCTGGCGGAAAAAGCAGCCACGCTCTTGAAAGGACTCGATCCTGTTTTGGACAATGCGAGGACACTTGATGGTGAAATTGTAGAGGCAAATGATCGCTATTCTGCGCCTCAGCCAACCATTGGCGCAATGATTCGCAATCGCCTTAATTTGCCACCACGCAACGGTTCAACTGCCGTTGTACCGGTCAACCAAGTTGCACTTTCAACCAAAATCGTCGCGGCCGCCCCCGTCATTTTGGCAGCGGCCGGCAAAGCAATTGAACTGTATCGCACCTATCATGAGACAAAGGCCTCGTTAGCGAAAGCGCAGCCGCAAAAATCGGCCGAGTCAGCCCCGATCCAACAGCCACAAGTCACAAACTACGTGCGCTACACTTATCGCCGGTCTCTTTACGTGGTGAACCGCAATGACTAATCTCGACAATTACAGTAACGTCAATGCACCAACACAACTGCTCACGCTGGAGGAAGCGGAAGCGCAAGATCGCACCTATTGGCATAGTAAAACACCACTCGAACGACTGGCCGCGCTCGAATTCATGCGCCAAGTGATGTATGGCTACGATCCATATAGCCCCAGAGTTTCAACAACTACTCAACTTATTCAACCAGACTGGTGTTAAATATCTGCTCGTCGGCGGGTATGCCGTTGGGTTCTATGGCTACCCACGTGCGACAGGTGATTTTGACCTTTGGATTGCAACAGATGAAGAAAATGCACAAAAGGCTGTGGCGGCGATGTTGCAGCACGGATTTGAGCTGCCAAGCTTGCCGCCCAGTGAAATCGTAACAACCACGCCGCTGATTCGTTTTGGTAATCGGCCGATACAGATCGACATTCTTTCAAAAATTAGCGGCGTGGAGTTTGATGAATGCTATCTGCGACGTGTTTCGACAAAAGCAAGTGGCGTTCACATCGATATTATCAATTTAGAAGATTTAAAAGCCAACAAGCGAGCATCCGGTCGCTATCAAGATTTGGCTGATTTACTGAGTTTGCCATGAGTCTAAAAATTTATAACGTATTAACAAGAACAAAAGAGGTATTTAAGCCTATCGAAGAGGGGCATGTCGGCATCTATGTGTGTGGCCCGACTGTCTATGACCATCCTCACTTCGGTCATGCCAAAAACTATGTTGGCTTTGATGTCGTCGTGCGCTATCTACGCTATCTCGGCTATAAAGTGTTGTATGTCCAAAATATCACTGATGTAGGCCATCTTGTGGGCGACCGCGATGAGGGCGAGGACAAAATCCAAAAGCGAGCAAAGCGTGAAGCCGTTCTGCCCATGCAGCTCGTTGAAACGTACATGCGGATTTTCTTTGAAAACATGGATGCGCTCAACGTGCAACGTCCCGACATCAGCCCACGCGCAGCGGGACATGTGCCGGAACAGATCGAAATGGTGCAAGAGCTGATCGAAAAGGGTCATGCGTATGAGTCAAATGGCTCCGTTTATTTTGATGTCAGCTCGTGGCCTGAGTATGGAAAGCTCAGCGGGCGCAAGGTTGCAGATCAAGAAGAAGGGGCGCGGCTAGAAATCAACGAAGAAAAGCGTCATCCATCCGATTTTGCCTTGTGGAAACATGCCGACCCAGAGCATTTGATGCAGTGGCACAGCCCGTGGGGGATGGGGTACCCCGGCTGGCATGTTGAATGCTCGGCGATGGCACGCAAGTATCTCGGCAAAACGTTCGACATACACGGTGGTGGCATCGACAACATGTTCCCACACAACGAGTGCGAAATCGCGCAAAGCGAAGCGGCGCATGATGGTGAGACATTTGCCAACTACTGGATGTTGAGTGGCTCTCTGACGTTAGACGGTGTGAAAATGGGTAAGTCATTGGGTAACTCATTTACGGTCTCTGAGGCGCTAGAGAAAAATCGGCCGGAAGCGATCCGCATGTTCATCCTAAGTAGCAAGTATCGTAATCCGATTGATTTCTCGGATGACGCGCTGGACTCGGCCGAGACAGGCTGGAACCGTCTCTGGAACACGGTCAGCGAATTGCGTAAACGTATTCAATCCGCGCCAGTGGGGGAAGAAACGGCCGAAATTGAGGCAATTGTTCAAAAAATCATCGAAAATTTCGAGAAAGCCATGAACGATGACTTTAATGCCCCCGCCGCTGTCGCGGTGATTCAGGAACTTGCCACAGAAACGAACAAAATTCTGAACAACGGATCACAACCATCACGCGGCAGCCTGCAAGCACTTGACAATGCCTTCCGTGCGTTGGGCGGTAACGTTCTCGCCATCATTCCGGACGAAGCGGCCGGTGATAGCGCAAGTGTAGAGCGTGAGGATGGCTTGATTCGCCTACTGATCGAGATGCGTGCCAATGCGCGGAAAAATAAAGATTGGGCAACATCCGATCGAATTCGAGATGAGTTAAAAGAGCTTGGTGTGCAGCTGCTTGATGGCGCAACAGGCACAACGTGGCAGTTAGCATAATCGTATTCACTATTCGGTATTCTGTTCGCCAGAGGCCAGCACAGAATACCGAATATCCGTTTGCCTTTGATTACACACTCACAACAATTCCCCCTTCACATCTGCCTCGTTATTGCCTAAAATGAGCAGTGATGCAACTGTCTACCTCCAAACACCTTCTCAATCAACTACATCAAAATGATCTCGACGCGTGGACGCAAGTGGTGAGGCACAATAGCCAGCTTGAGCATTTGCGTGTACAGCAGATCAAAGCAGAGCGTATTACGCCACAGCAAACCCGCTATGAGCTTGATATTTGGGGCGTTTCTGATCCATTGACGCTAATCGGCCGACATGCCACCCCCCGCGAATCCTATTTCTATCGAGGTGTTGCCGCCCAATTTCCAAATCTCATCCCAACACCATGGCTTAATCATTGGGACACACGAGATTCATGGCTCATTTTGCCCGACGCGCCGCATGATAGACTGCCAGATCAGTGGGAGGCCGATGAGGTCAACGACATGCTCAACGATCTCGCTCTGCTCCACGCGAGCCACTGGGGCCAGAAAGAGACATTGTTTTCTTATCGCTGGCTGCCACTTCTGTTGGGCGTGAAGCGCAAAAATCAGAAGAGTTTGCACAAAAAGCTCTCCAAAGAGGAGCGTGGCATCGTTTCGGAACACGCGCTGATGTCGGTACAAGGGCTGACAGATGAATGGCTCGCGGCAGCCAAAGGATTACATCTATTGATGGACATGGGAGGCTGGCCAGAGGTTTTGGACGAACGGCACTTGCGTGTGATGGCTGATCTGCTCGATGATCCTGTGCCAATGTTGTTTCCGTTGCGCGAGTTGCCTTTGACATTGATTCACGGTTATCCCGGAATTTATAATTGGCGCGTCAGCGTTTTGGATGCACGCACGCTGCTCGATTGGCAGTCGGTGGCAATCGGCCCCAGCGTGTGGGATTTAGTCACGTTTTTGGAGACATTTGGGCTGTTGCAGACGAGTGAGATGGCGTGGCAGGTGCGTGAGAGATGGCCGCTGGCAGAAGAGACGATGATCGACAGCTATTTGCTACGATTATCGGCCGAATTGGGTAGGTCGGTCGAGACACGTACTATCCGTCAAGCTATCCCGGCCGCTCGCTGTCTCTACATTCTGCTCACGTGGCTCCCACGTTTTTACAAATGGTTCCACCGCCTGCCAGACGACCTGCAAACCCGCCGCCAAATATGGCAGGCTATCAACGAATATGACGAGCGCGAACTAGCTGGCACGATTTATGCGCCAATTTCAGGTTTGCGCCCCTACTTGGCAGAGACATTTCACCGCCTCCTAAAAGCCTACTACCAGATCACATAAGAGTTGTTAGTAGCTGGATGCTAGTTACTAGCAACTAGCTCCTAGCATCTAGCAACACCATGCTTTTTTTTCAATCTCTCGGTTTCGGTCTCGCTATCCTGTTTATCCTCATCGGGTTGGTTGGAACAATTCTACCTATCTTGCCCGGCTCTCTGCTGATCGCCTTTACTGTCATTGGCTACAGCTTCTTCCATAGCTGGCAAACACCCTCTGTGCTTGAGCTGGTTGTACTGCTTGTTATTCTCACCATTGCGGGTACATCAAGCTGGTGGTTACCCGCGCTGGGGGCTAAAAGCGCGGGCGGCGCACCCAAACGTGCCATTCTCTATGGCACAATTGGCGGTATCATCGGCCTCTTCTTTGGCTTGTTCGTTGGCACAATTATCGGCTACGCGCTCGGCGTACTGCTCGGATGCTATCAAAAGTATCGTGACTTCAATCGCGCCCTCAAAGCGAGTCTAGGCAGCGTTGTAGGGCAGGGTGTGTCCGCCATCGTCGAGCTTGGTGCAGGGATAGTCGTGCTGATCTTGTTTTCGTACTTTGCTCTAACTTGAATAGTTAGGGTATGTGCAATGCTGGATGCGCTGAGATAGCCGGCGAAGAGAGATCGTGAATGGTACCTGCACCGCCAATGTTGGGCTTCTCGGTTGTTTACCTAGCCCTTACTTTTGATAAAACATCGTATAGAAATTGCCAATCGCAGTCGCTCATGTTAAACTACTCTATCTAGTCCACCGCTTGTGGACTTTTTCATGCGTACAACGCTTCTCGCTGTGGAGACCCCCAGCAACTAATTTTTTGACAAGAGAAAAAGGCGCGAGATGAGAGGTATGAGATATTTTCTTATACCTTATAACTTGTCCCTTGCAACTATTTTTAAGGAAGAGGCATCATGTCTGATTTACTGCTTTCAACGTTTGACGCGCCACCGCGCGACGACCTACCCCAACTGCGCTCTGGTGACAGTGTGACTGTTTATGTTAAGGTCAATGTTGGTCAGAAGAATGAGCGCACCCAGATGGTGCGTGGTTTGGTGATTGCCCAAGGTGGCAGCGGCAACAACGAATGGTTTACCGTGCGCCGTATTGCGCCCGGCGGCATCGGTGTGGAGTTGACCTATTTACTGCGTTCACCCCGCATCACCGAGATAAAAGTACAACGCCACTCGCATGTTCGTCGTGCCAAATTGTACTACATGCGTGAACGCACGGGTAAGTCAGCCCGTTTGCGCGAAAAGCGGTATTGATTTTTACCCGCGAAAGCAGAAAACTGGATAGAATAGATAGGGTGATGGGATTGACCATCGCCCTTTTATGTTTTTGGCAGCTATGAACTTCCCACTGATTGGTATCTCTAGTTACGAACTGAATGTCAAAATGCAGCCACCTTTCAAGATGGCAGGTGTCAACATCGATTACAAAAATGCTGTCTTGCGGGCGGGCGGGATTCCTTTGATGATTCCACAGGACTTACTGCCTGACCACGTTCCCGTTTTGATCGAACGACTCGATGGGGTGATTATTTCAGGCGGTGGCGATATTCACCCGCGCTACTATGGACAAGAGGCGACGCACCCGCGCTTGATGAACATTGACATGGTGCGCGATGAAACGGAGCGACGACTTGTTTATGCTGCGCTTGAACGTAATGTGCCGATTTTAGCGATTTGTCGCGGTCATCAAATGTTAAACGTTGCATTGGGTGGGACACTGTATCAGGATGTAGAAACGTTGTATTCGGCCGACCTAAAACACGACTACTTTTTTGGCAAAGAACCAAGCAACTACGTTGCTCATTCAATCGACATCGATCCCGACTCTAAACTGGCAACCATGTTGGGAAAGACATACCTCGACACCAACAGCCGCCATCATCAAGCGATTGACCAGCTAGGTGAGGGACTGGCTGTGACGGCGCGTGCTGCTGATGGCACAGTTGAGGCTGTTGAACACGTCGATAAACAATTTGCGGTAGGTGTTCAGTGGCATCCTGAGAATTTGCAGGACACTATTTTGGAGATGCGCGGCCTGTTTTTGGGGTTGGTTGAGGCAGCGCGTGTTGCGGTAAACAGTGAAGCGTAGTCGGCCGATAGGCGTATTCGACTCAGGCGTTGGCGGCCTCTCCGTTTTGCGAGAGCTAGTTAAGCTCATGCCACAGGAGAATTTTGTCTATTTGGCCGATCAGGCGAATGTGCCTTATGGGGGGAAATCGGCCGAGATGATCCAACAACTTTCCCGCCAAATCACCCATTACCTCCTCACCCAACATAACTGCGAACTAATCGTCGTCGCTTGCAATACGGCAACAGCTGCTGCCCTCACCTATCTCCGACAAACCTTTCCCGGCACCCCATTTGTTGGCATGGAACCTGCCATCAAGCCCGGCGCACGCGCAACCCGCTCTGGCAAGGTTGGCGTTCTTGCTACCAATGGCACATTTCGCAGTCAGCGTTATGCCGATTTGATGGCTCGTTTTGCTGATGGTGTTGAACTTTTTGAAGATTCTTGTTCAGGCCTCGTCGAACTAATCGAGGATGGTCAGCTCAACACACTGCAAACGACAGACCTTTTACAATCTGCATTAATCCCTATGCTTGATGCAGGTGTTGATACGCTCGTACTGGGTTGCACACACTATCCTTTTGTCGCGCCGCTCATTCAGCGTATTGTGGGTGATGATGTTGTGCTAATTGACCCAGCCCCCGCCGTTGCGCGACAGGTTGCGCGACGGCTCGCTGAAATGGCAGAGCCGCTGGCGGGTATACTAAATGGCAAGATCACGATGATTACAACAGGTGAGCCGGAGCGGTTTAATGAACAGGTCGATTTGTTGTTGCGGCCGATTTGAAATTAGATTGTTAATCGGCCGAAATTAAGCCTCATCTGCTCCATCTGCATCTTTTCCACGCCTAGCGGTCATGACCGCCCAGCCGCCACCAGCGGCAACCAGCCCCAAACCACCCAAAAGTAGCCAATTTGTGTCACCCTCATCTTCAGATGGAACGGTGGATGGATCGTCATTCTCTGACTCTAAATCTGTCGTTTGATCTGTTCCACTTGCTGCGGTGTCGGGTTCATCTTCGACTGGAGTCGTCGCTTCCCCACTGCTCACATCAACTGTTGGCACAACTGCACTTTCAGTTGTTGCCGTCGCTTCCTCCGAGTTTTCATTCGTTGGTGATGTCGTCGCATCATCACTCTCGCCAGAATCATCTGCGGAGGTTGACCGTGTTGTTGCGGTTACATCTGCCTCACTAGACTCAGTGGAAGAATTTGATGCTTCATTAGTGGTAGAAGTATCTTCTGTTGGATCAGCCGACGTAGACCCGCCTGAATTCGAACTGCCTGAAGAATTTGAGCTGCTAGTCGATGTTGCGGCCGAGTTGCTTATCGGCGTATTTGAGCCAACGGTTGTAGGGACGGCGGTTCCAGCACGCTCAGTCGATGTGGGAACTGGTGTGTTTCCCTCTGAATCGGCCGTTGAAGTTGCTGATGGGCGTGTATTAGTCGGCCGAGGCGTATTTGTGTTGCTAGGACGTGGTGTATTTGTCGGAAGGGCGACGCTCGTATTGGCGGGGCGTGGTGTATTGGTTGGAATTGGCACGCTCGTATTGGCGGGACGCGGTGTGTTTGTTGGAATTGGCACGCTCGTATTAGCCGGCGGCGGTGTATTGGTCGGAATTGGCGCACTCGTGTTGGCAGGGCGTGGCGTATTGGTTGGGAAAGGCGTGTTTGTATTCACCGGAGGTAGTGTGTTTGTTGGAAACGGTGTGTTGGTCGGGAAAGGTGTGTTTGTGTTTGCTGGGAAAGGTGTATTGGTTGGGAAGGGTGTATTTGTGTTGGTTGGGAAAGGCGTGTTGGTTGGGAAAGGTGTGTTTGTGTTCGCTGGTGGTGGTGTATTAGTTGGGAAAGGTGTGTTTGTGTTCGCTGGTGGCGGGGCTGGCGTGTTTGTTGCGGGGGGTGGTGGCACCGGCGTATTGGTTGCAGGCGGTGGCACTGGGGTATTGGTGGCGGGCGGTGGTGAAATAGGGGTTGAGGTTGAAAAGACAACGGTCGGTTGACCGCCGCCGCCACTTGGCGTTGGTGTGCGTGTTGGGATAGTTTGTGCGCCAACGTTGACGGGGGAAAAGACAAAAAAGCAAATGCCAAATAGGATGGATACAGCTAATAGGAGACGATTCATATGTTACCTTTGTTCTGTTGCAAGCGGTGTGCGTGTAATGAGCGTATTATTACCGGGCGCAAGCGTTGGTGATTCTAGCAAATTTTCACCGCTCGGCGTGGGAGTACGAATGGGAATGCTAGGCGCATTCATGGTGTTTGTTGTTAATGTCACACTCAAAGGTGTGACTGTATTAATTGTGAAGACAGTGACGGTCGGAATAGGGGTCGTCAATCCGCCTTCGATAGGTTGACCTGCATCATTGGGCAGGCTGTAAGCAATGGCAAAAAATAGCACAATCACTGCGGCGAAGGCGGCAAATGTGTAGACAAAACGTTGTCGAAACGGTACACGTCTCCGGATGCGCGGTGCAATTGCCGCAAACGTCATCGCTGTGGGTGGCTCGACGGCGTTGAGATCGCCACGCACATTTTCTGAGATGCGACGCTGTAGCCGCCGTACTCGGCCGACCTCAGCACGTAAGTCAGCATCTTCACGCAATCTCGTCTCGAATCGGGCGCGTGCATCGTGGTCGAGTGCGTCGTGCAAATAATCGAGGATTTCTTGATTCATGCGTCCTCAAAATAGGTGAGTAGCTCGGCCGATAGTTCATTCGCCAGTTTCTCAAATCCACGTCGTACTCGGCTCTGCGCTGTGCCAAGTGGACAACGCATAATTTTAGCCATTTCTCGAAAGCTGTGCTGCGCCCAATAGCGCAAGACGACTGCCTCACGCAGTGTTGGAGAAAGTGTTTGCACAGCTTCCCAGACCTCACGACGGGCAAATGCTTGTTCCAATCGTCCTTCGATGCGCGGTGAATCGGCCGCAACATCACGCCCGGCCGCCAACCATTCTGTTAGCGAGGTGAGCGAAAAACGTTTACGCCGCTGTCGATCTCGCACACGACTCACCGTGATGGTGTGAAGCCATGTTGAAAAAAGAGCGCGGTCTGGATCATAGCGGTCGATATTCACAAGTGCATAAGTCAGCGCATCTTGCGCGACTTCCTCTGCGTCTTCGGGATTGCCTAACAGCCCATAAGCCAGACGAAAAACGCGCTCACGGGATTGTGCGTAGAGCTGTTCGGCTGCCTGTTGGTCGCCCGTCTGCCAGCGTGCAATGAGGTCGAGGGTATTAGTCATTCCATTCTATTCTACTGTGTGATACGTGGGGAGCAGGGTGTTTGATCATAGTTGATGTTGGAAATACGTGAAAGCTGTGTGAATGATTGGCAATGGGCGTGTTTCAAACAAATTGAAATGGGTGTGTTTCATTTGCTTTTGAAAACATGTTTCGGGAATTGTTGCAGTTTAAG
>CAYMGE010000032.1:0-52113 GCA_964389925.1 uncultured Ardenticatenaceae bacterium
TTCTGGCTCTCTTTGGCCTCAATGCGTGTCTCTATACCACTATGTTAACTGCTGTAGCCTGATTCTTTGGGTGGATTGCGTCTCGCTGCCCTCTCTCTGGTCTTAAACGCTGCCATTTGCTGGCACGCACCCACTATTTCGTGGCTCACAATCTCAGGTCGTCGTCATCATCGGCCTGCGATGGTTCTAAAAACTGGCTCCCTATCGCTCTCTTTTTTATGGCAGAGCTAATCTTCGATTGTCCCACATATTTCAGCGAACGTTGAGATTAAAGAGATTGTACAATTAATTTGCCCCTATCGGTTAAAACTAATGGAGTGCTAGCCTCAGCGAAAACGTTATCATTTGCTCAAACTGCGCGTTGGGTCAATTGAATTTTCGGCCGAGAATCGCTACAATCGCATTACGTTCAAAATTTATTGAACGTAATGAATGTAGCAGGTTTATGTATGTTCACCCTCAACAATCTCTCGCTCGCCTTCATCCGCGACCAATATCACGAGACGCAGGGAACGTTTACCCCCTACGAACGGCAAACGCTGGCCTTTTGTCAACGCTGGCTGCGGGGCGAAGAGACATTTTTGCTGCATACCTCTGGCTCGACAGGAATACCCAAACCGATCACGCTCACACGTCAACAGATGGAAGCCAGCGCGTGCCTGACAGGTGCAGCCATCGGCTTGCAGTATGGCGACCGCGCCCTTGTCTGTTTGAACACAGCCTATATCGCGGGAATCATGATGCTCGTGCGTGGAATGGTTTTAGGCTTGCGCTTGACCGTTATCGAGCCAACGCGTCGGCCGCTCGCCACAAACAAGTCACAATTCACAGCACTTGTCCCAATGCAAGTACAAACCGCGTTACAGCACACCACAGACCGCGCCTATCTGAATGCGATGAAAGCCATTTTGATCGGTGGCGCACCTGTCAATGAACGGCTGGTCGCTGACCTGCAATCAATTGAGGCGACCTGTTATCACACCTATGGAATGACAGAAACGGTTTCGCACGTCGCGCTGCGTCAGCTAAACGGCGCAAGGGCAAGTGACCGATTTATTCCGCTCAACGGTGTTCAACTCGATTTAGACCAGCGCGGCTGTCTGACGATTGCGGGGCCGATGACGCTGGGCAAAACGATTGTGACCAATGATCGCGTCGATTTGGCGGCCGATGGTTCGTTTGTTTGGCTCGGCCGCGTCGATAACATCATTAACAGTGGCGGGATCAAAGTGCAGGCCGAGCAGGTCGAACGCGCCGTGCAGAAAGCATTTGGCAACAAGCGTGTTTTTGTGGTCGGGCTGCCAGATGCAACGCTGGGTGAAGCGGTCACCGCGTTTGTCGAATGGATTCCAATGGGATTTGATTTCACAGCGTATGAAAGTGCGGTCACGGGATTGGGTAAGTATGAGCGGCCGAAACGCTATGTTTATCTCGAAAAATTTTGTCAAACCCCGACGGGAAAAATAGACAAGCAAGCAACGCTCCGTATGTGTTTACAAGATCACATCGACACGTAGGGTCTTTGTGTTCTTCGTGGACAAATTTATAATAGCCATGATCTTGGAGAGAATCGACGAACGCCAACGGTTAGCAAATGCAATCGACGCATGGTTTGATATGCTGCACGCGCCCGGCTGGGCGCGGATCGAGGTAGAGACACAACCAGTTGACCTAATCAACTGGTGGCGCAAACAGCCCTTCGCACGCAAAGTCTTTTGGTCAGACCGGCGCGACATTCGGGAGATCGCAGGGGTTGGAGCGGCCTTGACGATTGAGGGTGGGGAGCGATTGGCGGCCGATTTACTCGCCAGCAAAATCGATCCTGTCGTGTCGGCAATTGGTGGTGATGTCAAACTGTTTGGGGGCTTCCGCTTCAATCCAACAACAGAGCCGGAAGCGATTTGGGCCGAGTTTGGGGTTCAACATTTCACCCTGCCGCGCTTTGTCCGCGCGACGGATGGCGAACGTAATACGCTAGCCATTCACTTTTACCATGATGGCGATGCAGACGCGCAAAAAGCGATGTTGCTCGCTGAAGTAGACCGCCTGCGCTTCGATGCCGAAATTGTCAACGGAGAGGTGCCAAATCCACTTGTGCGCGACGACATTCCCGACGAGTCGCGTTGGCACGCCAATATCGCCGCCGCTCACGCCGCATTCGAGCGTGGCGAAATGAATAAAATCGTCCTCGCCCGCAAAGTGACCGTGATGGCAGACGACTGGCTAGAGCCGGGCTTGGTGCTGGATAAGCTTAAGGCTGTCACCCCTAACGCATTTCATTTTTGCTATCAAATTGACGATAGTCTCGCATTTGTGGGAGCTTCACCTGAGCGGTTGTATCGGCGTACGGGTCGCACGTTGTTTAGCGATGCGCTGGCGGGAACACGTCGGCGCGGCGCGACTGAAGAAGAAGATCAGGCATTGGCAGATGAGTTATTTTACAGTGAGAAGGAGCGACATGAGCAGGGACTCGTGCGCGAGAGCATTGTGGAGGATTTTGAGCGGCTTTGTGACGATGTGCGTGTAATTGGGCAGACACGGGTTCTCAAGCTGGCACAACTGCAACATTTGTACGATGAAATTGAGGGAACTTTACGCAGGGATGTGAGTGGTGAACGAGTAATGGCAACGTTGCATCCCACGCCCGCAGTTGGCGGGTTTCCGCGCGAGAAGGCGGTTATGGAGATTGAGCGATTAGAGCCGTTTGATCGTGGATGGTATGCTGCCCCGGTGGGTTGGGTGGGGGTGGATTCGGCCGAATTCTGCGTCGCCATCCGTTCCGCCCTCGTCGATGGACAACAAATCCACGCCTACAGTGGTGCCGGGATCGTGCCTGACTCAACGGCGGCGGCCGAGTGGAATGAAATCGAAAATAAACTGCTCAACTTCCGCCGCGCTTTGATGTAACAGTTGCGCTCACTTTAGCTTATCGGGATTGATGTAAATATCATTTTCAATGTCAGCGTTGTCCGTGACCGAATACTCAGCATCGACGACATCGCCTTCAATGCCGTCACGATATCTTGCAATTAGGTGTGGTGGCGCAAGATTCACCATTGCCCGAAAAATACCATAGAAAACGGCTACATCATCGAGCGGTGTGACGAGGAACCATGAAAATGGTGGGAGTGCAATCCATTCTGGCACGAAAAAGTAAATAATGCCTGCAAGAGGCAACAGTTTTAGTAGCAAAGGAGATTGCGGATCGCGGATTAAGTTAAAGACGAGCTTCAAATCATTAAAGAGGTTCGTCTGTGGTTTTTGTTGTTTTGACATTTTTCTCCAACATTTGTGTGATACGACTTGTAGAAGTGGTGGAGTAGAAGCAATTGAGTTAATTGCCACTACGCTCCTTCGCCTTCCTAATCGCCTATACGCCCAATCATAGCAACAGTTGCATATAAACAACCTATGACAATGCCCCGAAAAGCAATCATCAACATCACATAGACAGGTGAACTCTATGTTAAACTAGCGTCATGTGGTTATGGATCATTCGCTTTATCATCGTTCTGCTCTTTCTATTGATCTTTGTCATTCGCGGCAGTCGCGTCTGGAGCATTGGCTTAATGACTGTTTCAGTTGCAGTCCTGCTAGATGCGGCACGGGCGCGAGGGTTTTTAGCTGATATTGGCTATTTTGATTATGTGCTATGGGGTCTGTTAGTAGGTGGGGCATTTTTATGGATTGTGGGGTTGTTTTGGGCGACGGACTCGGCCGACACACTCCCAAACGCTCCAACCGCGCAACCTTTGCGCGGCCGCGCCACAAAAAACAAAGCGTTTGATAGTAAAATGCTCTTTGAGCAAATCCGTACCAATCTCAGCCCCGATGATGTGCGTGACTTGATCTTTGACCTCGATCTGAATGAAAACGACGTTCTCAACCCCGCGCTCGACATGCCGTCCGTCATTGTTGGATTGCTCAATCTTGCCGAAGAGACGGGGAAAACAGGGACACTTGCAATGGATGTCGAGCGGATTTTGACTCCGTTGCCAAAAGACAGTTTGCCGCGTTTGGAGAAGTTATCGGCCGAATCCCCTCCAGCCCTCATTCGTCAAACGATTATCGCCCATCACTCGCTCGCCGAATTAGAAGCCCTCGCTAAAAAAATGGACGTTGATTGGGAAGAGCTACACGGTGGTAAAAAACAGCGCGTGCGCCAATTGCTGCTACATCTAAAACGGCACAATCGGCTAGAGGTGTTGCTAGACTATTTGAAAGAGAAAGATGAGCCTGAACTATCTACATGAGGTGACTACGAACATTGTCGTTCAAACGGTTCCCATTTCCCATCAAAATCGAACCCCTCCAGCCCGTGAAAACACTTTTTATAGTCGTAACGACTTGAGCCTGTCGTTGTGTAGCCAGAATAATAGTACTGCTTGCCCTGCTGTTGCGCCCAGTATATTTCCAACAGCATTGTCAAAATCCCCAAGCGTCTCTTCTGAAATTCAGGGTCAAACATCGCAAAGACGGACGAAACGCTCGTCTTGCCAACGTCTAAGAAGCTGACCGCCAAAAGTCGATCTTGTGGGTCGCGCACGCCAAATTCCAAACATAGGCAAGGCACACGATCTGGCTGTTCTGAAAGAAAGTTGTGCAGTGATGTGGGGATATATTCGTCAAAACGCAGCCGATGTGCCTCAAACATACGCCACTTCTCATCATCAAGCGTGGCGCGTTTCATCACCATTCGTAAATCGCCATTTTTGCGGATGACGCGCCGCTGACTTTTCGACTGCTTGAATTTGCTCAAGACCGTTCGCAAGGGGACGATCCGCTGTAACTGGCCGCCCATAATTGCGGCATTGTAGCGATAAAATTTTTCCCCGAAGTGTCGCCAGCCATTTGCCCAGAGAAAATCCATTCCATCGGCCGACATGTGCTGCGTGTTGAATACTTCGTTGATCGGTTTGAAGGTAAAAGGCGTTGAGTTAGACACCTGTTCATTTTAGCAAATTTTGTACAGATTTGGGGAACAGTTTGCAGTAAGTAGTCAGGCAAAAGTTTTGGGGCAATGGCAAACGATGTTCGGTATTGACCTGTGGTAGAACGCACACCGAATACCGAACACCCGATTACTTTTGATTAAGTACTTACCGCTTGCTGAAGACTACCAATCCTGCCCCCAGACATCAAGCGTGACCAAGGGGAAATCTGTCTGTAGGACACGCGCCTCAACCCAACCCCATACGCCTAGCGGCGTGATGACGCGGATCCATTGCGAATCGGCCGAACGCTGTCCCGCCAACTGCACCGTCGTCCCCTGATTGACAATCTGCTTGACTGGTGCATCAAATCCAAATGACTGACGCAAAGCTGTCGGCTCTGTGACAACAGCCGTTGCCGCAACTGCTTGGCGGTCACCATCGGGATCGGTGCTGTCGAGCGGCACAAGCAACGTCCAGTCGAGCTTCACCTGTGCCTTCCCAACCCCTTCTCGGTATTCGAGCATAACGGGAACAGTGCCGGACGTGATTGCAACATCGGCCGTCACAACCCGCACAGGATCATCGATCCAATCGTTAATCACGCGCTTACCATTGACAAACAACCGTGCGCCGTCATCCACCGTCAGCGTGAAGCGATACTGCCCCGGCGCAAATGTAATGTCATTTGTCCAGCGCACCGAAAAACCATTGGCGGGAATAATTGGGTCGGGTGATCCAGTTCCCCAGTCGAAGTCGATCACCTCATCCATGCGAACGAGCGTCGCGTTGTCGCGCAGGTTTGTGTTGGGGAAATATAACCCCTGCCACGCACCGACAGGCGGGCTAGGGGCGGGTGGGTTATTGGGCTGCTCCGCATCGAGCAGTTTGTCCCATGTCAACTGCATGACCGCCTCGCCGCCCTGCTCGTAATACTCAACGACGATCTCGTGTTCACCCGCCGTCAAGAACAACGCATTTGAGAGCGTGTTGAATGAACTCAGCCGCCAGCCGTCAATCAGCAGTTGCCCGTCGATGAAAAGCCGCACGCCGTCATCGACCGACGTTTTGAATTCCCATGTGCCGGCCGAAAAGTTAATCGTGCGCGTCCAACGTGCGGAAAACTCATCTGCATTCACGATGCCCGGCGCAGGGCTGCCGCGATTCCAGCGATAGAACAAAAATGGCTCATCGCGCACTAACACCGGCGAACCCGCGAGATCGACGTTGTTCCAATAGGTCGCGTGCCATGTATGGCTCGACTCGGCCGCTGCCACACTGCTCATCATCAATATAAATAGGAGTATCAACCATCGTTTCATAATCACTTTCCATTGTCTATTTTTGTCAACTATAGCGAAAAATTATGCAAAAGTAGCGCATATTTGTGCAGACATGCTATGAAAAAAAGTTGCCAACGTGATAGAATTTAGCTGTATCTGTTGCCAACTGCAAGTTGGCAACTTTTTTTGTGGAGAATCTATGAGTTGGCAACCCAATCGTCTCGAACAGCAACGGCTTGATAAAATTGACCGCCTCAACGCGGCCGGCATCGCGCCTTATCCGACAAAAGCGGAGCGCACACACACATCAGCCGAAGCCATCACTCTATACGAATCTGATCCCGAAACGACGCACACCGTAACAGTCGTTGGGCGTTTACTGTCGATGCGCGACATGGGTAAGACGGTGTTTGCACACATCGCGGATGGGTTCGGCCGAATTCAACTGTTCATGCGTCGCGCCGATGTAGGCGAAGAATCACACCGTCAATTTCGTAAACTGATCGATCTGGGTGATTTTATACAGGCCAGCGGATCACTGATGAAGACGCGCACGGGTGAGGTCAGCGTGCGCGTTGGAGAAAATGGTTGGAAGTTACTCTCAAAAGCGGTTACCCCCCTGCCGGCCGGCAAAGAGGCCGAGGTTGATGGCGAAACGGTGCGCTATAGCGCGTTCGCCGATGTCGAGGAACGCTATCGTCAACGCTATGCCGATCTCGCCGTCAATCCAGAGGTACGCGACATTTTCATCAAACGCGCAAAATTACTCTCAGCACTGCGTCGCTACTTTGACGACAATGGCTTCCTCGAAGTCGAAACACCTATTTTACAGCCAATCTATGGCGGCGCAGCGGCGCGACCTTTCACCACCCATCACAATCAGCTTAAGCAAGAGTTGTTTTTGCGAATTTCGTTTGAGCTTTACCTGAAAAGGTTGCTGGTTGGTGGGATCGAGCGGGTGTATGAAATCGGCCGAGATTTTCGCAATGAAGGGGTAAGCTGGAAACACAACCCCGAATTTACCCAGCTAGAGTTCTACGCCGCCTACTGGGACTATCATCAAGTTGCCGACTTTGTTGAGGGGATGGTCAAACATGCGGCTAACGCCGTCAATGGCACAACGGTTGTCACCTTTGGCGAACATACCATCGATCTCGGTCAGCCATGGACACGCATCACCATGCGCGACGCGATCAAAAATTTTGCGGAAATCGACTACATGGATTACACTGACGCGGACAGCTTGCGCTCGGCTATGCGAAAAATCGGGGCAGATGCACCGGCAAACGCGACGTGGGGTCGTCTGATCGACAATCTATTTGGTGATTTTGTCGAGCCAAATTTGATTCGGCCGACGTTCATCATGGATTATCCCGTCGATATTTCCCCGCTCGCCAAGCGCATTCCGGGCGACGATTTCCATGTCGAACGCTGGGAGTATTTCATCGCCGGCATGGAGATGGGCAATGCCTTCACTGAGCTAAATGATCCCATCGATCAGCAGCAACGCTTTGAGCGGATGCAGGAAATCTATGGTGAGGATGACGATGAGGCCAACCCGATTGATGAAGATTATCTGCGCTCAATGCGCTATGGAATGCCCCCAAACGGCGGCTTTGGCACGGGCATCGACCGCCTAACGATGCTGCTGACAAATAGCCCAAGCATCCGTGAGGTGTTGCTATTTCCTCATCTGCGTGAACGGGATGAATAGGCGATAGTTTGGCGTGCGCGTCGGATGATCGCCTCATCGACCATTTTCCCATCATAGCTAAAGACACCAATCCCTTGTGCGAGATGTGCCTCGTATGCGGTGATGAGCGCGTGGGCGGCGGCTAACTCGGCCGCGTCAATCCCAAACACAGCATTGACGACAGCAACTTGTATCGGATGGATCACCATCTTTCCTGCAAATCCTAGCTGCTTGCCCATCTCCGCATCGGTCTGCAACCCTTCTAGGTTGCGAAAATCCGTAAATACGGTGTCAATCGCGGGAATGCCGACCGCGGCTGCCGCGTTGATAACCGCGCCGCGGGCGTATAGTAGCTCTTGTCGGCCGACTGTCGCCGTTGCCCCAATCGAAGCGACATAATCCTCCCCACCAAACATTAGTCCTGCTAGTGCGGCGGCTGTCACAATCTGTGGTAACCTAAGAATACCCAGCGCAGATTCGATCAGCGCATAAATCGGTGGCATTCCTGCCAAGGCGGCAAATGCGGCAACATGCTCCGTCTTCGGCAAGACAATGCCATCCAAACGCGCTGACCGAATCATGTGTAAATCGGCTTCTGAAAATGGTGTGTCCAGCGCATTGACACGTACAAGTACCATTTTGTCGCCAAAATCGACGGCTTGCAGCATATTTTTGACCGTCTCGCGTGCGTTTGTCTTTTCACTGGGGGCAACGGCATCTTCGAGGTCTAGGATGAGGGTGTCGGCCGATGACATCACCGCCTTCTCAATTTTGCGCCGACTATCGGCAGGAACAAACAGATAAGAACGCCCTAATCGGTTGTCGTTTTGGATCATTTTTTCAGTTTACCCATTTCTATGTTTCAGCTTAATTGTTACACAACTGTTGCAACTACCCTAATCGCCTAATCATCGCGCACAAGCCTTTAACGAAACCAATCCCGTTGCGCTAATCTCACAAAAACCTCTATAAAAAAGGCGTTCTCACTGTTCAATGTAGCCTGACTTATTGAGCAGTTTTGAATATATAAGGACTTGAAAATGACACCATCCGACAAAGAAAAAATCCGAACTTTTATGACTGAGCAATTTCTCTTCGAGTTTGACGATGAAATTACGCCGCGCACAAATCTGTTCACCACTGGCATCATCGACTCATTTGGCTTTGTCGAACTGGTCGCCTATTTAGAGGCAGAGTTCGGAATCAAATTCACGGACGAAGAGTTGTTAAGCGGCCGCTTTAACTCATTCAAGTCGCTGGTGAGCATTGTGAAGGAGAAACAAGCCCTTGTCTACTAACATTACACGCTGCACGCGCTGTATCTTGCCATCGACGTTTCCCAGCATCAAATTTGACGCGGACGGGGTCTGCAACTATTGTCGCAAGGCTCCCGATGAGGCACAGCTTGCGATTGAGCGCGACAATCTGCGCGAACGCATGGAGGCCGCCATCGAGCGCACACGCGGACAGGGCGAATATGACTGCATCGTTGCGTTTAGCGGTGGCAAAGATTCCTCCTACACGCTGATGCGGCTCGTTCAACATTACAACCTGCGCTGTTTAGCTGTAACGATTGATAACGGTTTCATCTCCGAGCAAGCACGCCAAAATTGCTACGCCGTCACCGATGCGCTGGGAGTCGATTTCCAATTTTTCCGCCCTGCGCCCGACTTCATGATGAACATGTATCGCCAGAGTGTGACGACGGGCGGCGTACAGACCCGCGCCTCCGTCAAACGCGCCAGCGCGATCTGCAACTCCTGTATCAGCCTGATCAATAACTTGATGATTAAGTTTGCCGTGCAGTACGAGGCTCCCATCATTGCGGGTGGCTACATCGGCGGTCAGGTTCCCAAAAACATGGCGGTGCTGGATTTGGATTTGATCCATCAAAACAAGATGCGCGACCCGATGCGTGGCAAATACAATCAGCTTTTCGGCCCCTCCTCTGAACAATTCTTCTTTATCCGCGAAAGTCTGTTACGGAAACAGCCCGAAAATCGCGTCATGGTCATCAATCCGATGTTGACGGTCGCCGTCACGGAGGAAGAGATCATTGAGGCGATTGGCACGCTCGGCTGGAAGCAGACAAAAGACACGGGCAAAAATTCGAGCAACTGCCAGCTCAACGATCTCGGTATCGCCATCCACTATCGCAAACATCAATTCCACCCCTACGCGCTCGAAATTTCAGAGCAGGTGCGACATGGGTTGATGACGCGCGAACATGCGATGGCAAAGGTTGGCGAGATTCCGCAATTTATTGATTTGGCTCCCCAGATGGCAAAGGTCGGCTTAAACGACGTTGCGGAGCTAGTGTAGATGATGGGCAAGACAGCATATCTTTTTCCCGGTCAGGGGGCGCAAGCGTTTGGGATGCTCGATGGTGTGCAACATACGCCGACGTTTGCAGCGCGTTATGCCGTCGTCTGCGAGAGGCTCGACACCGACGTGCTGGCGCGGCTGGCAGAGCGAGATAGCGAGTTTCTCAATCGTAATGAGGTGAGTTCGCTGCTGACGGTGTTGACAAGTGTACTGTCACACGACTTGCGCGTTGCCGTGCAGGGAACAGATGAGGCGAGCTATGCGGCGGGGTACAGCGTCGGGCAGTGGACGGCACTTTACGCGGCGGGGATGCTCTCATTTGAACAGCTTGTCGAGTTGGTGCATGTGCGTGCGATGGCGATGAACCGCTGTGTCATGAGCGATCCCGGCGGCATGATCGGCGTGATTGGGTTACGCGAAGAGGCGATTGAGGCGGCGATTGCGCCCGTGCGTGAAACAGGGCTGCGCGTTAGCATCAGCAATTACAACTGTTTGGGGCAGTATTCGCTCTCGGCCGAATCCTCCGCCATCTCCCCCACTCTTGAAGCCCTACAACCGCTCGAACCACGCAGGCTGCTCGTGCTGCCCGTTGCTGGTGCATGGCACAGTGAGTTGATGGCGGATTCGGCCGAACCATTCGCCGCCTATCTCAAAACCATCTCCTTCGCCCCCGCACAAATCCCCGTTATCGACAACGTGACGGGCGGGCTGCTGCCAACCGACGAGACCGCGCTAAAAGCACAGCTTGTCAAACATCTGAGCCATCCCGTGCGCTGGCAAGCGGGCATCAAACATCTAATCACGCTGGACTGTACCAACTTCCTCGAACTGGGCTATGGTCGCCTATTGACCAAGTTTGGCTTCTTTATTGATCGCTCCTACAAGCATCAAGCGTTCTATGTGAAGTAACAAAAAGAAGAAAGAGAAAGAAAAAGAAGCGTAATTCCCTCTTTCTCTTTTTCTCCCTTCTTTCTCAACTATGTGCGGCATCGTCGGCTTCTATCACTCAAATAAACCAGCGGAGACGTACCCTGACACGGTCTGTCAAATGCTTGCGCTAATGCGGCATCGCGGCCCCGACGAAATGGGGTACTACTTTGACGACAACGTTGCGCTTGGCACGGCGCGTCTCAGCATCATCGACCTGTCAACGGGACAACAGCCACTCAGCGACGCGACGGGTCGCTACTGGATCAGCTACAACGGCGAGGTGTACAACTACATTGAGCTACGCGCCGAGTTGGAACAGTTGGGCGTGCAGTTTGCCACCACGTCCGACACGGAGGTGGTGCTGCAAGCGTATGCCCAGTGGGGCGAGCGGTCGTTTGACAAGCTCAACGGTGGGTTTGCGATTGCGATCTATGACCGTCAGACAGGTTCGCTTGTGCTGGTGCGCGACCGCTACGGCAAGCGACCACTCTACTACAGTCGCAACGGCGACGAGTGGGTGTACGCATCCGAAATCAAATGTTTTCTCGGTCATGGCGAGATTGCGCTTGAATTTGACGAGACGCAACTCGCGTCGATTCTGTCGCTGTGGACACCGCTGCCACATCAAAGCGGCTATCGCGGTATCGAGCAACTGCCCGAAGGCAGCTACCTGCGTCTTTGTGCAGATGGTACGCATCAGATTAGACCATACTACACGCTCGACTTTGCCGTTGAGCAGGTGTGGGTGGGCGATGAGGCGGATGCGGTTGAACAGGTGCGCGAGGCGTTGACGGAAAGCACGCGGATTCGACTACGCAGTGATGTTGAGGTTGGAACCTATTTGAGTGGCGGTCTCGATTCGACCATCACGACGCTGTTGACCAAGCAGCTTTCAAATCACGATGTGCGGACATTCTCTGTTAGTTTTGAAGAGGGGCAGTTTGACGAATCGGCCGATCAACAAGCAATGTCCAGCCACATCAAAACAAAACACCGCACCGTGCGCGTCTCTAACGAGGACATTGCCAACGCCCTGCCCGACGCGCTTTGGCATGGGGAGGTTCCCGTTTTTCGCACTGCGTTTGTGCCGATGTACCTGCTCTCACAGCAGGTCAAGGCAGACGGCATTAAGGTCGTCTTGACGGGCGAGGGGGCGGACGAGTCGTTTCTGGGCTACAACATTTTCAAGGAAACGGCGTTACGCGCCAGTTGGGGGCAGTTGGACTCGGAGACGGAAAAGCGCGAGCGGCTGGCGAATCTTTACCCCTACCAAGAACATTTTCAGCGCAACCCTGCCGCGCTCGTCGGGCTGTATGACAGTATGCAGACGGAGCGTGAGCATGGTTTGTTTTCGCACGAAATGCGTTTCCGCAATGCGCCGTTTACACTGCGGTTGTTGAAACAGCGCGTCCGCGATCCGTTTGCGGCAATTCGGCCGATGATTGCGGGATCGGCCGAATTCCCCCCCCTCAATCCCATCCAACGCGCCCAGTGGCTTGAGTTCAAAACGCTGCTGGGCGGCTATCTGCTCTCGACGCAGGGCGACCGCATGAGCTTTGCCAACGGGGTTGAAAGCCGAATGCCGTTTCTCGATCCAAATGTCGTCCATCTGGCGTGGGCGTTGCCGACGGCGTTGAAGCTCAATGGGAACGATGAAAAGTATATTCTGAAGCGGGCGTTTGCGGACGTGTTGCCGCCGCACATCATCAAAAAGCCCAAACAACCGTATCGCGCCCCCGATGCCCAAGCATTTTTGACCGAGAACACGCCCGACTATCTCGAATTGCTCCTCTCCGAAAACGAGCTGCAAAAAGTCGGGGTCATCAACTCAAAATTTGCCCACCGCCTCTACGCCAAGCTGAAAAACGGCACGCCCGCCCGCATCAGCCAGCGTGAGAATCAAACCTTTATCTTTTTGCTCTCGCTCGTGCTGCTACACAATCAGTTTGTCGAAAATCCGCCTGCCGTTCCCGCTGCGGAGAGTATTGATGGGTTGCTAGTGCGGCGGATTGATGGGAGGAGGCGGTAATCGGTAGGTCGGTAATCGGTACGAAACACCGAATACTGAATACCGAACACCGAATACCAGAATGCTATGAACAAAAACGCAATCGCAATCATCGGCATGTCTTGCCGCTTTCCCGGCGCGGGATCGGTTGAGCAGTTCCACGACAACTTGGCGGGGGGCGTGGAGTCGATTCGGCCGATTTCCGACGACGAACTCCGCGCCGCTGGGGTTGCCCAGTCGCTGATCGACCATCCCGATTACGTCAAGATGACCCCTTCGCTGGACGGCTATGACCAGTTCGACGCGGGCTTTTTTGGCCTCACGAAGCGCGACGCAATGACGATTGACCCACAGCATCGGCTCTTTTTGGAATGTGCGTGGGAGGCGTTGGAGGTGGCGGGGTATGCGGCTGACCCTGCGTTGGTGCGTCGGCCGATTGGCGTATTTGGCGGGTCGGGCAGCTTGATGGGAACCTATCTACTCTCCGATCTACACGTCAATGCCGCGCTGATCGACCGCATCGCCAGTCGTGGTCACGTCGGCAACGACAAAGATCACCTCTGCACCCGCGTCGCCTACATGCTCAACTTGGGCGGCCCCGCCCTGACGGTGCAGACCGCTTGTTCGACATCGCTCGTCGCCGTGCATCTCGCTTGCCAAAGTTTGCTGACGGGCGAGTGTGACATGGCGTTGGCGGGAGGCGTGACGGTGCGCGTGCCGCATGAATCGGGCTATCTCTACGAAAAAGGATTGGTTTATTCACCCGACGGACATTGCCGCGCCTTTGACGCGGACGGCAACGGGACAATTTTTGGTAGCGGGGTCGGCGTGGTCGTTCTCAAGCCGCTAGAAAAAGCGCAGGCGGATGGGGACATCATTGATGCCGTCATCCTCAGTTCGACCATCAACAACGACGGCGCACAAAAGATGAGCTACTGGGCGACCAATCATCAGGGACAAAGTGAGGCGATTGAGCGCACGTTGGGGAAGGTGGGCGTTTCGGCCGAAACCATCGGCTATGTCGAAGCACACGGAACCGCCACCCATCTGGGCGACATGATCGAGATGTTCGCGCTCCGCAAGGCGTTCAACAGCAAAGCAAAACAGTATTGCGCGGTCGGCTCCGTCAAGTCAAATATCGGTCACACAGATTCGGCCGCTGGCGTGGCGGGACTGATCAAAACCGTCCTCTCGCTCAAAAACAAAACACTCTACCCCAGCCTCCACTTCTCCACGCCCAACCCACGCATCGACTTCGCCAACAGCCCGTTTTACGTCAACACGGAGACCCAAACTTGGTCGTCGGACACACCACGTCGCGCCTGCGTCAACTCACTCGGCATTGGCGGCACAAATGCGTTTGCGCTCCTGCAAGAGCCACCAACGCAGCCGGCACAGCCAGCCAACACACAGCCAGCGCAACATCTCCTGACCATCAGCGCGAAAAATGAAAATGCCCTGCGCGACCTCGCCTTGCGTTATCACGAATTTCTGTCTGATGAGGTTTCTCTACAAGCTGTCTGCTATGCCGCTTACGATGGACGCGCTCACTTTGAACAACGTCTCAGCATCGTCGGCGACACGCCTAAAACGCTGCGTGACCGTCTGGCAGATTTTGTCAATGGCAAACCAAACCCACTGGTCGATGCGGGAAAAGCACTAGATCACACCCCCGCCATCGCCTTCTTGTTCACGGGACAAGGCTCACAGTATGTCGGCATGAGTCGCGGTCTCTACGAAACAGTTCCCGCCTTCCGCGCCATCATCGACGAGTGCGACACGCACCTCCCTTTCTCCCTAACCGATCTTCTCTACGCAGCACGCACCACGCACCACGACATCAACAACACCACCTACACTCAACCCGCCCTCTTCGCCCTCCAATATGCACTGGCGCAACTGTGGCTATCGTGGGGCGTGCAGCCAGAAGTTGTGATTGGTCACAGCGTGGGCGAGATTGCCGCCGCCTGTGTCGCAGGGGCGTTTAGCCTCGCAGATGGTCTCAAGCTGATCGAGGCACGCGGTCGTTTAATGGGCGCACTGCCGCGCACAGGCACAATGGTTTCCTGCTTGGCAAGTGAGGCACAGGTGCGCGAGATGATCGCGCCGTATGGGGAGCGCGTTTCGATTGCCGTCATCAATGGTGCATCTAGCACAGTGATTGCGGGTGAGCGCGAAGCGGTGTTGGCGGTCAAAGCTGAGTTGGACTCGGCCGACATCAAAGCCCGCGAACTAACTGTCTCCCACGCCTTCCACTCCGCCCTTATGGAGCCAATGCTCGACGACTTCCGCGCCGTCGCCGAAACAATCACGTACCACGCACCACGCATCACGCTCGTCTCAAATGTGACGGGAGAGGTTGATGAGGTGATTTCGGCCGATTATTGGGTGCGCCACATCCGCGAAACGGTGCGCTTTGCCGACGGCTTAAACGCACTGCGCGAAGAGGACATTGAGGTATTTCTCGAAATCGGCCCTCAACCGACCCTGCTCGGCATGGCACGCCACACCTTTGCACAGGGAGAACGCGAACCCAAGATGGTCGCCAGCTTGCGGAAAACGCAGGATGATTTGACGGCGATGTTAACCGCGCTCGGCACGCTCTATGTGCAGGGGTTGAGACCGTCAGCAACGCCGTTCAGGGGCGCAGAGAAGCCGCAAAAAGTTCGCGTTCCGACCTATCCTTTCCAGCGCAAACGGTACTGGATCAACGACATGCAGCCAGCGTTGACGTTGCCGCTTGAATCGGCCGAATCGAAGAAGCCCCTCGAAGAAGCCCCTCTCCCTCAGAGAGAGAAGGCAGATGCTCCGCCACCATCCGTTCCCATCCAAACAGCACAACCGATGAATAATTCACCCCAGCCCACGACAGTCGAGCTAAACGGCTTGCTGCAACAACTTATGCAACAGACAACCTCCGAAATTACGATTCAAATTGAAGAGTTGCGCGGTTTGAACATTCGGATCGCGCCAGTTGGCACGGCGCAACCTGCCGCGCCGACTCCCAGCATGGCAGCTCCCGCACCAACTCCCGCACCCGCCAAGCGACAGCTAACCCCGTTAACACCTGTCCAGCAGTCGCCCCCTCCCGTGCCGACACCCGCGCCAGTTGCGCCAAAACCTGCACCAGCAGTCGCCGCGCCTGAACCCGTCAACACCTCCAACTTGGACGACATCAAGGCTAGCCTCACGCAAATCGTGATCGACGTTCTCTATCTCGATGAGGACGACGAGGTGAAAGAGACGACCAAGTTCACCGATTTGGGGATGGATTCAGTGACGGGTGTGGAGTTCGTCAATGCGATCAACAAGCAGTACGATCTCTCGCTCCGCGCCTATCTGATTTACGACTACGCGACGATTGCGGAGTTGGCGGGGTATATGGATGAGCAGTTGGGCGGAAGCAAGTCAGAAACAGCCGCTCCACAAAGCGAAGCGTCGCCTTCTGACCTTCGCAGCTTATTGACCAATATCGCCAATGGGTCGCTCTCATTGGAAGAGGGCAACGCGCAGCTTGAGCAGTTGAATGGGGCGGGAAGTGATGCGTCAACCTTCGGATCGGCCGATAAATCCCACATCCGCACCATCGTCCATGACCAAATGCGACTCATCATCCCCGATCTCAACAAAATGACAGGCACATTCGACGAACTCGGTTTCGATTCCGTCGAACAGGCCGAAGTAATCGTCGGCACGCTCGAAAGTCTGGAAGCGGACATCCCGCGTGTTGAGTTGGCGAAGGCGAAAAGTCCTGATGAGATGGTGGAGTTGTTGGCGGTGAAATTGAATTAAGTGGTGCGTGGTGCGTGGCGAAACGTTTTCACGCACCACGCACCACGCATTACGAGGAATATGAATCCTGCCACATCATCCCCCACCATCACCGGCATGGGCATCATCACCGCCATCGGGCAAGGCTGCGCCAATTTCCGCACGGCATTGCTCGCTGGGCAGACGGCGTTCGGCTATCTGCAACGCGAGGGGCGCGTCGGGAACAAGCAGTTTCTCGGCGCGGAGATCGGCGCGTTGGACAAGCCGACGGCGCAACATCAGCGTTTTTTGCGCCGTGCCTCGTTGACGACGCAACTCGCGCTGCCATGTGCGCTGGAGGCATGGGAAGATGCAGGATTAGACGGGGTCGATCCGACGCGCATCGGCATCGTTATGGGCGGGTCAAATGTTCAAATGCGTGGGCAAAGTCAAACGTGGGCGCGTTATGCCAAAAATCCGCAATTCATCACGCCCGGCTACAGCTTAATGCTGTGGGACACCGACATCATGGGGATTTTGTCGGAAGCGTTGGGGATTCGTGGTGAAGGGTTCAGTGTGGGCAGCGCGTCGGCAAGCGGTGGCATGGCGTTGGTGCATGGCGCACGGCAAATTATGAGCGGTCGCACCGATGTGTGTCTCGTTGTTGGCTCACTGTTTGACTTGTCGAGCCATGAGTGCCACGCCTTCAAAAATATGGGCGCGATGGGCAGTGAACGGTTCAAAGATGATCCCGACGCGGCATGTCGGCCGTTCGACCGCGACAGCGATGGCTTTATCTATGGTGAAGGCTGTGGCGTGATGGTGCTGGAATCGGCCGAACACGCCAAAGCCCGCAACGCCCCGCTCAAGGCGCACCTGCTCGGCTGGGCTTCCAATCTCGACGGCAACCGACAGGCCAACCCCAGCATGGAAGGGGAACGGGACGTGATGACGGCGGCGATGGAGATGGGGGGGATTTCGGCCGAAAAAGTCACCTACGTCAATACACATGGAACCAGCTCACGCTTGGGCGACAAAACAGAAGTCGCCGCCATTCGCGCAGCAGGGCTGGAACACGCCTATCTCAACGCGACAAAATCATTGACGGGGCATTGCCTGACAGCGGCTGGCATGGTCGAGGCGATTGCAACCGTCTTGCAAATGCAGATGGGACAGCTGCACCCAACCAACAACTTAGAAAACCCAATTGACCCCGACCTATGCTGGGCGCAATTGGGTGACACGGCGGAGATTCCCTACGCATTGAGCAACAGCTTTGGGTTTGGGGGGATTAATACGTCGATTTTACTCGGAAAACAAGGATGATGAATTTAACGTAGGGGCTAGGCAAACGGCTCATGGCATTACACTGGCGCGGCTTTTATGCCGTTTGTCTCGCCCTTTGCGTGCAATTCGGCAAACGGGGCGAGATAAACGGCGCGGAATTGTGCGCTCGTTTGGCTCTCGAAGCCGTTTACCTAGCCCCTACGATGATGTGAAGAATGACAAACGTCGGTATCGAAGCCCTAAATGTATACGCAGGTGTCGCCAAGCTCGACCTGCAACAGTTTGCACAGGCTCGCAATCTTGCACCTGACCGTTTTCGCAAGCTGTTGATGCACGAAAAAACGGTGGCACTCCCGACGGAGGATGCCGTCTCTTATGCCGTCAACGCTGCTAAACTGCTGATAGACGAGATGTCGGATGCGGAGCGCAACGCGATTGAACTGCTGATCGTCTGCACCGAATCGGGGATCGATTTTGGCAAGACGACAAGCACCTACGTCCACGATTATCTCAATCTCTCGCGCAATTGCCGCATGTTTGAGCTAAAACAGGCGTGTTATTCGGGCGCGGCGGGGTTACAGATGGCGGCAAATCTGATCTTGTCGCAAACATCGGCAGGCGCAAAGGCGTTGGTGATCGCCTCCGACATTTCGCGGGCGTTTCCGCACAGCCAAAACAGCGCGTATAGCGAAGAGGAGTCGTTTGCCGAGCCGAGTTCAGGTGCGGGGGCGGTCGCCTTTATCGTCAGCGACAAGCCGAACATTTTTCAGCTAGACATCGGAGCCAGTGGCTTCTATGGGTTTGAGGTATTGGACACGGCGCGGCCGACGATTGATGCGGTTGAATTTGGCGACAACGACGTGTCGCTGCTGGCCTATCTCGACTGCTGCGAAAATGCGTATCGTCACTACACGGCAAAAGTCGATGGGGTCGATTTTGGACAGACGTTTGGCTACTTAGCGTATCACACGCCGTTTGGCGGGATGGTCAAGGGCGCACATCAGATGATGTTGCGAAAGTTTTTGCGGATGCGTGGGGAGGCGAGTTCGGCCGATTTTCAAACCCGCGTCATCCCCAGCCTACGCTACTGCCAGCAGGTCGGCAACATCATGGGCGCGACGATTTTTCTCGCGCTCGCCAGCCTGATCGACCACGCACCGCTACCATCGCCACAGCGCGTCGGGCTATTCTCGTATGGCAGCGGCTGCTGTTCCGAATTTTTTAGCGGGGTTGTCACGCCCAACTCAAAAGCGCAGTTGGCACGGCGCGGAATTGGTGGGCATATCGGCCGACGCATCCCGCTCACGATGTCCCAATACGACAAAATCGTCGCCCACAACCATCAAATCACCTTCGGTACGCGCAACGTCACACCCGATCTCAACCTGATCCCAGACGTGCGCCAGCAAATCGAGGGCAGCGGGTTGTTGATGCTGAATCGCATCGACAACTACCATCGAAAATATGAGTGGGTATAGCACGCTCGCACACACGACATTGCGCGTGCGCGAACAGGCGGGCGTGCTGTTTGTGCAAATGCACCGCCCAGAGGCGAACAATGCGATTGACGCGCAGTTGGTCGCGGAGTTGAGCGCACTGCTACAACTGGTCGAGGCGGATCAAACAATTCGGGTTTTTGTGTTGGAAGGGTTGCCGCATGTTTTTTGCAGCGGTCTCGACTTCAATGCGTTTGACTCGGTGCCACAGGCAGCCGTGTTTGACCTATTCAAGCAGTTGGCGACCTCCTCGAAAATCGTCGTTTCACAAGTGCGTGGCAAAGTGACAGCGGGCGGGATTGGTCTCGTCGCCGCCAGCGACTTTGTGTTTGCCGAGACGGGCGCGACGTTTGCGCTGTCGGAACTGCTGTTTGGGCTGTTGCCAGCGATGGTGATGCCGTTTCTGATTCCGCGTATCGGGGCGCATAAGGCAAAGCAGTTAGCACTTTCAACACAGGCGATCAGTTCGGCCGAAGCGCACCGCTGGGGGTTGGTGGACGTGTGCGCCGACGACATCAGCAAGCCGTTACGCGCTCATCTGCGACGCTGGCGACGGCTTTCACCCAACACGGTGCGACAATTGAAGGAATATATCGGCCGATTGCAACCACTCGACCCCGAAACAGAGACGCTGGCAGTCACCACAATCACCAATTTACTCGCAGACGAACAGATCAGTGCGGGGATTCGCCGCTATGTCGCGGAAGGGATCGCCCCATGGAGCCGAACATGACGAAAACGGTCTTTGTGAGTGAGCCACACGACGGCGTTGCGCTAGTGACATTGCGCGATGAGGCGACCAAAAATAGCTATTCGCAGACTCTGCTAACGGGTTTGACGGATGCGATGAATGTGATTTCCCAAAATGAACGCTACAAGGTGGTCGTTTTAACGGGATATGGAAATTACTTTTTGACGGGTGGCTCGAAGGATGAGCTACAGCGATTACAGGCGGGCAAGTTGTCGATCAAAAAGCTGACCGACATGCTCAATCTGCTCATTTCATGCCCGATTCCGATCATTTCCGCGATGCAGGGTCACGCGATTGGGGCAGGATTTGCGCTGGGACTGCACGCTGATCTCGTCGTTTTGGCAAAAGAGGGCGTTTACACGGCAAACTTTGTGCGCTATGGCTTCACGCCGGGACAGGGCGCAACACGCAGCGTTCCGACAAAATTTGGTCATGCGCTCGGCTATGAAATGCTCTACACAGGGCGCAACTATCGCGGCGCAGAGTTGGCAAAGCGCGGCGCACAAATGCCCATCTTGCCACGCAAAGAGGTTGTGGCACACGCGCTCGACATGGCGCAACAGATGGCACACGCGCCACGCCCAACGATGGTGCAGCTTCGGCGGCTATTATCGGCCGATTGGCGCAAAAACTTCGACGCACACATCCAAGATGAGATGTCCACAATGGCGAAAACGGTGCAGCAAGCGGAGGTTCGGGAAAAGATGACGGAGATTTTTAAGAAATGACCCTGTAATGTCGCGGCTTCAGCCCGACGTTTTAGATGGCTACAAAAAATCGAAAACATCAGCATAAATGCCGACGCTACAGATTGAATTTTATGAATAACACAACACGACAAGCCAACATCCTCGCACGCCTCCAAGCAGGCAAAATCACCGTCGCGGAGGCGGAGCGGCTACTGTTGGCGAAAGAGCCAGCACAGCACATCAGCGAAAATGATGTCGCCATTATTGGGATGGCGTGCCGCTTTGCGGGGGCGAACAGTTGGCAGGAACTTTGGGACAACTTGCAAAACGGTGTCGATAGCATCGTTGAGGTGCCAGAGGGACGCTGGCCTGATGCGTCGGAATGGTATCATCCCGATCCCGCTCATCCCGACACCAGTCACATTCGGCACGGTGGCTTTTTGCAACAGGTCGATCAGTTTGATGCGGCATTTTTCCAGATTTCACCGGCCGAAGCCAAAGTGATGGATCCGCAGCAGCGCATCTTTTTGGAAGAGGCGTATTCGGCGATTTTGGATGCGGGATATGCCCCCGACGAGTTGCGCGGCAGTCGCTGTGGCGTGTTTGTCGCCGCGACGCGCTCAGATTACGACATCGTGCTGGACAAGGCAGACAAGCTGGGATCGCGTTTTACGGTCACAGGGCTAGACCCGTCTGCGCTGGCAGCACGCATTACCTATTTTCTCGACCTGCACGGCGCGGCGATGGCGATTGACACGGCGTGTTCGTCGTCGTTGACGGCGATTCATCGGGGGTGTGAGAGCATCCGAAATGGGGAGTCTGAGATGGCGTTGGCGGGTGGGGTGTCGCTGTGGCTCACGCCGACGACATTTATTCAGAATAGCCAATTTCAGTTATTATCGGCCGATGCCAAAACCCGCAGCTTTGACGCAGAAGGATCAGGCTTTGCACAAGCGGAAGGGTGTGGTGTGCTGTTGCTCAAGAAAGCGGCCGATGCGATCCGCGATGGCGACCACGTTTATGCCCTAATTAAAGGATCGGGGATCAACCAAAACGGCAGCACCAACGGCTTCACCGCGCCGAGCTTGCGCTTACAAAAGGCGTTGCAGACATCAATTTATGACGCGGCAAACATCGATCCCGCGACGGTTGAATATGTTGAGGCGCACGGAACGGCGAGCGTTTTGGGAGATTCGATTGAAGTGGCGGCGTTGAGCGAGACGTTCAAAAGTCACGCCAATCAGAACTGTGCATTGGGGGCGATCAAGTCAAACATCGGCAACTCGATTATGGCAGCAGGGGTCGCAGGGGTCATCAAGAGTGCGCTTTGTCTCAAATTTGGGACGCTTGTGCCGACGATCAACTTTAATCGGCCGAATCCCGAAATCGACTTCCCCAACTCGCCATTCTACGTCAACACACAGCGCAAAAGCTGGGATGCACCTTTAGAGCATCCACGCCGCGCCGCCGTCAACGCCTACGGCATCAGCGGCACAAACGCCCATCTCATTCTCGAAAGTGCGCCCGTAGGAACACCTGCCCACAAGCCGATTGTCCACACCTTCCAGCGCGAACGCTTTTGGGCTGACCCCGTTGCCAAACGTACCACCGCGACGGCACTGCGCCCGCTCGTTGAGCGCAAAATGCGACTGCCACAGCAGACCGTTTTTGAGATGCAGTTGAGCGAGGAAAAGCTGCCGTATCTGCGCGGTCATCTCGTTTATGGCAAGACGTTTATACCGGGCGCGTTTTACGTGGCAACGGTGCTGAGTTCGGCCGAACTGCTCCTAAATGGCTCCCCTTGTTCGCTCAACGATGTCATCTTCCCGCAGCCGCTCACGCTTTATCCCAACACGCCGCAGACGGTGCAGGTCGGGGTTCAGCCTGAAAATCAGCATGGGGAGCGACCGTTTCAACTGGGCAGCTTTGATGCAAATTCGGCCGAAATCGATCCGCTGACCCATGCAGAAGGCAATCTAACAACGGCGATTGTGTCGAGCGATGTGTCACTCGCAGAGCGGCGAACACAGTGTGTCAACGAACTTGACCCCAACGACCATTATGACGGATTTGCCGCGCTCAACATCGACCTGCTCGGCGCGTTTCGCTGGCTGACCGAAGCATGGGAGGATGACGCGGGGCGTGTGCTGGCGCATTTGGAGCAACCTGCCGAGATCATGACGACGGACGGCTACGTGCTGCATCCGACGCTGCTCGATTCTTGCTTTCAGCTTGTGACGGTACGTGCCAGCGGGGATGAAACCCATCTGCCGTTTACGATGCAGTCGTTCACGCTCTATCATGCGCCCACATCGCATCGGTCGCTCTGGTGCGCGGTCGAGAACGTTGAGGGCAACCAGTGGAACATTGACCTGTTTGCGGATGACGGCACGCAGATCGCGGCGATTCGCCGTTTTGAGGTTCGCAAGGCGAGTGCAGCTACCTTTGATGACGCGCCGAAACGCCGCGCCGCGCCATCCGTGCCACAGCAAAACAGCCTCATCAGCGAGCTACGTGATTTGGCGCAAGGTCAGCGCACAACGCGATTGATGGGGTTTGTGAAGGGAGAGTTGGCGGATGTGTTGGAGTTTGATTCGGCCGAAAAACTAGACCCCCAACAAGGCTTTTTCGACATGGGCGTGGATTCGCTGATGTTGATCGACCTGCGAAATAGACTGCAACTCGCGCTCGATGAAAAGTTGCCGCCGACGCTCTTATTCAAATACACCACGCCCAACGCGCTGGTTGGGTATTTGAATGAGACGTTTTTTGCTAAACAAATCAACCAACCGACCAACCAATCAACTAACCAACCAGCTATCACGCCACTTGCCCCCATTGGTGACATCAACGCCATGTCCGATGATGAGGCGGAGGCGTTGTTGCTCGAAGAGTTAGCCGAGCTAATGTAGAAGAAGATGCACCGCAGAGAGCGCAAAGAACGCGGAGGAAGAAAGAGAAGAGAGAAAGAAAAAGAGTAAATGTGATACCTGAGCAGATATTTTTGTCATCTCTCTTCATCTCTTGCCTCTGCGCCTCTCCGCGCTCTCTGCGGTGAAATTTTATGAGTTCACAAAACCTATCCCCCGTCAAACTAGCACTACTGAAAGTGCGCGAGATGAAGGCGAAGCTGGCCGAAGCGGAAGCCGCCAAACGTGAACCGATTGCGATTATCGGTGTGGGCTGTCGCTTTCCGGGCGGCGTGTCGGACGCGAGTTCATTTTGGCAACTGCTGGCGGACGGCGTTGATGCGATCTCTGAGATTCCGAGCGACCGCTGGGACGTAGATCGCTATTACGATCCAACCCCCGCCACGCCCGGCAAAATGTACACGCGCAACGGCGGCTTCATCGATCAGGTCGATCAATTTGACCCGCACTTTTTTGGCATTTCCCCGCGTGAGGCGATTGGGATCGACCCACAACAGCGATTACTGCTAGAGGTCAGTTGGGAAGCCCTCGAAAATGCAGCGCAAGACCCGACAGCCCTGCGAAACAGCCAAACGAGCGTCTACGTGGGAAGCTGCTTTAGCGATTATTTGCAGGAGCAAGTTCTCAAGCAAGGGCTGACCGAGATCGATGCGTACAGCAGTCTGGGCAACTATCGCGCAGTTGCAGCGGGGCGCATCTCATACGTTTTGGGATTACACGGCCCCGCGATGCAGCTAGACACGGCGTGTTCGTCGTCGCTGCTGGCGGTGCATCTGGCGTGCGTCAGTTTGCGAACGGGCGAGTCGGATTTGGCGTTGGCGGGGGGCGTGAACTTGATGCTGTCACCTGCGATGACGGTCGGGTTTTCGCAGTTGCGTGCGCTTGCGCCCGATGGTCGCTGCAAGACGTTTGATCGTTCGGCCGATGGCTACGCTCGTGGTGAGGGATGCGGCATCATCGTTCTCAAGCGACTCTCGCAAGCACAGGCGGACGGCGACAACATTTTAGCCATCATCAAGGGAACGGCGGTCAATCACGATGGCCCCAGCAGCGGGTTGACCGTTCCCAACGAGCAAGCCCAAGAGGAACTGATTCATCTCGCCCTGCAAAATGGGGGTCTCACGCCACAACAAATCAGCTACATCGAGGCACACGGCACGGGAACCAATCTCGGCGACCCGATTGAGGTCAGCGCACTCGCCAGCGCACTGTGTGTCGGCCGTGACACCGACAATCTGCTACGGCTCGGTTCCGTCAAAACAAATTTTGGTCACTTGGAATCGGCCGCTGGCATTGCTGGCTTGATCAAAGTCGCCCTCTCGCTCCAGCACAAACAACTTCCCCCACACCTGCACTTCACCGACCCTAATCCCAACATTTTGTGGGACGAGTATCCGCTGGCTGTGCCGACGGAAATGACTGACTGGGACGTGCCAGAGGATGGTGGGCGATTTGCGGGGATCAGTTCGTTTGGTATGAGCGGGACAAATGTGCATATTATTTTGGGTGAAGCTCCGTCTGTAAAACGAGTGAAAGTTGGTGGGGAAGCGCAAACACAACTGCTTACTTTATCGGGGAAAAGTGAGGCGGCATTACGTGCGTCAATGGCGCAGTATGTCGAGTTTTTGGCGAACACAGATGACCGACTGGCTGATATTTGTCACACGAGCCAGACAGGGCGGGGTCATTTTGCGTATCGGGCGGCATTTTCGACCGATTCTCGACCCACTCTCCAAACCGCCATCACCGACCGTCTCGCTGACCAGTCGCCCATTCCTCCCGCACTGCGCCCACAAGTCGCCTTCCTCTTTACAGGGCAGGGATCGCAATACCCCGAAATGGGACGTGAGCTTTATGCAGCGAACGCCGTTTTTCGCGCCGCACTCGATGAATGTGATGCACTGTTTTCTGATTTGACGGGGGAATCGCTGCTGGGTGTGCTGTTTTCGGCCGAAGCCGACATCAACAACACCCGCTACACTCAGCCGACCCTGTTTGCGATTGAATATGCGCTAGCCAAAGTTTGGGAGGCATTGGGCGTGTTGCCCAACTCGTTGCTAGGTCATAGCGTTGGAGAATTTGCGGCGGCGTGTGTGGCGGGGGTGTTCTCGCTGGCAGATGGCATAAAGCTGATCGAGGTACGCGGCCGATTGATGGGCGAGTTGCCACAGGATGGCACGATGATTTCGCTGTTAACTGACGAAACGCAAGCGCAGGCCGCAATTGACGCGCTCGGCTTGGCGCAAACTGTGTCGATTGGCGTAATCAATGGGCCGAACAGCGTCGTGCTATCGGGTGAGCGAGACGCGGTGCGACGTGTTGCGGACAGGTTAGCAGCATCGGGGATCAAGACGAAAGAGCTAACCGTTTCCCATGCGTTTCACTCGCCTCTGATGGAGCCGATGCTGGCAACGTTCCGCAAAATCGCCGAGACAGTCACGTACCACGCACCACGCATCACACTGATTTCAAACGTGTCGGGTGAGGTTGCGGGAAGTGAGATTGGATCGGCCGATTATTGGGTCAACCACGTTCGCGCCACTGTGCGTTTTGCTGATGGCATGGCAACCGTCATCGACAAGGGTGCAACGACGCTACTCGAAATTGGGCCACATCCAACACTGCTCGGCATGGCCGCCCAGTTCACGAGCGAGGCCGTGATGGTTCCGAGCATTCGACGCGACCGACCTAACAAGGAAACGCTTGTCGAAGCGGTCGGCAAACTGTACGAGCAGGGTGTCACGCTCAACTGGCAAACGCTGCACGGTGAGGGCGCACAGTTCCGCAAAGTGCATCTGCCGACCTACCCGTTTCAGCGTCAACGTTACTGGCTTGAATCGACGGTGAAGAAGGGATCGGCCGATTCCCTACGACCGCTTGTAGACAAAAAACTGACCCTGCGCCGTGAGCGACAAACGGTGTTTGAAAAGAGCTTCAGCACGGACGCGCTGCCGTTTTTGCAAGATCACATCGTCTATGGTGAGGTCGTTGTGCCGGGCGCGTCCCATCTTTCGCTGGCCTTGAGCTGTGCGGAGCTGCTGTTTGGCGACACACCATTCGCGCTGACCGACGTGATCTTTCCACAAGCGTTGATTTTGCCGCATGAAGGAGAGCGCACCGTTCAACTGATTGCCGAAAAAACCGACTCGTTCCAGATTATCAGCTTTGATGAGGATGCCCCCGACGAGGAGCCAGCATTACACGCGACTGGAAAGTTTGGTCAGTCGAACGCGACGACGCAAGCTCCCACATTGGCAGCGTGGCGCGACACTTGTTTAATTGAAGAGGCGGCGACCCGTCCCTATGAGATTGGGGCGCAAATGCAGATCGATTTTGGGGAGGCGTTTCGCTGGATCGATGCGCTGTGGCGGGATGCAGATGGGGAAAAGATTCTTGCACGATTTAAGCAGCCCGACGCTGTGCCGACAACGCACGGCTATGCGCTGTTCCCCGCCCTGCTCGATGCGTGTTTGCAGCTGACACTTGGAATCGGGCTTGACGATGAATCACTGGTTGCCAAGTTGCCGTTTGCTCTGCAATCGTTGACGCTACATCACATTCCGCAACAGATGGAGCTGTGGTGTGCGGCAGAAGTGACAGAGGATGGCAAGTGGGATATTTGGCTATTTTCGGCCGACGATCACCCCATCGCAGAACTGCGCGGCCTCGAATCCCGTGAAGCACCTGCAACCGCCATTCAGTCAGCGCGACTGCAAACGGAGTGGCTGCGCGAATTTGAGTGGCGGGAAGTATCGTTAGGCGGTGTTGGGGAGTTTTCGGCCGAATCCTGTCTCATCATCAGCGACGACCAAACGCTTGCCAATGCGCTCTCTGCGACACTTCACGCTGCACAACTCATCACATCCGAGAAAATCGCCACTGCTGTTCAAAGCGGTTCCGATCTAGTGAACGTCGTTTTTCTCGCTGATCCTGTCCAACAGGACGCACTCGTCTTGAACACCGCATTGCTCGACGTGGTGCAGCCGCTGGCGACGATTGGGCGGCCGATGCGTCTCTGGATCGTGACGCACGGCGCACACGTCATCGCGGAAAGCCCGACGCTGGTGCAAAGCTCGCTCGTGGGCTATGCGGCGCACGGGTCGCTGTGGGGATTTGCGCGTTCATTGCAAAAAGAGCATCCTCAACTCAACACGACGCTAATCGATTTGGACATCGCTGCTACACACGACCAGCAAGCCGCACAAATCGCACAAGAGCTTACGGCAGGTGCAGATAATGCCATCGCGTGGCGCGGACAGACACGCTATGTCGCCGAGTATGGGATGTGGGAACCGCTAGCACTGCACGATCAGCCCGTGCGTTTGCAACTCGACAACTATGGGTCGCCTGACAACCTTTCGTTTGCGCCATTGACGCGCCGTGCGCCAGCGGCGGAAGAGGTCGAAATCGCGGTCACGGCGGCGGGGATCAACTTCCGCGACGTGCTGGTGACACTCGGCATGATGGCTGATTATTACAAAGATGTGTTGGGCATCACCGATTCACGCGATGTGACGATGGGGTTTGAGTGCGTGGGTATCGTGGCGGCGGTGGGGGCGGATGTGACCCATTTGAGCGTGGGCGACCGCGTGATGGCGGTTTGTACGGATGGGTCGATGATGAGTTATGTGACAGTTTCGGCCGATCTCGCCACCCATATTCCCGACCACTTAACCGACGCGCAAGCTGCCACCATCCCCGCGACATACATGACCGCGTGGTACGCGCTCGTCACATGCGCCAATTTACAAGCTGGCGAACGCATCTTGATCCATTCAGCGGCGGGCGGTGTTGGGCAAGCCGCGGTGCAGATCGCACACGCATTGGGCGCGGAAGTGTTCGGCACAGCTAGCCCGCGTAAATGGTCGCTGCTCAAACAGCAAGGGGTCGCCCACGTCATGCACTCGCGCACGCTCGACTTTGCCGACGAGATCATGCGCGTGACGGCTGGCGAGGGGGTCGATGTCGTCTTGAACAGCCTCAGCGATGCGTTTGTCGAGCGCAGTTTTGCCGCGTTGGGGCATGAGGGTCGCTTTGTCGAGATGGGCAAAATCGGCATCTGGACAGCGGAAGACGTGGCGCGTAAACGGCCTGACGTGAGCTATTTCCCATTTGACTTGCGCGAAATTTTGGTCGCAGAACCGACGACTGCGCGTCAACTGTGGGATGATTTAACGCCTAAATTGGAGACGAACACGCTCACGCCATTGCCATACGTCGTCTTCCCCGCCCACGCCGCCACAACCGCGCTGCGCTACATGCAGCGTACACAACAGGTCGGCAAAATTGTGCTTTCATTTGAGCAGTCGCAAGCGATCACGATTGACCCAGCAGGCAGCTACATCGTGACGGGTGGGTTGGGCGCGTTGGGGCTGCAATCGGCGCAACAGCTTGTCGCGGACGGCGCACGTCATCTCGTTTTGACGGGGCGGCGCGGCGTGACAAGCGACGTGCAGCGAGCGGCGATAGATGAGATGACAGAAGCGGGGGCAGTGATCGAGGTTGTCTCGGCCGATCTCGCCCAACGCCAATCAGTCGCACACATCATCGACCACTGCAAAACGCCACTACGCGGCATCATCCACGCGGCGGGTGTGCTGGACGATGGGGTAGTGACGGCACAATCGGCCGAACGCTTCCAAACTGTCTTCGCCTCCAAAGTGGACGGCACACAACATCTGCACGACCTGACACTCAATCAACCACTCGACTTTTTCATCTGCTTTTCGTCGATTGCGTCTTCCATCGGGTCGGCGGGGCAGGTCAACTACGCTGCCGCCAACGCATTCATGGACAGCTTGATGGCGCAACGGCAGCAGATGGGGCTAGCTGGATTGAGTATCAACTGGGGGCCGTGGAGCGAGGTTGGTATGTCGGCCGATATGACCGACTATGCGGCGGCACAGGGAATGGGGATGATTTCGCCACAGCAGGGTCGTCTTCTGCTACAAACGTTGTGGCGACAGGCAACGGGCAGCGTTGGCGTGTTGCCGCTCAAAGTGGAGACGAGCAGCGAGGCGAGTAAAGCAGTCGCGCTCGATTTCCGCGAGCAGTTGGTGGGACTTTCGGCCGATGAGCAAGCAACACGTCTTGACGACTATCTACGCCAAGAGATCGCCCACATCTTGCGGCTCGACTCAACCGCCTTACTCGATAATCAGACACGCCTGTTTGATTTTGGTCTCGACTCGCTGATGGCGGTTGAACTCAAGAATCGCATCGAGAAAGGTCTCAATCGCTCGGTGCGCTCGACGCTGCTGTTTGATTATCCGACGTTGGGGGCGTTGCGGCCGTATTTGTTGGATGATGTGTTGGGATTGAATGGGGTAGAAAGAGAAGAAGAGAAAGAAGAAAGATCGGTTGAGTCGGAGGGGGATGTTGATGAGCTTTCGGCCGATGATCTGCTCGCCTTTATTGATGCGGAGTTTGATGAGTTTGATTGAGTCAGCTCACGGCTTGACAGATCATGTGGAAAGGTTGACCGATATTGTCGAAAATGTCTATGGAGATTCGGCAGATTGTGATAATGTCGATCTCTTTGCAGACATGCCACCATCGAATTTTGATTCTAATCCTGAAACGAAGTTGTTATCAACGCTAATCGCTATTGCTGAAAAACAATTCGAAGACGGAGACTCATACTCACTTTGTGAGGCCACCGAACTACTGGGCGTTAAGTTTGGGGAAGGGCAAATCGACGCTACCTCTTAGAGAGATATTCCATTTTTGTTAAAAATGGAATATCTAGCGACAAACGGCTAAATCTCCCGCAACGCCTCCCATCCCCCACTCTCCCAACTCCGCATCATCGCATCATGCGCCTGTGCAAACTGATACGCCGACTTAAAGCTCGGCTCCTCTTGTTCACCCGTCGCAATCGACTTGAGAAAATGGTACGCCTCAATTACCTTGAGATCGTCGTAACTCATATTGTTGCCCGGCCCTGGCTGGAAGCGTTCGTAGAACGGCAGCGACGGACTTGCCAAAATGCGCGTGAATCCATCATGCCCCGTTGATCCATCGGGCAGATAAATCTCCATCTCGTCCATCGTCTCGAAGTTCCACTTGATCGCGCCTTTTGTGCCATAAATTTCAAAGCGATTCTCGACTTTGGGGCCAAATACCGTGCGGCTAATCTCAATCGTGCCGCGTGCGCCGCTCTCAAATTCGATCATCGCGCCGACGTAATCCTCGTTTGTCACCTCGCCCGTCGGATCGCCCTCTTGCCCACGCGAAAAGTGGGTTCCCCGACCGGGAACGGGCAGCGGCCGCTGCTTGATCGTCGTCGCCTTTGTGCTGAACACACGCGCCATCGGCCCCGCCAAAAAGGTCGCGGTATCGGCCGCATGAGGCATCAAATCCCCCAGCGCACCCGTCCCCGCCTGCTCCTTCAAGAATCGCCAACTGAGCATCCCCAGCGGATCACTCGCGTACATCGCAAAGAAGCGACCATAAAAGTTGGTGATCTCGCCCAGTACGCCGTCGTCAATCAGCTGCTTCGCATACTGCACCAGCGGAACCCAGCGATAGTTCAACCCCGTAAACGTCATCACGCCAGCCTCAACCGCCGCCCGGTACATCGCCGCCGTGTCCTCTGGCAACACGCCCATCGGCTTCTCGCACATCACGTGCTTGCCCGCTGCGATCGCCGCCAGAGCCATTTCGCGGTGCAAAAAGTTAGGTGACGTGATGTTCACCGCCTCTACATCGGGGTGATTGATGACATCCATCCAGTTTGTTGTGTGTTCTGCGAAGTTGAAGCGTTCGGCCGATTCCCGCGCTCGATCTGCCACATTGTCCGCACAAATCACCAAATGAGGACGCACGCCCCCATCAAAAAATCGATCCTTGATCGAGTTATAAGAACGGCTATGTACTGTTCCCATCCAGCCCATGCCGATTACGCCTACATTTATAGTTTCCATAAGTTATCTCCATATTGGTATTCGGTGTTCGGTAATCAGTATTCGGTTCGTGGATGGCACTAACAGCTTTTGGATTGCAGAAAGTTTGAGATTTTTGGATCATTGTGCCGAGCATTCGGCCGATGCTGATTGACTTTTTCATGAGCGTGCGATACTGAATCTTTGGTAATATATTCACAATCAAGCGCAGTCAACAACCAATGTTGGGTTTCCAACTGCTCACCGTCTGCATCGGTTAATTTACTCACGAAGTGCTTTTCATAACGTCGCTTTCCCCAAGCCTCCGAAATTTGCCCCCCAATCGAACGAGAAGACCGTCGGATTTGATCTGTTAAGGCATACCGTTCTTCCTTTGGAAACTTTTTCGTCAACTGATAAACCCCCAAATCCTGAAACCGATTTACATAGTTCATTATTCACCTACAACATTCAGGATATATCTACCACCGAATACCGACTCACCGAATACCAAATCAAAGTCCAATCGACCGCAAATACGCCCGATTCCGCGCTGCACTCTCCATCGGCCGACCCATGCCCGGCAACACATCCTGTTCTACGACGATCCATCCATCGTAGCCAATTTCATCCAACGCCTGACGCACCGCCGCGAAGTCAACCGACCCACTACCCAACTCACTGAACATTCCTTGTCCAATCAACTGCTGATACCCCCAACCGTTTGCGTCCGCCTGGGCTAGAATCGCGGGGTCAAAATCTTTGAAATGCACGTGCCAAATGCGGTCAGCGTGCTTGTGGATTCCCGCAACGGGGTCGCCACCGCCGAGCGCATAATGCCCCGTGTCAAATACATAGCCGACCAAATCGGGATCGGTCATGCTAAAAAATTTCTCGACTTCGGCAGGGGTTTCGACATACGTTGCGCCGTGCGGATGTAGTGCCGAGCGCAAACCCGTCTCACGCTTAACCGCCTCCGCCACCCGCATCGCGCCCGTCGTGTAAACCTCCCATCCCTCGTCGTCAAGGCTCATCGCTGGCGTGATGCGCCCCGTATTGTCGTGGCGTTCGGGAACGGTGCTGTGGTCGTCGCCGATGACGAGAATGTTGTCCTTGCCACCGACTGCTGCCAAGATACGAGCGGTTTCGACGGCCGATGCAATGCCCACATCATGATGCGCCGCATCATACAGCCGCACACTCGACCACGACGCGACCAACTGCAAATCGCGCTGTGCCAACGCTGCACGCAACGCTGCATGGTCGCTCGGCATAAACCCTTTATCGCCCAACTCCGTCCCGCGATACCCCGTCGCCGCCATCTCATTGAGAACGCGCACGTAGTCATACCGTTCCCCTTCCGTATTTTCAATTACGCCCCATGAACAGGGGGCATTGCCAATTTGTAATATATTGCCTGTTGTCATTCGAGGTTGGTTAGTGCTTGAGATTCGGTTATGCCTACGGGATACCAAATCTAAACATCCTTCATCAGAGTAGGTCGCTATACGGGAAGGGCAGCTTGTATGGCTTCAGGTGCGACGGCCTCGGCCGACAGTGGAACCCGCCCTAACACCTCACCCGTCGCCGGGTTCTCCACGTCCAAATAATCCGTCGCGCTCGCCGCGACCCATTTTCCATTGATATAATTTGCTAATTTTGTCATATCATTTCGTCAGTCTGAAAATTGCGTCGATATGCTATAATCTTGCCCAACATTAGTTGGAGTGTTTTACTTATGTATGTCGCTGATATTATTTGGATGCCACATATCATTGACAAGCTAGATTGGAAACATGGTGTCTATCCTGATGAAGTTGATCAAGTTCTCTTTGGAACACCATTGTTTCGTAAGGTTCAAAAAGGTCATATACCACATGAAGATTTATACGCCGCTTTGGGACGAACAAACGCTGGTCGTTATTTGGTAATCTTCTTCATCTATAAACTCTCCCGTGAAGCACTCATCATAAGCGCACGCGAGATGAACAAGCGAGAAAGGCGACAATATGAGCGACGATAAAATCCCTGTCATGGAAAATTACGAACAAATCGCTGAGTTCTGGGATAACCATAGTCTTGCTGATTATTGGGATCAAACGGAGCCTGTAGAGTTTGAAATCTCACCCAATGCTCGCCGTCGCTATCTTGTTCCTGTCGATTCAACCATTCTTGAACGAATTCGGAAATTGGCTCAAGTTCGTGGTTTGAGTACCGAAAGCCTGACAAACTTGCTACTTGAACAAAGGCTACAAGAGGTTGGTTTACCTGCTTAACGGTGGTCATCATTTTGCCTATCTCTACACCTACACAATCTCACTAATTTTCACGGCTCGCCCTTCCCGCAAAGAGCGCAAAGCCGCCATCGCAATCACAACTGGCGCACGCCCATCCTGCCCATAGACAGGTGATGACTTATCATTCACAACACAATCAGCGAACGTCTTCATCTCATTGCGCTCTGCTTGGTATTTGCCGCATTGATTTTTGCTTTGACAAGAGCAATCATTTCAGGGGTCAAATCTTTCTCAGGCTCTGCTGGCTCACGAGCAAGTAAGGCTTCTTCGAGAGCTTCGTCTGTTGGGTTTGGGTGCTTTTCTAACAGCCTATCGTAATCTCTTTGCTGCTCGCCTCTTGCTTGTTCAGAGACAGGAATGAGTAAATAATCATGAGCCAAGTGGCTTGTCAGAACATACAAAATGTATCGGTCTATGGATATTTGCTCTTGTTCTGCTCTCAATTCCAATTTGTGCTGTAGTGTGTCGGGTATCCTCACATTCAATTGTCCCATTTTTGTCTCCTAACTAAATAAGTAATCTGACCATATCAGATGGTTTCAATATAACTACCCCAAAATCCCGTTGTGCTGCACGAAAATCTTTGATATTGGATGTTACAACGGCCGCGTTAACATGAATTGCACATTCAATCACCATATCATCGTCTGGATCAGGTGAAATGGGTCGCCATCGAAAATATAATTTCACCAATTGCGCTTTTCGCAAAAGACGGCCCAATATCACAGATGCCGACTGAAATTTGTGAGGAGACAATTTCCGAGCCAGAATCTCATCGTATTCGTGCAACAATGTATTTGAGACAAACAGATCAAACATACCAGCCAATGCTGCATCAACAATTAGTCCACAACTCCCGTCTCGTTTGGTAACGCCTTCCAAAATAACATTTGTGTCTAAAACGACACGTTTTGGCAGTGTGGTCACTGTAGGCAAAATCATTATAGCAACTCACCGAGTGATTTCGCTGATTTTAACAGCGCGTCCTTCCCGCAAAGAGCGCAAAGCCGCCATCGCAATCACGACTGACTCACGCCCGTCTTGCCCGTCAGCAGGGCTTGGTTTGTCGTTGACAACGCAATCGACAAACGTCTTCATCTCGTTGCCGTAAGCGGTCATGTACCGTTCGAGGAAAAAGTGGAGCGGTTTTTCGGAGATGATGCCGTCTGCGCCATGAAAGGTATGTGTATTGGCGACGTTGTTTTGAACATCGACCATCCCTTTTGAGCCAAACGCCTCAACGCGCTGATCGTACCCATAGACCGCTTGGCGGCTGTTGTCGATGGCTCCAATTGCGCCATTGGCAAATTTGAGCGTGATGATCGCCGTGTCGATGTCGCCCGCATCGCCGATGGCGGGATCGACGAGTGCGCCGCCGATTGCCGTCACTTCCTCGACCTCACCGAACAAAAAGCGTGCCATGTCAAAATCGTGGATCGCCATGTCCATGAAGATGCCGCCCGATACTTTGATGTAGGAAATGGGCGGCGGCGCGGGGTCGCGGCTGGTGATACGCAGGATGTGCGGGTCGCCAATTTTGCCAGCGTCGATCATCTCTTTGACCTTGGCAAAGTTGGCATCAAAGCGACGATTAAACCCGATCAGCAGCTTCACACCCGCCGCATCAACCGCCGCCAACGCCGCATCAATACGTGCTAAATTATGGTCAATCGGCTTTTCGCAGAAGATGTGTTTACCAGCATTTGCCGCGTCAATGATGAATTGGGAATGGGTGTCGGTGGAGGAGCAGATCAACACTGCATCAATCGTCTCATCTGTAAAAATGTCGTCGGGGTTGTCGGAAAAGGGGATGTTGTATTGGTTGCCGAGAGCTTCGGCCGATTCCCCCACCACATCCACAACCCGCACAACCTCCGCCTCTGGCACAAGATTAGCAATCGCCTGTGCGTGGACTTTTCCAATTCGCCCCGCCCCAAGTAATCCGACTTTTAGCTTATTTGTCATTTGGTATTCGGTATTCGGTAGGTCGGTATTCAGTGACCGCTCACCGAATACCGACCTACCGAATACCCTCTTAGGCAGCTCTCCGCGCCTCATACTGATCTAAAACGTCACTCAACTGCTCAAACGCCCACCCCTCATCCAGCGCACGCAACACCATCGCTTGCTGCGTCTCTGGCGCATTGCCGCCAATCGGCGGGTCAGAATCAAGGTTTGTCGGGAAAGAGTAACCATCCGCCACCGTCGCTATAACTTCTCGAATCGTGCGGTGAGCGTTCCCGTTTTTGTGCATCTGCTGTAAGGTTGGGTAGACAGCTTCGATCATTTTGCGGTGGTTTACAGTTTCCATTGTTCGGCCGAATGCGCTCGACACCTGCACCAAATTTGCAATCCGATCTGTCTCTGCGCGATTGTTGCCCCCCGCATGAAACAGTGCAGGACTGAAAAACACCATATCTCCTTTGCCAAACGGCACTTGGACGCTGTGTTCGTCAAAATAGGCGACAAATTCAGGCCGTCGAAACGCCAAATAGCCGGGTTCATACTGCTGCGAAAATGGCAGGAAGATCGTCGGCCCCTTCTCAAGCGGCATATCGCAGTGCGAAATTGCTCCCTGCAACGTCAGATATTGAGATGCGATCTGCATGTGAGCAGGAAACTGCACAATCGTGTGGCGCGATTGAAAACCCAAATGGTAGTCGCGGTGCGCCGATTGCGCTTTACCGCCGGGCTTGACGTTGTTCATTTGCGCCGTCATTTGATAGTGTGGCCCCAGCCATGCTTTGCAAGCCAGCCCCAAAATCGGATTGCCGTAATACGCAACAAACGTCTCAGGATCGCGCACGCACGCCTTCTGCACCGAATTCCAGATGCGCTCGTTCGTGCCAAAGTGATCCCCTTCGCCACTACCCGCTGCCTTTTCCGCCGCGACAATCTCGACAAAAATTTCGGTCGTGCGGTCAATCACGGACGTATCCGCATACGCTCCTTTGACGACAAAAACGCCAGGGCCATCTTTGAGGCAGCGCGTCCATTCAGCCATCAGTGCAGCCTCTTGTTCAGCGTCACCAATCATGCCGCGCACGGTTTTACCGCTGTAAATGACGACGTTTTTTGTGATTTCGGCCGATAACGGATACGCCTCCGCATCAACATCCCGCTCACAAAGCGTACGAAAATCATCGAGGGAAGGGGTGTCTAAATTGTAGAAATGTGTCATGGGGTTTCTCTGTGTTATATGGGGTGCGGTGTTCAGTACCGAATACCGAACACCGAATACCTGTCTTCTACGCCTGCTCCAACTGCGCCGCCACCTTCTGTGCCGACTTGCTATCTTCCACGTCGCGCAACTCGTGGGCAATCGCCTCAAGTTCATCCGCGCCCGACATCATGCGAACCATCTCTTCCTGCGGCAGCTCTTTCTTTGTGAACGTGCCGAGCGTGCGCCCGCGCTTCAAAATGGTGAAGCGGTCCCCGACCGCATACGCATGGTGCGGATTGTGCGTGATGAAAATGACCGCAATGCCGCGCCGCTTTGATTGGGCGACATATTTGAGAACGGTTCCCGCTTGCTTTACGCCCAGCGCGGCCGTCGGCTCATCGAGAATCAGCACCTTTGCGCCGAAGTAAACCGCCCGCGCAATCGCCACCGACTGCCGCTCACCGCCCGAAAGCGTGCCGACAGGCTGCGACGGATCGCGGATGTCGATCCCCATCTTTGCCATCTCCTCACGCGCCGTGCGGTTGGCAAATTGATGGTCGAACAGCTTGAATGGCCCTAGTGATTTTTTCGGCTCCGATCCCAAGAAAAAGTTGCGGGCAATGCTCATTAGCGGGATCATCGCCAAATCTTGATAGACGGTGGCGATGCCACGATCAAGCGCGTCACGCGGCGACTCAAACTCGACCACGTTGCCCTCAAAACGATACTCGCCGCTCGACGGCTTATGCACACCCGACAGAGCTTTAATCAAAGTGGACTTCCCCGCACCATTATCACCGAGCAGACAGTGAACCTCACCGGGGAAAAGGGACAGCGACACGTCAGCCAATGCAATCACGCTGCCGAATGTCTTGTTTATGTTGCGTACTTCTAAAATTGGTGTTTCGCTCATGGTAAATAAGAAAAAGAAGAAAGAGAAAGAAAGGTTATTTCCCTCTTTTTCTTTTTCTCTCCTCTTTCTCTATTTGCTCGCTGCCTCCGCCCGTGCGCGAATGTAGTTGTTGAAGAGAACGGCGACGATCAGCATGACCCCTAAGAAAACGAGGAACCAGTCTGCGTCAACGCCCCAGAACACGAGTCCCTGCTTCGCCATGCCGAAAATTAGTGCGCCAAAAATCGCACCGATGGCGGAACCGTAGCCGCCTGTCAGCAATGTGCCGCCAATGACGACCGCGATGATGGCGATGAACTCTTGCTGTTGTCCGCGTAGTGTATCGGCCGATTTCACCTGTACAACCGTAATCGTCGCCACCAGCCACGCCGCAAACGCCGTCAGCATAAACAGTCCGATTTTTACCCGATTAACCGGCACACCGACGTTACGCGCTGCATTTTCATCCCCACCCAACCCGAAAATCCAGTTTCCGATAGGTGTGTTGAGCAAAATATACGTCGCCACAATCGCAAACGCGATCCACCAAATAATCGAAATGCGAAAATTTGCTTCTCCAACTGGGATTTGCGTCGCAAATATTCGCCGCATAATTTCATAGCCCGCGACATCATCTAAGCCCGGAATCTGCGTGCGTCCCGTGATCTGCCGCGTAAACCCAATCGTCAACCCGCGATACACAAAAAGTCCCGCGAGTGTAATAATAAAGGAGGGTAGTTTTGTTCGCACCACCATCCAGCCATTGAACGCACCGACAAGCAGTGCAACTCCTAAAGAAACGAATGCAGCTAACCAGAGCGGCAAAGAGTACTCTGTCGCTAAAATAGCAGTAACTGCGCCTGAAAAACCGATGATAGATCCAATTGACAGGTCGAATTCCCCACCGATCATCAGCAGCGCAACAGCAACAGCTAGAATGCCCAGTTGTGCTGATACTTCCAAATAACTAGCGATTCCGCGTGGGTTGATAAAAACGCGATTGTTGTTCCACGTCACGATAGTGAAAAATAGAAATACTAGAATCGCTCCGCTGACCGCGCCCAATTCTGGGCGGGCAAGCAGTTTACGAACTGGATTCACCTGCGCGACACGTTCATCTTTTTGTATTGGTGCTGTTGCTGCCATTTTTCCTTCTCCAGTGTAAGCATCTAAACTGTCAAATAAATGGTATTCGGTAGGACGGTATTCGGTATGCTCACCGAATACCGAATACTGAATACTGATTACCGCGTCCCTTGCGCCGCCAAGTCGATTACAGCCGAAGCCGTATCTTGCGTCACGAAGCCAGGGCCTGTCATCAACACGCTGTTGGCGATGGTGTTCAGGTTCGTGTTGTAAAGCGTCAGCAACACAATTGGCAAGTAACCTTGCAGGTATTGTTGCTGATCAATGGCAAACAACATGTCACCGCCGTCTATCGCTTCCAAAACCTCTGGCGAGAGATCAAACGTGCCGATGTTCATGCTGCCCATCATGCCCATTTCGTCAAGTGCTGCGAGGGCAGGAGCGGCGGCCGATGGGCCAAGAGCCATAATGCCGTCAATGCTGCTATCGGCCGTCAATGCCGCCACAACGCGCTGTTGTGTTTCAATTGGGTCAACCGCGCCGGGAACCTCAAGTACCTCAACCGTTCCGCCGCTTTCAGCAATACCGTCGGCGTATCCCTGACAACGCAGGTCGAGTGCGACGTTACCAACTTCTTGGTTGATGCAGATGCCGTTTGTTGTGCCAGCCGCGCCCATTTGGCGACCGCCACCGAGACCCGCTTCGTACTCCGTCTGCCCAACATGGGTCAACAGGCCAAGTTCGGCCGCCACGTCAGAACCAGAGTTCATCGAAATCACGGGAATGCCAGCGTCAACAGCCGCACGGATTGAGTCGCCCAATGCGTCTGCATCAGGAATCGAAACAACCAATCCATCTGGGTTAGAGGCAACCGCCGCGTCGATTAGCTGTGACATCGCCACCATGTCGAATGTTTGCGGAGCCTGATATTCAACCGTTACGCGCATGTCTTGCGCCGCACGATCAACACCATTTTTAACAACCGACCAGAACGAATCGGCCGCCTGTCCATGACTCACAACGACGATGCGAATATCGCCGCGATCCTTTTGTGCAAAGACAGCCACGCTCGTTGTGGCGACCAGTGCGAAAAGGGTGAAGAGAATAAGTAGTTTACTTTTAATACGAGACATTTTCTGCTCCTCCTTAGCGCGTGCCAGCCGCACTCAGGTCAATGACTGCCGCTGCATTTTCTTGCGTGACGAAGCCGGGACCCGTCATTACAACATCGCTACCGATAGTGTTGAGGTTCTCAGCAAACAGCGTCAGCATCACGATTGGCAAGTAGCCCTGCAAGTACTGTTGCTGATCGATTGCGAACAGCATATCGCCGTCGCGGATCGCTTCGAGTACCTCTGGCGCGAGGTCGAACGTACCGATGTTCATGCTGCCCATCAAGCCCATTTCGTCGAGTGCCGCGAGTGCTGGCAATGCAGCGGTTGGGCCAAGCGCCATCACGCCATCAATGCTGCTGTCTGCGGTCAATTTAGCCACAACGCGCTGTTGTGTTTCAATTGGATCAGATGCACCGGGAACCTCAAGGACTTCCATTTCGCCACCTGATTCAGCCAAACCGTCGGCGAACCCTTGACAACGTAGGTCAAGTGCGACATTACCAACCTCTTGGTTGATGCAAATCGCGTTTGTGGTGCCAGCATCGCCCATGCGACGACCGCCACCGAGACCTGCCTCGTATTCTGTTTGACCAACATGTGCCAAAATGCCGAACTCTTTTGCCACATCAGAACCAGAGTTCATCGAAATGACAGGGATGCCAGCGGCAACAGCGGCGCGGATTGAATCACCCAATGCGTCCGAATCGGGGATAGAGACAACCAATCCATCTGGGTTAGACGCAACGGCTGCGTCGATCAATTGAGACATTGCAACCATGTCAAATGTTTGTGGTGCTTGGTACTCAACCGTTATGCCCATGTCGTTTGCGGCTTCGTCAACACCATTTTTGACGACAGACCAGAACGGATCGGCCGCCTGACCATGACTGACGACGACAATGCGGATGTCCTCACGAGCGACAGAGCCGCCTTCCATCACAGGAACTTCCACAATGACTTGGCGCGTCACTTCAACTTCTTGAACGACCTCAACCTCGCGGGTTACTTCAGTCTCGACCTCTTCGATCACTTCAACAACTTGCGTGATGACTTTTTCAACTTCGACTTGCTCAATTTCTGTGACGACCTGTGTCACAACTCTTTCGATAACTTCTGGTTCGGTCGAGCAAGCAACCGACACGAGCAGAAGCACTAGCACTGCTAGCAGATAGGATAACTTTCGCATCTTTCTTCTCCTTTAATTAAATTGACACGTTGCGTTTGAACTTGGGTATTGTTCATCTTCTTCAATATACTCTCCTCTAAATTAGAATTTGGCGGCGGGCGGTGGCGCGGTTGATTTGCGAACAATCAGCTCGCCGCGTAATCGAATCGTGTGGTTTTGTCGATCTCGATTGCTAAGTTGGCTTAGGAGCATTTCGGCCGATTTCATCCCCAACTCATACGTTGGCTGATGAAACGTCGTCAATGCGGGAAGTGTGTATGCCGATAGTGGCACGCCATCAAAGCCAGTGATCGAGCAATCTTGAGGGACACGCACATCGTTTTCCGCTAGTGTATGAATTGCGCCGAGCGCGACAATGTCGTTGTAACAGACGATGGCTGTCGGCCGATTTGATAGCCGCAACAGCGGCTCAACACCCATTGCACCTCCCTTCGCACGACCATTGTCCACCGTAATGATGTATTCGGGCTGCAATAGAATCCCTGCTTCAGTGAGGGCAGCTTGATACCCCAGCAATCGCTGTTGGTTAGAAAGACCAGCATTGGCATTTCCTAAATAGGCGATAGCGATATGTCCCAGCTCAATCAGATGCTTTGTCAGTAGCCGCGTACCATGAGTGTCATCATGAAAAATTTCATGAGCGGCTTGTCCCATTGCTTGATTATTGACCAAAACGATTGGCACATTTAGCTGAACGAGCTTCTGCTGACTAGCGGCACTTAAGCGTGTCGAACAAACGATGATGCCGGCGACGCGCTGTTCAACCATCGCAGCGACAATATCTTCATCTTTTTTTGCATCATTTTTGGAGGCAGCGAGGAAAAGATTATAGCCAGCACCGCGTGTCACATCTTCGATCCCATCAAGAACTTGCCCAAAGAATGGATCGTCTGCCCGCCGCACGATGACACCCAGCACGCCTGACCGCTGCATTTTTAGACTACGCGCCATATGATTTGGCACATAACCCATCTCTTTAGCTAACTGCTTGATGTTGGCCGTTGTGGTCGCCGCGATGGTGGGATTGTCTCGCAACGCGCGCGAGACGGTTGTATGAGACACGCCCGCAGCCTTCGCTACATCTTTAATGGTGATCGACATTTGGTGGAGTTACACACGTGTGCGAACTTGTTCTTTATTCCTTCTCTTGCAAAATTCTAAGACCAGCCCAACGATAACACGCCTTTTTCAGGTTGTCAAATTTTCGACCTGCTTACAATCATCGTTATTGCGAGCGTGGAAGCTCATTTTTTGGGCATTTAATCGCTTATTTATGATTGTCGGCCGCTAAATCCCGCAAATTTTTCAATCGCCCCACCCAAGCTTGCCCAAATTTTCTACCCATGTTAAATTATGCGCTTGGTTTCACTATCTTCAAATTAAATTCTAAGGCACACGTGTGCAAACAATGAAAGGACAGTATGATGAAGACAACCCGCCTAACGACCGCCCAAGCGATCATTCACTTTTTGAAAAACCAATATACCGAACGCGATGGCGTTCAGCATCAATTCTTTGCTGGCTGCTTCGGCATTTTTGGTCATGGCAACGTCGCAGGAATTGGTCAGGCATTGCATCAAATTCCTAAGTTTCGTTACTATCAGACGCGCAACGAGCAGGCGATGGTGCATACAGCCGCCGCGTATGCCAAGATGAAAAATCGGCTCAGTACATTTGCCTGCACAACGTCGATTGGGCCGGGCGCGACCAATATGGTCACGGCGGCGACGGGGGCAACGGTCAATCGACTGCCTGTTTTGTTATTACCCGGTGATATTTTTGCCAATCGGCGGGTTGCGCCCGTTTTGCAACAGTTGGAGGTTCCCTATTCGCAGGATGTGAGCGCGAATGATGTATTTCGGCCGATTTCCCGCTACTGGGACAGAATCAACCGCCCCGAACAGATCATCACCGCCCTGCCCGAAGCGATGCGCGTGTTGACCTCGCAAGCGGAGACGGGAACGGTGACGATTGGACTGCCACAAGATGTTCAGGCCGAAGCGTTCGATTTCCCGACCGCCTTGTTCGACAAGCGCGTTTGGTTTATTCCGCGTCCGCTGCCCGATGCGACATTGTTAAATCGAGCGGCCGAGTTGATTCGCAACAGCACCAAGCCGATGATTTTGGCTGGCGGGGGCGTGATCTATTCGGAGGCGACAGAGGCGTTGCAGGCATTTGTGGAGGCGACGGGGATTGGCTCGGCCGAGACCCAAGCCGGTAAAGGTTCGTTGCGTTACGACCATCCGCTTAATTTGGGGCCGATGGGCGTGACGGGCGCGTTCTCCGCCAATCGCGTCGCAAAAGACGCAGACGTGGTAATTGGCATCGGCACGCGCTACGACGACTTTATGACCGCGAGCAAAACAGCGTGGCTCAATCCCGATGTCAAATTTATCAACATCAACATCGCCGACTTCGACGCACATAAACACAGCGGTCTTCCATTAACAGGCGACGCACGCGCAACACTGGAAGCATTGCAAGAGCGACTTGAGGGCTGGTCAACGAGCGACGACTATCAAGCCAATGCGACCGCGCTCAACCGCGAATGGGATGCCGTCGTCGAAGGGTATTACACCGCTGGCAACGAGCCGCTGCCGAGTCAGGCAGAAGTGATAGGCGCGATCAACTCGGCCGCGGCCGAGCGCGATGTCATCCTTTGCGCCGCTGGCAGCGCACCCGGCGACCTCCACCGCCTCTGGCGCACAACTGACCCAAAAGGCTATCACTTGGAATACGGCTATTCCTGTATGGGCTACGAAATCGCGGGTGGTCTAGGTGCAAAAATGGCCTGCCCTGACCGCGAGATTTTTGTCTTTGTTGGGGATGGGTCTTATCTCATGATGTCGAGTGAGATTGTGACGGCCGTCCAAGAGGGCATCAAACTGACAATTGTGCTATGCAACAATCACGGTTTCGCCAGCATTGGCGCACTCTCACGCTCTATCGGTGACAACGGGTTTGGCACACGCTACACCTTCCGCGATGACGACGATGCGCTTGGCACAGACACACAGCCGCAACAGTCATTTCTGCCCGTCGATCTCGCCATGAATGCCCGCAGCTTGGGCGCAGACGTGATCGAATGCACCGACATTGCTAGCGTGCGCGATGCGCTGGAGCAAGCGAAAGCGTCGGACAAAACGACGGTCGTTTACGTTGAGACAGATCGCTATGCCGGTGTTGGTGGCGCAGAGGTTTGGTGGGATGTGCCGATTGCGGAGGTTTCGGAGAGCGAGACGGTGCAGGCAGCGCGTGCGGAGTGGGAAGAGATGGTTGAGATGGAGCGATACTATTTGAATTCGTGAGCGCAAGCAGGTCTTCAAACGTTCTACACAAACCCAGCGTGATGCGTGTTGTCACGCATCACGCAACACGGAAGCAGAATGCCTACAGTGCGTGTCCTACACTGAGAGGAACCGCTCAAACAGCTTCATTTTGAACATTTGGCGAATGCAAAGCGTCCATACGACCGTGAGGGCGAGCAACTCTTCCAAAACGGGCTTTTGCGGGAGAAGGCCGACGTATGCACCGAGCGACGACTGGTAAATGTAGACCAAGCCCGCAATCAGAACGAGATTGAGCAAGGCGATGCGCTTGTCTGCGATGACCTCTTCGCGCCAAACGGCGAAAAATTTGAGCGGCGGATAGAGAAAATAGACGACAAGCATTGACGTGAGACCGATGAAAAAGGAGAGGCTTGTTTGGGCAAAAATAGTACCAAACGAGTTGCTAAACCCCTCTGACCCAAACGCAACGCCCGTGTAGGCGACATACGCATCGAGAACACGCTGGGGAGGCAACCTGTGTGTAATCATCTCCTGACTGTTGTAGAACATGCCGACGTAGATCAGAATGCCGAATAACATGGTGACGACCGCGATGGGAATGGCGAAATGAAATAGATTGCGAATCAAGTGTGGGCTAAGGCGTTCTGGTTTGGCGAAGACGGTGAAAAGGAACGAGGGTGCGCCGACAGTGTAGGAGACAAGCGCGATTTGTGCGGGGTCAAAGGGAAATGGCAATCCAATCATTTTGACGGCGACAATCACAAACATCGCTGTCAGTGAGCGCGTCAGGGCGAGATAGATCGCGTTGGCAACGCCGCCAACGATCTCTTTGCCGCGTTCAAATGCTGGCTCAAGCGCGGCGAACGAGTCGCCGAGCAGCACCATATCGGCAACGTTGCGGGTTGCGTTGCTGCCGCTCTGCATGGCGATGCCGAGCGACGCTTTTTTGAGCGAAAGAACATCGTTTACGCCGTCGCCGATCATGGCGACGTAGAGGCCATCTTCGAGCAGGGCGTTGACGAGGCGTTCTTTTTGGTCGGGGGTGATTCGGCCGAAAATCGCCCCTTCCCGCGCCATCTGACGAAACTGCTCATCCCCCACCTCCGCCAGTTCAAGCCCTGAAAACAGCTTGATGTCATCAGGCAGCCCCGCCTGTTTTGCCAACGCCGCCACCGTGCGCGGATTGTCTCCCGAAATCACTTTGAGTTGAATCCCCATCTTCGTGAACGCTGCAATCGTCTCGCGCACACGGGGGCGCAACTCATCTCCCAGTGTCACAATGCCGAGCGGTTGCAACGCTGGCAACGTCGGCACGCCCGCATCGTCGTGTAGGGTTGTCACAACTGGATTGTAGGCAAAAAACAGCACGCGCAACCCTTCGTCAGAGTAGGCCGCGATCTGCGCCAGTACGTCATCGCTCAACGTCGGCAGATGTGACTTAAGCATTTCAACCGCGCCCAACACATACGCGCCGCGCCGCTCGTCAGAATCAAACGCGACCGCGCTCCATTTACGAGCAGAAGAGAACGCGACTTCATCGACAGGTGGTCGCTTCATCCCGCTCGTTCCCGCAATGATCGCCTCACCCGTTTTGTTTGTCGTCGTTGCGCTGCGTGCGAAGTCACCCAACATTTGTAAACTGTCTGGCACATCTCCCAGCGGGCGCAGCTCTTTGAACAGCAGCCTGTTCGCCGTCAATGTTCCTGTTTTATCAGTGCAGAGTACATCAATGTTGCTCAACGATTCGATTGCGTTTGATTGCTGGACTAACGCCCCTTTTTGCGCGATTTTTGACGTGCCAAGCGCGTAGGCGACAACGATTAAGAAGAATAGCCCATAGGGAACCTGTCCCGTCATCACCGCCGCAATCTGCACGATCTTTGTCGTTTCGATGTTTTCCAAGATCGACGCGAGCAGAATAATCATGCTCATCAAGAGAACAATGACCATGAGCAGCCGCACAATGAGGTCGATATTTTTTTGGAGCGGGGTTTTCGAGAGTTCAAACGTTTTTGCGGTTGCCGTGACCTGATTGGCAAAGCTCTCTGCGCCAACCTTTTCAGCACGATAAAACCCTTCACCCGTGATGCAGACGCTGCCAGACATGAGCGCGTCACCCGCCTGTTTGCGAACGAGGTCGGCCTCGCCCGTCAAGAGCGATTCGTCCATTTCGAGCGTGCCGTCCGTTAGCAGCACGCCGTCAACGTCGATTTGGTCGCCCGATGCAACTTTGATGATGTCGTCTTTGACAAGGGTGGTGGGGTCGATGGCTTGTTCGCTGCCATCGCGTTTGACGGTTGTTTTCGGCCGAGTCAACAGCGAGATTTTCGCCAACTTGCGCTTGGCGTTCATCTCCTGCACTGTGCCGATGATCGAATTCATGATCGCAATGCCAACGCTCGTCACGGCATCACTCGTCAATCCCAACACTAGCAGCGCGGCTCCAATGACATACAGAATGATGTTAAATGAGGAAAAAACGTTGGTTTGAATAATGTTCCAGTAGGTGCGCCCACCCGCTGAAACAGCCTTGTTGTCTAGTCCCTGTTTGCGTCTTTGGATCACGTCATGCTGCGTGAGTCCAGTAATCGTATCATTGAGCATCTGTTTTTCTTTCACCTGTGATTAAAAACGGGAGATTACCACAAAATTGTGAAGCAGATGTGAAGCATAGGCAGGAGCGAGTGGAAGTGAGAGATAAGCAAACGGGAACCATATGGTTCCCGTTTTGTTTTGTCAGTTCGCACCGCGAACTGACAAGGTGGAAAGTTTTGACCTAGCTAACTTGTTTCTTGTTGCGCTGGCGCATTACAACGCCCATGCCTGTCAAGGACAGAAGTAGAACGCTGATTAGCACAACGGCCGAAGTCGTCTGCCCGGCAGCTACATCAGATGCCGTCAAACTAACAGCTGTCTCCAACTGCTCGCCAACGACGACCTGTGCCAGTTTGAAGTTGCCCACAACGCGACCATTCCCATCTTCTGGCATCTCGAAGCTGTAGCCCCAAACTTCGTTCGTTCCGAAGCCATCGTTGGGCGCATTAGCTGGCTGTTCGCTGCTGCGCGTGAAGTTGGCGAATGGCAATGAAACCTTGACCCAACCGGCGGTGTCGTCGGTGAAGGTGGTCTCGAAGCGTTCGGCCGAATCAGGAGCCTGATAGACGCGCACATAGTCAACTAACATCGTTTGTGGGAATGTCATCTGGTCGCTGATTGCGCCACCAAAGTTACCGCCGATTGCCATGTTGAGCAACAGGAAGAATGGGTCATCATTAAATGCCCACGGGTTTGGTGCAACGTCGGTTGGATCAGCCTGATGGTATTGGATGCCATCGACATACCAAATGATCTCGTTTTCCTTCCACTCAATCGTATAGGTATGGTAGTCATTAGCGACAGGTTCGCCAAAGTTATAGGTGTTGCCAAAAGCCCCACCACCATTGTAGCCAGGCCCGTGAATCGTGCCGAAAATCTCGTTTGGCACGCGGCTAACATATTCCATGATGTCGATTTCGCCTGTTGTTGGCCAAGTCACTTCGTCGATGTCGCTGCCAAGCGTCCAGAACGCAGGCCACAGTCCGCTTTCTTGACTTTCTGGAACCTTGATACGTGCTTCAATACGCCCATATTCAAATTCCGTTTTGCCTTTTGTCAAGACACGTGCTGATGTATAGCGGCAAGGGCCATAATAGCAGACGAGATCGGTGTCTTCAGGCAGTTCGTGCATCGTGATACTGAGATTGCCTGAGCCGTCCATCGACACATTAGCAGGGTCATCGCTGTAGTATTGGAACTCTGCGTTACCCCAGCCTGGAATGCCGTTGAGCGACCCATCGCCAATTTCATAGCCCCAGTCGTTTTCATCGAGCTGTGTACCAGCTTCTCCGTCGAACTCATCTGACCACACTAACGCCCACTCATCCGCCGGTGTCTCAGTGGTCGTTGCAGCCTGATTATCGTGCAGCTTGACGGTGTATGTCTCGCCTGACCCTGAGCCTAAGAACCAGAAGGTTAGCGAGTTGTAAGCTGACCAATCCATTGGCTTGTCAAACGTGCGCGTCATGCTGGCGGGGTTACTATTGGTGTTGTACTGCACGTTTAGCACGTTTTCATAGCGCATGTCACGCACTGGCTCGCTCAATTCTTCGATAGACAGTGTGATATCGCCCTCTGTTTCAAATGGAACGTGCGTCTCAAAGTCATCCACGAGTGGCATATATTCTTCGTCATCATCAACTATGGTCAAGACAGACATCCGTTGGAAGCCAAACTCTGCATTGGTGACACTCTTCAGGACGACGACGACCGTTTTATCACCATCATCTTTGTCTTCGTTGATCGTTTGAACGGTGAAATCGGCCGATGTCTCCCCTGCTGGGATCGTCACTGTTCCTGATACAGGCACAAAGTCCCGATCTGGAATTGCAATTGACTCGGCCGTCGCGTACTCAACCATCACGTCTTGGTCAGATGTACGGTTCAGCTCAACAGTGAGCGTTGCTGTCTCACCTTCGGCCGCCTCGACATTTTGGCGATCAAATTGTACGATCAGCGGTGTGTCTGCGTTAGAGTTACCCCATACAGAGAAATCGTCAACATAGTAGGTGTTCTGACCCATATCGACTGAGCCAAAGCCGCCAATTGCGTAACCATGAACTTCGGTCAGGTTCAGACCGTCGTTAGGTGCGCCATTGCCGATCTCTTTACGGTTGAGGTCACTCCACTCAAACTGGAAGAATTGCCAACCTGTGAAGTTATCGGGGATGTCAACAGAGTAACGTTCCGCATCGTCTGACGTTGAGTCAGGGTTACGGTTGTCAAGTACGTCGAGGAAGAGTATTCCACCTGTATTATGACCATAGAGCCAGAAGCAAACGCCCTCATAGCCAACCCAGTTGACGGGAACCCACTCATCAACTGCCTCATTTGAGAATGCGTGAATATAGACGGCAAATGCGTTTTGTGGAAGCGTCATATCTTCGGCGAGGGCTTTGTTGCCAGCGGCCGAGCCGGGAACATCTGCCGGCAAAGTGTCGGTGATAGACAGGCTAATCGCCCCACCCCCGCCTGAGACACCGAAATAGCCGACAGGAATGTCGTTCGCATCGGTGCCAGATGGCAATGTCGTGTCCTCAAAATCATCGACGATGTCAACACGCTTGATCAGGCGCACGTCGTCAATGTAGTAGTTCGCATCCATAGTATTGAATCCACCAAACGCATATCCGTGAATCTCGGTCAGCGTGAACCCATCGTTGGGTGCGCCGTTGTTAATGCCCTTGTAGTTGAATTCATCCCACATCAGCTCGAAGTATTGCCAACCTGTGAAGTTATCTTGCAGATCGATGCTGTAACGTCCCGCATCATCGGTTGTTGAGCCGGGATTGCGGTTGTCTTGGATGTCGATGAAGATCACGCTACCTGTGTTGTTTCCGTAGAGCCAGAATCCAATACCCGCATAGCTGCTCCAATCACGTGATTCCCATACATCGGCCGCTTCATTGTGGAACTTGTAGCTAAATCCTGCAAACGAACCAGCTGTAATGAACAAATCCTCTTGCAATACCGTGTTGCCAGCCGCGCTGCCCGGCACTGGTTCAGGTGGTGTCGTTGTCGTCGTGATCGCCACCGTTGATGCGCCACCTTGGAAAAATTCATAGCCAACGACGTTGCCATGCTCATCTTCACCGATGACCAGTTCACCGCCTTCGTAATCTTCAATGATGAGACCCTTGCCTGATGGCGTTGTCATCTCGTCATCAACAATCGTCACGATTGCCGAGCTTGGCAGACCGATATCTGCACCTGAAGCATTGCTCAACGCAAGGGTCAGCGTGCGGTCATCGTTGTCTTCATCGTCATCCAGCGTGACGACAGAGACAGATTTTTGCGTTTCGCCGGGTGCAAACGTGATCTCTTCAGAAACCGCCGTGTAATTCACGCCAGCGACCGCGCTGCCGTCGCTGCTGCTGACCGTCACAGCCACTTGGCTATCGGCCGCCTCGCTCAACATTACGTTGACAGTTACCGTGTCGCCTTCTGGAATAGAGAAGCTGCTGCCTTCCAAAGACACATCAGGGGTCGTGCTAGGGTCGCCAGAGGTGAACGCGAAGAAATCAAAATCGACTTCAACCGTTGTCCCATCATCTGCGTTTGGAACACCTGCAATCACGATGACAATTTCGTCTAAGTTGCCAGTGAACGCACCATCACCTGCCCCATCAATCAATGTGAGGTCAGCAAGGGGAGCGGCAATTCGCACCCATTGGTTATTATAATCTGCACTCGTGAACGCGGTGTCCAGTCGGAAAGATTCCTCCGAACTGCCAATGCCATCCCAGCCATTGCCGTCTAGGTCTTCACGGATCGTGATCTCGAGCGTGTAGCCCTCTGATGTCGCGTTGTCTTGGTTGTAGACCCAGAAGCTAAGATAGGGGTCGGTTGCTGGTGGCGTGACTTGCGCGGCGTTGTCAAAATTCTTGAATGCACCGCCGAAGAAGCCACCCGATGGCGCACCTGCTCCCCAGCCTGTGCTGAAGTAGTGGCTGCCTTCAAACGGCCGATCCATCTCAGGACCACCACCGCCACCTGCGTTGTCACCACCAAAGAAACCCCAATCGCCCGTATCTCCGTCGTTGAAGTCGTCAATAATGACTGGTGGGGGCGGCCCTTCTACAAATGCAAACTGGTCAAAATCGACTTCCACCGTTGTCCCATCGTCTGCGTTTGGAACGCCTGCAATCACGATGACAATTTCATCTAAGTTGCCAGTGAACGCACCATCACCTGTCCCATCAATCAATGTGAAGTCAGCGACGGGAGCGGTAATTTGCACCCATTGGTTGTTGTAATCTGCGCTCGTGAATGTAGTGTCCAGTCGGAAAGATTCCTCCGCACTGCCAATGCCATCCCAGCCGTTGCCGTCCAAGTCTTCACGGATCGTAATCTCGAGCGTGTAGCCCTCTGATGTCGCGTTGTCTTGGTTGTAGACCCAAACGCTGAACTCTGGATTTGCTGGCAATGCAACTTGTGCTGCATTGTCGAAATTCTTGAATCCGCCACCGAAGAAGCCGCCCGATGGCGCACCTGCTCCCCAGCCTGTGCTGAAGTAGTGGCTGCCTTCAAACG
>CAYMGE010000032.1:52213-58819 GCA_964389925.1 uncultured Ardenticatenaceae bacterium
TGTCACCACCAAAGAAACCCCAATCGCCCGTATCTCCGTCGTTGAAGTCGTCAATGATGGTGAGGTCGCCCTCGGCCACCGAGCGGACCTGTGCGCCATACCCCGCTTCGGGTATGGATGCCTGTGCTGTCAACACAAGCATCAGCATTAAAATGCCGAACAAACTTGAAATTATAGATAGTCGTTTTGCAAACATTAATTTCTCCTTTTATGTTGCGTTCGATATTGGAAAAGCCAACTCTTCGAGAGTTGGCTTTTCTATGTAACTCATTTCTCTTCTACTCGTTTTTTTGATAAACCCTCACGTAATCAACTTCCATCCGCTGTGGGAACACCGTCGTTTCATCGGGCGAACCCGGCCAGTTGCCGCCGACAGCGACGTTCATAATAATGTGGAATGGTTGATCAAACGGTGCGGGGTAGTCGTGATTTTTGGTGTTCCAGACGGTTTGGGTTTGGTATTTCTCACCGTCAACATACCAGCGAATTTCGCCCTCTTCCCACTCAATGGCGAAGTCGTGGAAGTCGTCCGCGAAGATGCCTTCTTCGAGTGAGTACGGTTTGCCCGTGTATTGATAGTTACCCAAGCTGCCATAGTGCAGCGTGCCGTGAACGGTGTCCGCGTCGTGTCCAACGAGTTCCATGATGTCGATCTCGCCACTGGACGGCCAGCCGCCATAGCTGTAGGTGGAGGGCAACATCCAGATGGCAGGCCAGAGACCTTGCCCATAGGGGAGCTTGGCGCGGAATTCAAATCGGCCGTAGAGCCAATCCCCTTTCCCGACGGTGCGGATACGGGCGGAGGTGTAATCTCGGCCGATATACCGCTCTTCCAGCTTCAATGCCTGAATCACTAATTTACCGTCTTCTATGAAAGCGTTCTCAGAAAAGTCAGTGTAGTATTGCAATTCACTGTTGCCACCCCCTCTTCCGTTGACCTCAAATGACCATTTCGTGTCATCAATCGTGTCGCCATCAAACTCATCTTGCCAAACAAGCTCCCATTCTGGGGTCGGCGTTGCGGTTGGTTGTAGCGTATCGGTGGGTTCTGGAAGCGGAGAAGGGGTTAGCGTCGGTTCCACGGGCGTGGCTCCACATGCAGCTAACAACAATAGTACGACAATTGATAGATAAACCTTGAACAACTTCAGCGTTCCTGAATCTTGAAAACGTTTTCAAGCGGAAATGTATCTCCGCTTTTATCTTTTGTCAACATAATCAGCGATTTTGGATCGGTATCGGAACCATAACGAGAACTTTTATGCACAAAACAGGTGATTCGCGTTTGTGTTGTGTTTGAATCAATTGTTATATTCCTATTGAAAGATAGGCACATTTGTTATCGTCTCAATTATTGACCTGCCTTATCGTCAAATTCACATTTGACTGAAAACGCTTTCAGGTTATAATGTGGCGTAGGGATATTTGAGAAGAGTAAACATATGAACGATACGACACGTAAACGGACAACGATCCAAGACATTGCAGATGAAGCGCAAGTTTCGATCAGCACGGTTTCGCGGGTATTGAACGGAAACGTTGTCGTGCGTGAGGATAAGCGGTCGGCGGTGCTGGACGCGGTGAAACGGTTGAAATATCGGCCGAATATCTTCGCACAAGGTCTCGCCAGCGGTCAGTCGATGACGATTGGTGTCCTCACGCAACAGATTAGTAGCCCTGTCTATGATTCGATTCTGCACGGCGTTCTCGCTGGACTGCGCGGCACAGGGTATTCGCCGCTCATCGCAGACGGTCATTGGCAGCTAGACAAAGAGCAACGCGCCATCGAAACGCTACTGCGGCGGCGCGTTGACGGTCTAGTTGTGTTGGGGCCGACGAGCGATGCGGACTATCTGCAAGCATTGTCAGAGCGGGTTCCGCTCGTCGTCATCGGCCGCGACATCCCCCCCATTAGCTGCATCGGCATCGACGACTTTAGCGGTGGCTACACGGCCACGCGCCACCTCATCGAATTAGGACATCGACAAATCGCACACGTCACGGGCATCATGACCCATGAGGACGCGGTTGCCCGTTGCGAGGGGTACAAACAGGCGTTGCGGGATGCAGGGCTACAGGTTGACGAAAATTTGATCGTTGAAGGTCAATATACGGAACAGTCGGGCGTGCTGGCGGCGGAGATGCTGATGATGCGCGGCCGAACGTTCAGCGCGATTTTCGCGGGTAATGATCAAATGGCTTATGGTGTGCGGCTTGCACTTTTTCGGCGCAGTGTGCGCGTGCCAGAAGACATCTCTATTGTCGGCTACGATGGATTGGTTTCCTCTGCGTACTTCATTCCACCGTTGACGACCATGCGCCAGCCAGCAGACGAGATCGGCCGAACAGCGGCCGATGCGATCTTACAGTTAATCCGAGAAGAGGAAGTAGGAGAGGTGCGATTTTCGGCCGATCTTGTCGTCCGTGAATCGACCGCTCGTATTCGTTGAATGAAGCAGGTGCAGTGAGCGAAACTGTTGGAAACGATGCCGTTGCACCTCAATCAATTGAAGAAGGAGCAAAATCCATCGACAGAGCAACAACATAAAACAACCTTTGTTTGAAAAAAATGCAATTTAGGGTTCCTCCCTCTGTTAACGAGGAATCCAGAATAACCAAATTTTCATTGCGTCAAGAGCGCATGAGGAGAAGAAACATGTTTAAGTCCAAATGGAATTGGATGACCTTATTGGCTATTTTGAGTTTATTACTCGTCGCATGTGGCGGTTCAGACCCTGAACCAACCGACAACGGCGGCGAAGCGGATGCATCAACCGAAGTTGCAGACGCACCAGAACCAACAGACGAACCAGACCCAGAACCGACAGACGAACCAGAACCTCCCGCTGACGGCGTAACGCGCGTTCGCTGGTTTGTCGGTCTCGGCACAGGTGGCAACGAAGACCAAATCCCACTGCAAGAAGCCCTTGTTGAAGAGTACAACGCTTCACAAGACGCAATCGAACTCGTCCTTGAGATCGTTGACAACGCACAGGCGACCGACATTCTCAACACGCAGATCGCCGCTGGCAACGCGCCAGACATCATCGGCCCCGTCGGTGTTGCTGGCTCGGCCGCATTCGTCGATGCAATGCTCGACCTGCAACCCCTGATCGATTCAACCAACTACGATTTGAGCGACTTCGACCCTGCAATGGTCGATTTCTATGCGTCAAACGCTGGACAAATCGGTTTGCCATTCGGTCTCTTCCCAACCTACATCTCTTACAACATGGATCTGTTTGACGAAGCTGGTTTGGAATATCCGCCACACCGCGTTGGCGATCCCTATATGTTGGATGGCGAAGAAGTTGAATGGAATCACGACACGATTGCTGAGATCGGCCGAATCCTCACCGTAGACGCCAACGGTAACGATGCAACGATGGCCGACTTCGATGCAGAAAACATCGTGCAGTTTGGTTATGGTGTCCAATGGGCAGACGTGCGCGGACGCTTCACTTCATTTGGTGCTGGCTCGTTCCATGATGGCAGCGGTGGTGCAGTCGTTCCTGACCATTGGGCAGAAGCGGCTGACTGGTACTATGACGCAATGTGGGGCGACCAACCCTTCTACCCCAACGGCGTATACGGCGGCAGCGACATTTTGAACGCTGGCAACTGGTTTGAATCTGGCAACTTGGCGATGGATCAGACCCACCTCTGGTATGCAACCTGCTGCTTGGGCGGCTTGGACGCAAACTGGAACATCGGCGCAATGCCAGCCGCACCTGACGGCTCAACGACCGCGAAAATGCACGGCGACACCTTCGCTATTCTGCAAGGTAGCGAGAATCCAGACGCAGCTTGGGAAGTCCTTCAGTGGATGCTGGGTGATGCGGCGGCCGAATTGACCCAGATTTACGGCGCACTCCCGGCACGCATTAGCCTGCAAGAAACCTACTTTGATGAGTTGAATACACGCGACACATTCGCAGACCAAGACATCGACTGGAGCGTTGTCACCGACGCAATGGGCTACCCCGACAACCCCAACCACGAAGCTGGCTATCCAAACGAACTCGTCGCACGTGACGCACTTGCCGCATTCGATGAACAGTTCAACAACAACCCTGACTTCGACGTTCAGGCTGGTCTTGAAGAGCTGCGCGTAAACCTCGAAGGCATCTTTGAAGGTGCAGACTTCACGCCTCCACCAGCCGAAGAAGACGGCGCAATGGAAGAAGAAGCTGACATGGACGAGGATGAAGGCGCAATGATGGGCGACGCATCTGGCGAAGTCCGCTGGTTCGTTGGTCTTGGAACAGGTGGTAACGAAGACCAAATCCCACTCCAAGAAGCGCTTGTTGAAGAGTTCAACGCTTCTCAAGATCAAATCACGTTGATTCTCGAAATCGTTGACAACGCACAGGCGACCGACATCCTCAACACACAGATCGCCGCGGGCAACAGCCCAGACATCATCGGCCCAGTCGGTGTTGCTGGTTCGGCCGCATTCGTCGATGCCTTGCTCGACATCCAACCATTCATTGACGCAGACAACTACGACTTGAGCGACTTCGACCCCGCAATGGTTGACTTCTACAACCAGAATGAAGGCCAAATCGGTTTGCCATTCGGTCTGTTCCCAACCTACATCTCCTACAACAAAGATTTGTTTGACGAAGCAGGCTTGGAATACCCACCAGCACGTATAGGCGACCCCTACATCTTGGATGGTGAAGAAGTTGAATGGAACCATGAGACGATTGCGGAAATCGGCCGAATTCTCACCGTTGACGCAAACGGCAACGACGCAACGATGGACGGCTTCGACGCGGAAAACATCGTACAGTTTGGCTACGGCGTTCAGTGGGCTGACGTGCGCGGACGCTTCACCTCATTCGGTGCTGGCGCATTCCACGACGGCGAGGGCAATGCAGTCGTTCCTGACCACTGGGCTGACGCGGCCGATTGGTACTATGATGCGATGTGGGGCGACCAACCCTTCTACCCCAACAGCGTGTATGGCGACAGCGACATCCTCAACGCTGGCAACTGGTTTGAATCTGGCAACTTGGCAATGGATCAGACCCACCTCTGGTATGCAACCTGCTGCTTGGGCGGCTTGGATGCAAACTGGGGCATCGGCGCAATGCCAGCCGCACCTGACGGCTCTGTAACCGCGAAGATGCACGGCGACACCTTCGCCATTCTGCAAGGCAGCGACAACCCAGAAGCAGCTTGGGAGGTTTTGAAGTGGATGTTGGGTGATGCGGCGGCCGAGTTGACCCAAATCTACGGCGCACTCCCTGCACGTCTCAGCTTGCAAGGCACCTACTTCGATGAACTGAACACACGCGACACCTTCGTTGACCAAGACATCGACTGGGCAGTTGTCACCGATGCAATGGGCTACCCCGACAATCCAAACCACGAAGCTGGCTATCCAAATGAGCTTCAAGCGCGTGACGTACTCGCAGCGTTCGACGAACAGTTCAACAACAATCCAGACTTCGATGTTCAAGCTGGTCTTGACGAACTTGTAGACAACCTGCAAGAGGTCTTTGACGACGCTGAATAGTTTCTAGTGGCTAGTTGCTAGTTGCTAGTAGGGAGACTTAACTTCTTACTAGCAACTATGAACCAGCAACTAGCCACTTCTTGGAGAAAACAAAATGAGTTTCATGGATGCCTTTCAACAAGCACGCGGAGCGCGACGCACCCGCTGGCGCGATTTGTCAAATGCAAAAAAACGGGAAGCCAAAATAGGGTATGCGTTCATCGGCATTTGGGTCATTGGATTTCTTGTCTTCTATCTCGTTCCCATGGTCGCATCGCTGATCTTCTCGACGCTCGACTTCCAGTTGGCACGCCCCGACGACATCGAGTTTGTCGGTCTGGCACACTGGCGGCGAATGCTGTTTGAAGATGAGTTGGTCTGGCAATCCATGAGAGTCACTTTTGTTTTCGCCTTTATTAGTCTCCCAATTGGGATGTTTTTAGCGTTTGCGCTAGCCGTTTTGCTTAACAGCGAATCTCTTTGGGGGACAAACATTTTCCGAACCTTCTTTTACATGCCCACGATGATTCCCGGCATTGCCGCGATTTTCATCTGGCAGGGGGTTTTGAACTCCCAAACAGGCTGGCTTAATCGACTCATCGAATTTTTGACCCCTATCGAGGCGGTCGGCTTAAACGGTATTCGCTGGCTCGATGATCCCAGTACGATCTACGTTGCATACACCTACATCGGTATTTGGGGCATCGGCAACGCCATCCTTATCAACTTAGCGGGTTTACAAGGCGTACCAACTGACCTGTATGAAGCTGCAAAAGTTGACGGCGCGGGCTGGTTCCGCCGCCTCTGGAACATTACCATTCCGATGGTGTCTCCCGTTATTTTCTACAACTTAATCTTGGGCTTGGTGGGAACGCTCCAATACTTCCTAACGCCATACGTTCTCAACGGCGGCAATGGCTATCCTGAAGGCTCGACCCGCTTCTACATGATCCACTTCTTCAACAACGCATTCGGTTATGCTGACATGGGATATGGAGCCGCGCTAGCGTGGTTGATCTTCATTGTGGGCTTGATATTTACGCTGTTCATTTTCGGCACGGCGAAATACTGGGTGTTCTACGCAGGAGAATAAACGATGGCCT
>CAYMGE010000033.1:0-58433 GCA_964389925.1 uncultured Ardenticatenaceae bacterium
GCTTTCGGATGGGCAAGACGAGACGGGGAGTTCGATTTTGATCGGGGAACGGGATATTGTGTTGAGCGTGGAGCTGCCCGCGTTTTATCCTGTTAGATGAGCTAGACCTTTTCGATTTTGAACCCAGAGGGAATTGAAAATGCTGGCGGTAAGTATGGAGTGACCTATGGCTGCAACAGCAGTACCGCGTAAAAAGCGCGGATTGAGTGAAACAGTTAAAAATTATTGGCTTGATGTCGTGCTACTGGTGGCGTTTGTGGTTGATATGAACACGCGCCTGACGGGGATTGCCGTACATGAGTGGCTCGGCGCGGCGTTTGGGATCGCACTGATCTATCACATGATGCTACATTGGAAGTGGATCACATCGGTGACGAAGCGGCTATTTAAGAAAGTGCCAGCGATTCAGCGCGTGCGCTATGTGGTCAATCTCGCGCTGTTTATTATGATGGTGGTCGTTGTGATCACGGGGTTCTGGATTTCGGAGTCATTGATGGGAACGATTGGCTTGCCGACGACGCGCAGCCCGTTCTTTCATGAGTTGCATCACGTTTCGGCCGAACTCGTCCCCCTTCTCGTCGCCGTTCATCTCGCACTCGATTGGAAATGGATCGTCGCCAACACGAAAAAGTATGTGTTGCGACGCGGAGGAAACGCATGAAAGGCAATAAATGGCTCAACTCGTTACTACAAATCGCCTTGATTTTGTTAGCCTCGCTCATCGTTGTGGGGGCGACGTGGCAAATTGGGCAGAGTTCCAGCGCACAGGCCGCATTTGAGCGCGGCGAACCGCCTGACCGACCCGCTGGCGACCGCCCTGAACCACATGATCATGAAGACCGACCAGAACCACCTGACTTTGGCGAACGAGGTGAACGCGGCGGTGGGCATCATTCGGCCGATCTCAGTCTGCGCGGCATTGCTGGTTTTGGCGAAACGGTCGTTAAGATGGTCGTTGTGATCACTGCCGTTGTGCTTGGACAGCGTGCGTGGGAAGGCTTTCAAACAAGAAGAACGTAATGACTTCGCTAGAATAGTTTGTAACAGCATGTTACAATCAGTGCAACACTGTGTTAAATAGTTGCAAACGATGAAAAAGAGATATCCAAACTCGAAGCAAGCCGATGTAAAGGCGAAAACCAAGTCGATGCCCAGCGCGAAAATATACTGGATTCGGCCGAAAAGCTGTTCCTCGCACAAGGGCTAGACAACACCAGTATGCGCGATATTGCGAAGGCAGCGGGCATCACGCGCGTTTCGCTCTACCGCTACTTTCCCGACTGCCACCCCATCACCTTTGGCATTGCTGTACGAATGCTGACGCGCATCTACGAGTCGCTGATTGTCGAGGAAACAGATTCCCCTCTCCAGCGTGCCAGAAAAATGATGTTTGCCGCCATCGATCAATTTTATGAACTACGCGATGCGTACCGCTTTTTGGGAATGTTTGACCACCTGTACGGGGCTAGCTATCCCACAGAGGAAATGGCGGCTTTATACAAGGAAGGGATGGCAATACCTGCATTAAGTACCCAGAATGGTGCAAATGATATAACGCCTGAACAGCTCACAATGATCGGCAACTGCGTCATGAGCTTCTTGCAAAGGCTAGCCGCTCGTGGTGACTTGATGGCGGAGGAGCAGGGAGTCCCCTTGCGCCACCGCTGTGTGCATAATCTGCATCGCCGTTGCTTCCTCAAGCGGCCAAAATCCCCGCCAAATTGCCAGCAGCCTAGCCCAACTTCGCTGACTGCAAATCCATTCTGTCCTAAAAGTCTATGTTGCATTTGATTGGATCACTCATGTTATCTTAGATTTCATTACGTTTCGTTTTATACTATATGTCGCATAAGGTAGTTAACGTAGTGTATAGTGTGACGCAACGCCTAAAATCATACTCAGCATAGGGAATCATTTATGAATATATTCATTGTAACAGCCGGTTCACGAGGGGATGTTCAGCCTTATGTCGCATTAGGAAAAGGGTTGCGAAAAGCAGGACATGCTGTCACAGTATGTACCTGTTCCAGTTTTGAACCGCTCATAACCGATCATGGTTTGAATTACGGCTACATGAATGATGATTTCATGAAGTTGGTAGATTCGGAAGCCGGTCGGGAAGCAATGGAGAGCGGGGGCAACATCTTTGGCTTGATTAAAACCATGGTAGCTTTGATGAAAGATGCCAAGAAGCTCAATCGGGAAATGTTCAAAGATGCCTGGAACGCAGCCCAAGTGGCAAAACCTGATGTTTTAATTTTCCACCCGAAGGCGTTGGCTGGTGCACACATCGCAGAAAAGCTGGACATACCCGCGATCATGGCTGTTCCAGTACCAGTAATCGTTCCAACTGCTGAATTTGTTGCAACTGGTTTCCCCAATCTAAACTTAGGCGGCTGGTACAACAAATTATCCTACACAATTTTACTGAGAGGTTATCATCAATATGATGATGTGGTCAACGAATTTCGTCAGGATGTGCTTGGTTTAGGAAAATACCCCAAATCAACAACGCCTATTCAAATGGTTGATGGAACACCGATCCCCATTCTACATGGTTATAGCGAACTTGTTTGGCCGAGACCTAAAGACTGGCCCGATACAGCGTCAGTTACTGGTTATTGGTTTTTAGATCAAGATGAAGAGTGGGCAAAACCAGAGGAGCTGGAAGCTTTCATCAATGCAGATGATCCACCCGTTTACGTTGGATTTGGGAGCATGGCTGGACGGAACCCAGAAAAACTAACCGCTATTGTTGTGGAGGCTTTACAGAAAGCTAACGTGCGCGGCATTATTGCGACAGGATGGGGGGGATTATCCGTTGATGATTTACCAGAAACAATCTATAAAATCGAGAATGCTCCGCATGATTGGTTGTTCCCACAAGTTGCTGCGGTTGTACATCATGGCGGTGCAGGAACAACGGCAGCGGGGTTGAGAGCAGGCAAGCCATCGGTAATATGTCCATTCCTGATCGACCAACCACTATGGGGGGCAAGAGTTCATGCACTTGGCGTTGGTCCAAAACCAATTCCCCAAAAAAAACTGACGGTTGATAAATTGGTTCGTGCCATCGAAGAGGCGGTAGGGAATCCTTCTATGCGAGAGAAAGCCAAGGATATTGGTGAAAGCATTAGAAGTGAAGACGGTATAGGAAAGGCTATTAAAGTAATCGAAAACGTCGTCAACAAATAGTCAAGGCAATGCCAGCGGCAGCGAGTTTGCCGTCACGCCTGCCCAACCATTCCCCGCTGGCCCCTTAACCATTGAATATCGGGAAAGCATCTACGTCGGCTATCGCTACTACGACACCGCCGCCGTCGATGTGCTGTTTCCCTTCGGGCATGGGTTGAGTTACACGACGTTTGCCTACAGCGATCTGACCGTTACGCCATCCGCTGAGGGGCAACCGTCACGTTCACCGTCAAAAATACGGGCGATGTGGCGGGGCAAGAGATCGCCCAACTGTACGTGCGCGATGTGGCGGCGATGGTTTTTCGGCCGAAAAAGAACTCAAGCAGTTCGCCAAAATATCTTTACAGCCGAGCGAAGAAAAGCAAGTCACCTTGACTTTAGACCAGCGAGCCTTCGCTTTTTACGACGTTGCCAGCCGCGCATGGGTCGTGGAAGCGGGCGACTTTGAGATTTTGGTCGGCGCGTCATCTGCGGACATTCGCCTCACCGCGTCGCTCACAATGGCGGGGCAAGGCGTTGTTTCGTCAGTCAACAGGGAAAAGTTGGGGGCTTATTATGATATTTCGGCCGAAACCAACTTTACCCAAGCCGATTTTGAGGCATTGCTCGGCCGAGACGTACCATCCAATCAGCAACCGCGCAAAGGGACATACACGATGACGACTTCACTGGGCGATCTGCGCGATAGCTTTTTGGGCAGACAACTTTACAAAGTCGCCAAGAAAGAAGCCGCCAAAACGATTGTGGATGAAGGGGATCCCATCGTCTCCAAAATCGTTGAAACATCGATCAACGAAGCCCCGTTGCGCTCATTCGGCACAGCCCTTTCGCCAACACAGGTTGAAGTCCTATTGTTGATGCTAAATGGCCGCTATCTCAAAGCTGCGCGTGCGCTATTGCAGCGTAAAAAATAGTGAGTCAAACGCTTTCAATTTTCAATTCCTTCAATTTTCAATTATTGGAATTTGGGCGACTTGCGCGGTGTCATGCTGATCGAAAACACACCGACCCATCTGCGCGGCAACACGCAAGCGATTGTCGGCACGATTCTGATCTTGGCGATTGTGCCGTTCACCATCTTGAACACCATCCTGATCGGGCTGTTTCCGGGCAACGTCCACCTCGTTTTGATGATCTTGGGCATTCCAGTGGCCTTACTGATATTGGTCTTTACGTTCCTGAAAATTGAAGAGACGCTCGGCACGAATTTGCTAGCGGTTGAGGGATAGTTGCGTGATGTGTATTACGTGCAACTCCTTTGACCCGCGATCCACAGCACAGAAAATCAACAGAGCCGAACCCACTGTCGGATTCGGCTCTACGATAGTGCATAGACATTTAGGGTCGTCCACCACCGGGACGACCCCGCCTCCCACCACCATCAGCCGGGACATCCGCATAGTTACCGTTTGCGTCAAGCGTTTGCACCGTGCCGCCCGTCCACGAAAACGTCGTGTCGTAGTCGATGTTTGAATAGTCGCGGTAGGTGGTCGGCACTTTGATGACGAGGTCGCCACCAGTGATCTTCAGTTCACCGTTGGCATCGAGGCCATCCCCGTTGCCACTCGTTGCGGCGGAAATCGTAATCGTGCCGCCGTTGATAGTAATTGTGCCGCTACTACTTGAGAAACGATCCTGTCGGCCGCCAGTGGTTGCAGTCGTATCAGCGTTGCCACCTGCGCCGTTAATGCCGTCATCACTGGAGACAATGTCAATTGTGCCACCGTTGACGATGACAGCGGCCGCTTCAAGACCTTCGTAAGATTGTTGAATGGCAATCGTGCCGTCGTTAATTTCCAACGTCGTATCGGCGTGGATGCCATCGTCGCCAGAGGCGAGCGTGAGTGTGCCAGCGTTGATGGTGATGTTGGCGTTGGAGTGAAGGCTGTCATCGGCCGAATTGACCCCAATAACGCCTCCGTCGATCATGACCAACTGCCCCGCCTTGATCCCCTTCATTGAAGTGGTGTCGCTAACAAAGCTGCCACTACCGCCGCCCGTTGTCAAATTGAGCGCCCCCGCCACGACTTGCGCCGTCGTCTCGGCCGTTATCGCATCCCCACCTGCATTGATGATTAGCGTGCCGTCTTCAATTAAGATGTAGCCGCGCTCCGCATCTTCTTCGTTGTCTGCTTTCAGGCCGTCACCACCTGCGTTAACGGTGATGTTTCCACTCTGCACAACCAGATAATCCTTGCCGCGAATGCCGTCATCGGCCGCATTTGCCGTAATGTTGCCCGACACAATCACCAAGCCATCTTCGCTCGTAATCGCGTCGTTGTAGTTGCCATTGACGGTCAGGCTACCGTTGCCTGTGATAAACAGGTCGTCATTGCTGAATAGCGCGGCGTTTGGTTCGTTTGTCTCAGCGTCGGGATAGATGTAAGTCGTCGCGTCGGTGAGGATATTGTTACTTCCATCGACAAGCTGAACGGTCACGGTTTCCGCATTGGCGATGAAGATCGGGGCGGTTGTGCTATTGCTGATCTCAACATCCGCCAGCACCAATTCCACATCCCCCTGCGAGTCAACGATGATCCGCCCATCGCTGAGTGTGCCTTGCAGCGTGTAGGAGCCGGGTTGGGTGATGGTCGCCGTGCTGCCGTCAATAGTTGCGCCGCTGCCGTCGAGAATGATGGTGTCGCCACTGAGGGAGAGGGTGGCGGTGGTGGGATTTTCGGCCGATGGCAGCTCAATCTCCGTCACGGCCACCGTTGGGATAACAGGCGTATCCGTCGCTGTCACCACTTGCGCGACAACCGCTGTCGGTTCTGCAACGCTTTCATCTGTTGGTTGCTCGCTGATGGATAGCGGTGTTGCCGTGCTTGCCGCTGCAAACACCGTGCTGGTGTCGATGGTCGTTTGTGAGCTTGCGCCGCTGCAAGCTGCTAAAAGAATGAGGCATAAAAGCCAGAATTTGTTGAGTTGTTTGATGAACATATCGTTTCTCCGTTTTTTGAAGGCGGACGAGTCGTCCGCGCTCCCAGTGAATTGGGGGAAGTGTAGAGAAACGATGTCAAGTAACTGCGTGGAACTGGTTAAGAAATTGTTGGGATGTGCGAACGTGCTTCCACACACAATCTTGTTCACGTCTTCACATTTTCTGAATACGTCCTGCCTAGAATACCGTCAGATTTGCAAAACGAGGAATGAACGATGATAACGAACCAACCACTCACCCACGCCCTGCGCGACTGTGCGCCCGTCTATCTCGCTGATGTGAGAGAGGCGGCACTACAAAAGCGGGTTGAGACGAAATATCTGTTTGCGGAACGACAACTGCCGCAGATTTTGCGACAACTGCGCGATGAGTACGCGGTGTTAGAAGTAGCGGGGCAGCGGTTAAATCGGTATCGGACGTTGTACTTTGATTCGGCCGATTTCCAGATGTACCGCCGCCACCACGACGGCGCGGCCGACCGCTTCAAAGTGCGAGCGCGGTCGTATGTCGAGTCGGGCAGTTCCTTTTTTGAAGTCAAGCACAAGACCAACCGCAAAGAGGTCATCAAAGAGCGCATCCCGACGGACACGCTGCTGACCACCATTGATGACGACACGGCGCACTTTGTCGATGCCGTCTCCCCCTACGCGGCGCACGATGTCATGCCACGTCTCTGGAACAACTATCAGCGCATCACGCTTGTGCGCCACGACCGCAAAGAGCGCGTTACGCTCGACACCAATCTCTGTTTTGAGTGGGACGATGTGCCTGTCGCGCTGCCCGGCCTCGTCGTGGCGGAGGTCAAGCAAGAACGCTTTATGCACGATTCACCCTTTGTGCGCTTGATGCGTGGGGCGCATATTCGGCCGAACAGCTTCTCCAAATACGTCTACGGCGCAAGCCTGCTCTATCCCGACCTCAAACAAAATCGCCTCAAACCAAAGCAACGCATCGTTGAGAAGTTGCTAGTTTGCTAGTGGCTAGTCGTCTCTTTACTGTTCACTGACCACTGACCACTGACCACTAAATCATGACCATCACAACCCTTTTCACCGGCTTTACCATCAACATCATCATCGCCCTGCTGATCGTGCGCTTCATCTACTACCCGATCAAGCAGGACAAAAATTACGTCTTCACCTATCTCGCCTTCAACACGATCATCTACTTCGTGATGGCGTTTTTAACGAGCGCGGAACTAAGCATCGGCGTGGGCTTTGGCCTGTTTGCCATCTTCTCCGTCCTGCGCTATCGCACCAGCACCATGTCCACCCGCGAGATGACCTATCTGTTCATCATGATCGCGCTGCCCGTCATGAATTCGACGCTGATGCGTGCTGACGGCTGGCTGATGCTGGTCTGTGTCAACGTGACGATTGCGGCGGTGCTTTACGTGTTGGAACAGGGATGGGGGTTCCATTACGAACAGGCGAAGTCGCTCAAATACGAGCGTATCGAGCTAATTCGCCCTGAAAATCACGAGGAACTGCTGGCAGATTTGCGCGAGCGGACGGGACTGGCGGTGCGGCGGGTCAATATCGGCCGAATCAACTTCCTCAATGATACGGCCGAACTGACGATTTTCTACGATGAACCGCAAATCATTGGCTGGCACAGTAACGGCTCAACCGCTGACGAATTAGAGGCGATGGTTGACAGTCACTTCAACTAACGGGGCAATCTTAACAATTCCCCGTTCCCCTCTTCACATTTTCTGAACAGAAAAATCCCAAAATCAGGACAAATCAGCAATCAACCCATCTCTGAAAATGGAGAATAGACATGAAACGACAACATCTTTTTACACTCATTGGCATCGCCGCCCTGCTCATATTTGGCGCACTTTACTGGTCATTTTTCCGCACACCAGAAGCAGCCAGCGGCACGATTGATACGGCGATTGTGGCGGTTGAGGAGAGCGGGGCGGGAGCGGTTTACGTGATCGATTCGGCCGAATCCACAGCCACCTTCACTATTGACGAGGTGCTGCGCGGCGACGATTTCACCGTCGTCGGCACAACCGATCAGGTCGGCGGGCAAATCGTTTTTGACATCGCCAACCCGACGGCGGCGCAAATTGGCGAAATCGTCATTAACACGCGCACCTTTGCGACCGACAGCGACATGCGCGACCGCGCGATTCAAAATCGTATCCTGACGACAGAGCAGTACGAGTTTGTACGCTTCCAGCCGACCGCTATCAACGGCCTGCCCACTAGCGTTACGGTCGGCGATGTGGTTGAACTAGAAATCGTGGGCGACCTGACTATCAAAGACGTGACACAGCAGGAAACATTTCTTGCAACCGTCACCGTTGTGAGTGCGGATCAACTGGTTGGCACAGCGACAACGACCATCACCTACGCCGATTATGGGGTCAATGTTCCGCTCACGCAATCGGTTTCGGCTGTCGCTGACGAGCTAACACTTGCGCTCGACTTCACCGCTTTTACTCAATAACCAAACGATCAACCTCTTTAGAACAATGGAGAAATAGAGATGGATAACGATGACAAGATGATCGGCCGATTTCTCACACGCCGCGAACTGATCGCAGCACTCGGCGCAACAGGGGCAGCCACCGTCACCGCACTGCTCGTCCAAAAAGCGAGTAAGGCACAAAGTGCTTTGGAGCCAGCAGCCTACTTGCCCATCATTATGGAGGACGGATCGACAGCGACACCGACTCCAACACCAATCACACCAACTGCAACACCGATCACGCCGACACCAACCGCGACCCCAATCCCGTCATGTGTCGTGCGCCCAGAGGTGACGGAAGGCCCTTACTTTGTCGATGAGATGCTCAACCGCAGCGACATTCGCAGCGACCCTGACACGGGCGTAATCAGCGAGGGGGAGCTATTGGCGTTGACATTCAACGTCTCACAAATCGGCAACAATAGCTGCGCGGCACTGCCCAACGCGCAGGTCGATGTCTGGCACTGCGATGCGTATGGCCTCTATTCGGACATTCAAAGCGAGGGGACGGCGGGGCAGAAATTCCTGCGCGGCTTCCAGATGACGGACAATAATGGTGTCGCGCAGTTCGTCACCATTTATCCCGGCTGGTATCGCGGACGCACCGTGCATATTCACTTCAAAATTCGGCTCAATGATGGTGGAATCAACTACGAATTTACGTCGCAACTATTCTTTGACGATGATTTCACCGCGCAAGTTTATGCGGCCGAGCCTTATGCCAGCGAGGGTCTACCAGACACATTGAACAGTGCCGACAACATCTACGACAGCCGTTTGGAGATGACGGTGACACAAACAACGGGCGGCTATGCCGCCACTTTCGACATCGGACTACAAATCTAGGAGCTTAAAATGACACAAAACGAACTGACACGTCGAGACTTTTTACTCGGAAGCGCGGGTATGAGTTTTGGTATCTTGGCAGGACTCAAGCCAGTTGCTAGCCAACAGGCGACGCTAAAATTGGCGCGTACTGCCGCCTGTGAAGACGATGACGACGAGCCAACCGCCAGCACGACGGAAGGGCCATATTACACACCCAACACGCCAGAGCGCAGCAACTTTGTCGAGGCGGGTATGGCTGGCACGCTGTTTACATTGACTGGCACAGTCTACGACGAAAGCTGTGTGCCGGTCGCCAATGCGCTTGTCGATTTATGGCACGCCGACGATGACGGTGAGTACGACAACGCTGGCTATACTCTACGCGGTCATCAATTTACCGATAGTCAGGGTAACTACACGTTTGAAACGATTGTGCCGGGCATCTATCCGGGACGCACGCGCCACTTTCACATCAAGGTGCAGGCTCCCAACGGTGAAATCCTCACGACACAACTGTTTTGGCCGGGCGAACCACTCAACGCTGGTGATGGTATCTATCTCGACTCGCTCTTGATGGAAGTGAGCGACGATGGTGATGGATCACAAACGGGCGTGTTTAACTTTGTCGTGGACACGCCCGACAATGTGCCGTTGGCGGTGGCGATGGAGCAGGTTTCGGCCGAATCACCTCCACACAGTGGCGCATTGTTGGCTGGCGCAACCCTGATGACAGCAGCAACCGCCTTGCTGCTTAAACAACGCGAGCGATTAAATTCGCAATCTACGGAGAAACAAGATGGATAATAGTAAGAATAAGACGGTTGGAAAACCAATCTCTCGTCGAGAAGCAATTCGCTTGATCGGCGCAACAAGTGTGGCAACCTTAGTCGGTTGCACAGTTGGTTCACCCGCGCCGACAGCGACCTCTTCAAACGCGGCAGCGACCACCGCACCGACCGCAGCGGCCACCGCCGCCTCGACCGCAACTGCGGCCGCCGCACCGACGGCAACAGCTTCGACAGCGGGCGGTTGGTTATCGGGAGGAACCAACCTGATCACTGTCGATTTTCCCGACACAGCTATCTTTGACACAGGCGGCACCTGCAATGTATCTTTAACGCAAGAGACAACCCTCGGCCCTTGCTATTTTGAAGATGACACAGGGGAAGATATGTCCAACGGTTTGTCGGGGCTGCCTATGCAGTTGTGCTTGCGTTTGGTGGACAACAACTGCCAGCCGCTGGAGGGCTACACCATTGAAGTATGGCATTGTGATAATGAAGGCATCTATTCGGGCGATACGTCGGAAAGCGACGACGGCTCTTCGTTTGCGGGTGATTTTTGTACAGGAGGAGATGAAGAGGCGGCAGTAAGCACGTGGTATCGTGGCAAATTAACGACAGATAGCGACGGTCGTGTAAACTTCAAAACCTGTTTTCCGGGCTGGTATTCTGGGCGCACCATTCACATTCATTTTGCGGTGAGCGAGGATGGGGGCAGCACACGCAACGTCATTTCCCAATTTTGTTTTACCGATGAGTTCGCCAAAGAAATTTGCACAACCCATGAACTTTACAGCAGTCGTGGCGAACAGGACACGACCTTTGCAGGCGGCGATAATGTCTTTCCAAGCAGCGGTTATGAGGCATTTTTGATGACGACAGCCCAAAACCCAGATGGCAGTCTGCTTGCTTATCACACCATTCAAATCGATCCGAGCGTTGTCAGCACGGGCGGCAGTGGTGGTGGCCCCGGCGGTGAACGGCCTCCCGGCGGTGGCGGTCCCGGTGGTGGACGGCCTCCCGGCGGTGGTGATCCGCCTCCCCCTCCCGGTGGTGGCAACGACGGTTAATATGTAACGCGGGTGTTTCAAGCGGCTCGGACGTTTTCAATTCCTTCAATTTTCAATTTATTTGAAATCAAAGGCAATTGAAAATTGAAAATGATGTTCTCAACCTAAATGAAACACCTACCATTCAACATGAAAACGATTCTAGTAGTAGATGATGAACGGAAATTGCGCCAGATGGTGCGGATTTATTTGGAACAGGAAGGGTATCGCGTCGTGGAAGCGGCGAATGGGCGCGAGGCATTGTACGTGGCACGCTATGAGAAGCCGAACCTGATTCTGCTCGACCTGATGATGCCAGAGATGAACGGGACGGAGTTTATGCGCGTCTATCGGCAAGAGGCGAACACGCCGATCATCATGCTGACGGCAAAAGTTGAAGAAACGGATGAGGTGTTGGGGCTAGAACTTGGCGCGGATGATTACATCACCAAGCCATTTGGCATTCGGCCGCTGCTCGCCCGTATCTCAACCGTGTTGCGCCGCGCCAGCGATGACCGCCGCAACGGCAACGAAGTGTTACGCGCTGGCGATCTCACGCTCGATGCAGGCGGGCGCACCATCAAAGTTGCGGGGGTGACGATCAACCTCACCCCATCCGAGTTCGATCTGCTACACACGCTCATGTCGTCACCCGGACGAGCCTTCTCGCGCCTCGACTTGCTCGAACGCATCTCTGGCGATGCCTACGAAGGGTATGAGCGCACGATTGATGTCCACGTCCGCAACCTCCGCGCCAAAATCGAACCGCCCGACAGCGACAAGCCGCGCTATGTGCAGACGGTTTATGGGATGGGGTATCGGTTTTCGGCCGAAGAATGACAAAAAGAAGGAAGAAAAAGAAAAAGAGATATGCACCTTCTTTTTCTTTTTCTTTCTTCTTTCTCAACAATGACCTCCCTCACTACCAAACTCACCCTCGCCTTTCTCCTGATCGGCATTCTCGGCGCGTCGCTCGTCGCGGTGCTGACTTCGCGTTCGACACGCACGGAGTTTGACCGTTTTGTGCAGGCGCAGGACACGGAGCAGATCGCGGCGCAGTTGTTGGCGTACTACGTTGAGAATGGTGGGTGGTCGGCAGAGAGCCAACGACTACCGCAGAGTAATCCCGATTGGGGATTTGTGATGCTGTTGGATGCAAACGGGCGCGTCGTTTTTAAGCCGCCTGACTATGAGCCATCCGACTTTGCCGAGGTGGTGACGCTGACGGACGACGGGCGCGAGATCGGCACGCTGTATGCCGAAGCGGACATGCGCGTTTTTCCTAAATATAGACACTCCGACCCGTCGGAGGTGCGCTTTTTGAATAACGTCTTTCGTGCATCGTTGTTGAGTGCGTTGGCAGCGGGGGGCTTGGCGTTGCTGGCTGGCTTATTGCTATCACGGGGGTTGACTCGGCCGATTCGTGCGCTGACCGATGCGGCACAGAAAATGGCGAAGGGGGAGCTAGGGGCGCAAGTAGCCGTGCGGGGAGAGGATGAAATCGGCCGATTAGCCCACGCCTTCAACCAAATGAGCCGTGATTTGGCGGATGCAGCTCAAAAACGCAAGCAGCTAACGGCCGACATCGCCCACGACCTGCGGACACCGCTTGCCATTTTGCGCGGCTACACCGAAGGGCTGAAAGATGGCGCGTTGCAAGGCTCTCCCGACCTGTTTGCCATCATGCACGAAGAGGTCGAACATCTCGAACATCTCGTCAAAGATTTACGCACGCTCTCGCTGGTAGATGCTGGGCAGTTGACGCTCAACAGGCGCAAGGTCGCGCCGAAAGCACTGCTGGAGCGCACGGGGTTAGCCTACATCATGCAGGCGGAGCAGCAGGGATTGGCGTTACGCATTGAGGCGGCCGACGATTTGCCGCTGATTGATGTCGATTCGGCACGCATGACCCAAGTGTTAAATAATTTAGTCTCCAACGCCTTGCGCTTTACGGAGCAGGGGGAAATCGTGCTGCGTGCGCGGGCAGACGATGGGCGCGTGCTGTTGCAAGTGCAGGACACGGGAAAAGGGATTGCGCCCGCTGCGATGCCGCACGTCTTTGATCGCTTCTATCGCGCTGACACCTCGCGGCAGCGGGAGGATGGCGCGGTCTCGTCGGGGTTGGGGTTGGCGATTGCACAGGCGTTGGTGCAGGCGCATGGGGGAACGATTGGGGTGGAGAGTATTTCGGCCGAAACCAACCCCGCTCAATCTGGCACCACGTTTACCGTTTCGCTGCCGTTGGTCTCGGACGGATAACCTGCCTATCCATCCGCACTGTCCTACAGGTCGCTTGTCCGTTCCAAGTTGATCAACCGCTAATACATCGTGCGACCGCTTTTGCTCGTTTCTGGAATTTATTGAATCGCGTCCCAATGCTCAACAATTTTGCCGTTCTCGTCAAAACGGATGAAATCCATCGTGATGTATTGGTCGTTGCCCGGCCACGTTTGGTGGGTGTGCAGGGCGACCAGCTCTTTGTATAGGTGTTAGCAATATTCGTGCGAAATTGTACGTTAAGGACAAATCAGTGCAATAAATAACCCCAAATGAATTCATCAGTGTAAAATATTGCGTTTTGTACGCTATTTTATGCAGAAAATTTTCATTGCAGACACTTCTGATTGATGATCCTTCCAGAGAAAAGATAACCCTAGCGTGCAATTTTGCACGAATATTGCTAATGCCTTTATATCGTCTATCTCAAGGGGAGCATGAATCTCATCTGGGAGCGCATGGCAGTGCGGTCAAATCACTTTATGCAGCCCGAAATGTTAGCCAGTCAGTTTGAGGCTTTGGAACCGCCGTCGCCACGCAATACACTGATCATTGACATTTCATTACCAGTCGAGCAGATCATCGATCACATTGTGTAGCAGATGATCAGTAGAAAATCTTAATGTTTTGCCTTTGCCCCGTTCTGCGCTGGTCTCTAACATCGGCCGAAACCCCCGCCAACACCTCTTCCCGTGTCGCCCCATTCAACAGTTCTGTCAATATCAACCGCCCATCGACACACTCAAACACCGCCTTCTCGGTAATCACCATATCAACTGCGCCGATTGCCGTTAGTGGGAGCGTGCATTCTGGTACGATCTTGGGCGACCCATCATGCTCCGTATGCGTCATCGTGATAATCAGCCGCTTGGCTCCACTCGCCAAATCCATCGCGCCGCCGACACCAAGCAGCGGCTTACCCGGCACTGCCCAATTTGCCAAGTTGCCTTTTTCGTCCACCTGCAACCCGCCCATAATCGCCACGTCAATATGACCGCCGCGAATCATGGCGAAGCTGTCCGCGCTGTCGAAGTAGCTGCTGCCGGGCAGGGCGGTGACGGGGATTTTGCCAGCGTTGACGGGGTACTCCAGCGCACCCCCTTCATCTGGCGCGGGTCCAACGCCCAACATGCCGTTTTCTGTATGCAAGATGATGCCGTGTTCGGGCGTGATGAGATCAGCAACGAGCGTTGGGATACCTACACCGAGATTGACGACATCGCCACGCTTGAGTTCCTGCAAGGCACGCCGCGCAATCGTCATACGCCTTTCGCTGACTCGCTTTGCGCCGCCTGAAATCGAGGCGGACGAGCCGAGTTCTGCCAGCGTCGTATGTGCCTCAACGAGGTAATCGACAAAGTTACCCTGCGTGTGAATTTCGTTTGGACTGAGTTCGCCGAGGGCAACGATCTGCTCGACTTCCGCGATCACAATATCGGCCGCTGTCGCCATCGCCTTGTTAAAGTTCTGTTCCGTCATGCGATAGACGAGGTTGCCCGCCATATCCCCCTTCCACGCCCGAATCAGCGCGACGTTGCCACGAATCGCTTTCTGAAAGAGATATTGCTTGCCGTCGATCTCTTTTGTCTCTTGGCCTTCTGCGATGACGGTTCCTACGGCAGTTGGCGTGTAGAAGCCGCCGATGCCCGCACCACCAGCGCGGAACGCCTCTGCCATTGAGCCTTGTGGAATCAGTTCAAATTCGATGTCGCCGTTCTGGGCGGCAGCGACTGCTTCGGGATTGCTGGTGAAGAAGGAGCCAACTGCCTTTTTGATCTGTCCGTTTCGCAACAGACGACCGCCACCTAAGCCCGGTTCACCGACGTTATTGGCAATATAGGTCAGATCGCGCACGTCGCTCTTGGCAAGGGCGTGTAGCAGGTGGACGGGGTTGCCCGTCATGCCAAAGCCGCCGACGAGTAGGGTGTCGCCGTTTTTGACGTATTGGGGAGTTTGTTCGGCCAAAATTATCGTAACTTTTTTCATATTCGTTGCCGTGAACGACAACGCTAGGTCGGAAAGCAGGTTTAAACCTACTTGGGGAGTTGGCTGGTGGTTTCAACCACCAGATCCAAAATCCGATCAATGAGCGCGTCACTCACACCGAGATAGTTTGTTTCGTCGCGTAGCTGTTGCCAATTGAGCGGCGCGTCGCAATGTTCGCGCAGCACGTCAATCAGATGGTGGTTTTCGGCAGTTGCCGTTTGAATCGCTTGTTTGACGACCTGTTTTGCCTGACTGTGCGGCATGTGATTCGCCAGCGCAAACGTCGCGGCCTCCGCCAACATCAAGCCGTTCGAGCGGACAATCGTTTCACGCAGCGCATTTGCATCAACAACCAGATGATCGGTGAGCCATACTCCTTTTTCCAGTGCGGCAGCGGTCATCGAGAGCATGGCGGGGAGCGCGTACCACTCCGCTTGCCAGCTATCCGTGCCGCGCTCATGGTCGTGCAGCATTGCGTTGTGCAGCGTCGTTAAGTGGCCGACGTTGAGGCGGTGGATAGCGATGATCGCCTCGCTGACCATCGGGTTGCTCTTTTGCGGCATTGTTGAACTGCCGCCACGAGTCGAGTCATCGCTTTCGCGTAATTCGCCGATTTCGCTCTGCGACAGCAAAATGACATCTTTGGCGATCTTGCCCATTGCCGCTGTCGTTAGGGACAGCCAGTTGGCAAGTTCAACGAGCGTATCACGCTGATTGTGCCAGACGGCGAGCGGAACGTTTAGGTCAAGTGCCGCGGCAAGGGCAGCTTGCACACGTAGCCCATCATCGCCCAATGCTGCCAACGTGCCAGCCGCGCCACCAAACTGCACAACGAATAAGCGTGGCAAAAGCTCGGTCAGTCGTTCACGCTGGCGCAGGAGTGGAGCGAGCCAGTTGGTGACTTTTAGGCCAAACGTCATTGGCAATGCGTGTTGCGAATGGGTGCGCCCTGCCATTAAGGTGGCGCGATGGGTGTCGGCAAGGACAGCGAGTTGATGAATTATCTGGTCAAGCAGCGACTCGATTGCGCCAAGCGCATCGCGCAATTGCAGAACGAGCGCGGTATCCATGATGTCCTGCGTCGTTGCGCCGTAGTGGATGAAGTCGCTATGGGGGGAGTCAACGTGCTGGCGCAGCTGATGTACCAGCTCAGAAATGGGAACACCGTTGCGTTCCATTGCGATTTGCAGAGCGGGGAGGTCGGGCTGGAATGACTGGAGGGATTTGTGGATGATTTCGGCCGATTCCGCCCCAATCACCCCCAACTCCCCCTGCACCCGCGCCAATATACCTTCAACCGCTACCCAACGATGAATTGTCTCCGCATCGGAAAAAAGCTGCTCAACTTTTGTATGCGTTAAGTGATCTGTCAAAAGCATCTATTCAAAACCTTAAATACATTGTAGAATACATATTCAAATATATATTTCTCTGTTTCGCGTTTCACAATAGTTGAAAAGCGAACTCAAACGAAAATGATACAGAAAATTGTCGGTGTCACAGAGTTGCAACGTAGTTTTCGGCCGATATTTGATGAAGTTGCCAAAGAAAACGTTCCTTACGTGTTGATGCGTGGCAGTCGCCCCGAAGCCGCGCTAATTCCCTATCAGGCATTCGTTGAATTTATGGCCTACCAAGAGCAGCTTGCGAATGTCAAATTTGAGCAGATGGCAGCAGAAATTACACGACTCAATCGTAACTTTTCTGATGAGGAAATTTCGGCCGATATTGAAGCCGCCATCACAGAAGCGCGTTCAAAGGATAGTTGATTGATGCGCGTTGTCATTGATACAAATATTTTGGTAAGTGCTGCCATCCGTCCCAATGGACTTGCATGACGGCTTTTTAATCGGCTACGAAAGGGCGAAGTCATCTATCTCACAAGTGCTGAGTTGCACAAAGAGTTGGTCGATGTGCTGAATCGGCCACGCCTGAAAAAGAAATACAATCTCACGCCACATTACCTGCATGGCTTCTTCTATCAACTACACAAACATCATGAGCCAATCGTTCCTACAATTTCGCTTATGGTGTGTCGTGACTCAAAAGATGACAAATTCCTTGAGGTTGCTGTTGATGGAATGGCTGACGTACTCGTGACGGAAGATAACGATCTACTTGAGCTACATCCATTTAGAGATATACCAATCATTACACTACGGGAGATGATCGCTAACTTGGATGCACGCTAAGAGCAGTTCTTACGGCTCAAAAAAGACTGTCTCATTCTCACCCTGCATGTGAAAGTCAAGGCGGTAGGTCGGCGTACCTTCACCGTCGTCACGCTGGGCGATCAGTGTGTGGCGACGGTCAGCGGGGACACTGCTGAGGGTGGCATCGGCCGAATTATCCTCGTCTCCAAAATACAATCGTGTCACTGCGTGTAACAGCATACCACGCATGAAAACGCGAACATTGAGATGGGGGGGCATGTCGTCAACCACGCCGGGTTTAATCGTGCGAAACCAGTAGTTGCCGTTGTCGTCGGTTGGAGCGCGGCCGAAGCCAAAGAAATCCCCATTGTAAACGCCGTTCGCATCGGCTTGCCAAAGCTCAATCGTCGCATCGGGAACGGCATTGCCATCCCCATCATAGACGCGCCCACGCACCCAAATGCGCTCCCCGACCGTCTTCTCATTGACCAAATTGTTGAGTTCACTATATGTCATGCCGACCTTGAAGAAGGGGCCGACGGTTTGACTTGCTGTTTGTTGCTTCATAACCATTTCGGATTTACGATTTACGAATGGATTCGTAAATCGTAAATCATAAATCGTAAATCATTCAAACGGCGTTCCCCCCAACACAATATCAAACCGATAGCCCAACGCCCACTGATCTTCGGTAATGTCGTGGTCGTAGGCAGCGATCAGGGTTTGCTTGGCGGCATCGTTGGGAATGCTGTTGAAAATTGGGTCGAGTGGTTGCAGCGGGTCGCCCGGAAAGTACATTTGGGTGACGAGCCGTTGCAGAAAGTTTGTGCCGAAGACGGAGAAGTGGATGTGGGCGGGTCGCCAAGCGTTGTAGTGGTTCCCCCATGGATATGCGCCCGGCTTGATGGTGATGAAACGGTATTCGCCCTTGTCGTTGGTCAACATCCGCCCGCCACCTGTAAAGTTGGGGTCGAGCGGTGCGTCATGAATCTCCTTTTTGTGTAGATAGCGACCAGCGGCGTTTGCTTGCCACACTTCGACAAGCGCGTTGGGGATCGGTTTGCCGCGTTCGTCCATCAGCGTTCCCGTGACGATGATTCGTTCACCGAGCGGTTCGCCGTTGATGCGTCCATTCATCGTCAGATCAGCATCGAGTTCGTGGACAAAATCTCGGCCGAAAACGGGTGCAGTTAACTCCGAGAGCGTCTGTTTGCGTGGCAAGAGCGGCTTTGTGGGCGACCGCTTGATCGTCGATTTGTAGTCGGGATAGAGATAGGGTGGATGATTGGATAAGTCGATATGTGTTAGCTGCTCTGTCATTGATTTACTCCGTCATTGAGAATCCGTTTGGCGATGCCAATCGCGCTGTTTGCGGCTGGCACGCCCGCATAGATGGCGACGTGGTGGAGGGCTTCTTTTAGCTCATCGGCCGAAACGCCTGTATTGCGTGTCGCCTGAACGTGCATGGCGAATTCGTGTTCCTTCCCCAACGCTGCCAGAATCGCCAGTGTAATCAGATGGCGCGTCTTGCGGTCAAGCGTGTCACTCGCCCAGACCGTTCCCCACGCAAATTCGGTGATGAAGCGTTGAAAATCAGCATCAAAGTCGGTGCTATTGGCGGTGGAACGGTCTACATGCACGTCCCCTAAAACGGCACGACGGACGCGCATTCCCATTGCAAATTTATCTCGCGGTAGCGACTGCAAAAACTGCTTGATCGCCGCTGTCGTCGCAGCAGGCTGTTCCCAACCGGGCTGATGTCCCGCGTCGGGGATCAGTTGAAAAGTTGCATTGGGCAGTGCGTCGGCGAGACCGCGCACGAGGTCGGGCGGGGTCGCTACGTCGTATTCGCCGCAGAGGACGAGGGTTGGAATGTCAAGAGCGACGAGTGTGGATCGCAAATCAGCATCGCGCAGCGCGGCGCATGTGCCGATATAGCCTTCGAGCGGCGTGCGGGTGAGGGTGTTTCGGCCGATTCCAACCATCCCCTCCCGCGTCATCGGCGCAAACCAAACCTCACCGATCCCATCCGCCAAAGCACTCATCCCCTCCCGCTGTAACAGGTCGATTCGTACATTCCAACCGTCCACATCCCCGATTTTCCCTGCCGTGTCGCACAGCACCATCGCCATAACCCGCTCTGGAAACTGTGCCGCAAAGTCGAGTGCAATCATGCCGCCAACCGACACACCGACCAAAACGGCGCGGTCAATCGCCAGATTGTCGAGCAGGCCGCGCAGGTCGTCACTGTGTTCACGGATAGTGTAAGGAGCAGGTGGTGCATCGCTCAAACCATGACCGCGCTTGTCGTAGCGCACGGTGTAGGGGAACTGTGTGGCGACCTCTGCCCAGCAGTGCATATTCGTTCCCAGCGAGTTAACAAAGACGAGCGGTATGTCTCCGCTGCCCGCTATCTGATAGTGCAAAGTGATGTCGTTAACCGTGGCAAATGTCATTGGTTCCCTCAATGTCGGGCAAAGTCAGAGAAGATGCGCTCGAAGGTTGACAAATCGGCCGCATACGGATCCTTGGGTCGCGGCCAATGGACAACAAAATCGGTGACACCAATTTCAGCATAACGGCCGATCGTCTCTTGGAACGCATCGGCCGATGCCAAACCGCCATCGAGACGCGGCCCGCTCAGCACCAATCGCTGGAGGGTCGATGGATCGCGGCCTTGTTCGATGCAGATTTGATCCAAGCGCGTCATCTGCTCTCGTACAACGTTTGCTCCCTCCCTCGCAGCCATCACCCCCACATGCGTCCGATCTCCATTTGTGACCCAAATCTGCCCGTACCTTGCTGTTAACCGCATCCCCCGCTGCCCTGTTGCTGCAATCGCAAATGGGACACGGGGTTGCTGCACACAGCCTGGATAAGTGCGTGCCTCATCCGTCGAATAGAATGTTCCTGCATAAGTGACCTCTGGTTCGCGCAACAGCTTGTCCGTCAACGTGACAAATTCCTCAAAGCGGTCGAAACGTTCGCGCTGTGACCACGTATGCTGTCCCATGATCGTCGCATCCCAGCCACTACCACCAGCACCAATGCCCGCGGTTAGGCGACCTCCCGCAATATCATCGAGTGCGATCAACTCTTTCGCAAAGGGGAGCGGGTGGCGGAAATTTGGCGAAGCGACCATGGTGCCGAGACGAATATGGTTTGTTGCACAAGCTGCCGCAGTCAACGTTGGTATAGTTGCAAACCACGTTTGGTCACGAAATGACCGCCATGTAATATGGTCGTAAGTCCAGGCGTGGTCGAACCCCAACTCCTCTGCACGACACCATATCGGCCGAGCTGTTTGCCAATTAGATTCAGGAAGGATCAACACACCTAGACGCATTATAACTCTCAATAGGGTAGACCAATGTAATTCTCCGCCATCGTCGTGCGCCCTGCCTCGCTACTTGTCAAATAATCGAGTTCAGCAAGCTGTAGGCGATGGTTGATTGGGTCGTCGCCAAAGCGGTGCATCAGCGATGTAAACCACCATGAAAAGCGAATTGCCTTCCAAACACGACGTAACGCTGTCTTGGAATAACTGTCCAACAAATCGCGTCGCCCTTCTTGATAAAACGCCAGCAATGCCGCACCCAAATAGCGCACGTCAGAGGCCGCCAAATTTAACCCCTTCGCCCCTGTCGGTGGGACGATGTGCGCCGCATCCCCCGCTAAGAACAGATTGCCATAGCGCATCGGCTCCGCGACAAAACTCCGCAGTGGGGCAATTGACATCTCCAAACGCGAGCCTGTCACCATTCGCTCGGCGATATGATCGGGTAGACGACGGCGTAATTCGTCCCAGAATGCGTCGTCACTCCAATTGTCCACATGGTCATCGAGTTCGCACTGAATGTAGTAGCGGCTGCGCGTTGCCGAGCGCATACTGCACAGCGCAAAGCCGCGTTCGTGGTTAGCATAAATCAGTTCATGGTCAACGGGTGGCACGTCGGACAACATCCCCAACCAGCCAAACGGATAAATTTTCTCAAACGTCTTGAGTTTGTCGCCTGGTACAGTGGCACGGGAAACGCCGTGATAGCCGTCACAGCCCATCACGAAATCACAGGTGATCGACTTACGTTCGCCATTTTCTGCGTAGATGATGCGCGGTTTCTCGCTGGCGACATCTTCAATGGCGATGGCAGGACACTCATAGTTGATCGTGCCGCCGTCGGCGAGGTGGTGGCGAATGAGGTCGCGGGTCATCTGAGTTTGTCCCCAGATCATCACACCACTACCTGTCAACGCTTGCATGTCGATGCGCTCCATGCGTCCATCAAACGCCAGCGAGAATCCATCGTGTGGAATGCCGAGCTTGTCCATGCGGTCATTTACGTCGAGTTGACGCAACATCTCGACCGTGCCTTGCTCCAACACGCCCGCCCGAATCCGTGCCTCGACGTATGCGCGGCTTTTGCGCTCGAAGATGACGGTGTCGATACCTTGTCGATAGAGTGTTCGCGCCAACAGCAATCCCGCTGGCCCTGAGCCAATAATGCCTACTTGTGTTCGCATAAAATCATCTATCCGTTTCCGTTCAATAGTTCACCGCATCGATCCCCTTCAACCCCAACATCGCTCGCATCTCGTCTGGCGTAGCGATTTCACGCTCCAACTCATTCGCCAAGCGCACGATCTTTTCGACAAGCTCATGATTGCGCGCCAACTGCCGACGACGCACAAAGATGTTATCCTCCAGCCCGACGCGCACATGTCCGCCCATGATAATCGCCATCACCGCCATGTTGAACTCTTGCGGATAGCCGACGCCAATCACCGACCAGCGATAGTTCTCTGCGCCAAACAAGCGATCGGCCGTTTCCTTCATCATCATTAGTGATTGTGGCTCGGCCGTCAATGCCCCCAATACACCTAGCACAAACTGAATCCAATATGGCGGCTTGACCAACCCTTCGCGCTCCAAAAATTTGAGGTTGTGCAGATGACCGACATCATACGCCTCAAACTCGGGCTGGATGTTCAACTCGTTCATCGTCTGCGCGAAAATCTCCATACTGCCAAACGTGTTGGAAAAGATAAAGTTCTTCGTTCCTTCGACGTACTCTTTTTCCCAATCGTGCTTCCAGCCGAGCTTGTTAAAGCGTTTGGCGACAGGGTGCATCGAGAAGTTGATCGACCCCAGATTGAACGACGCGACCTCTGGCTCGCACATCGCCGCGCCGCGCAAACGGTCTTGTGGCGACATGCCCATCCCGCCGCCCGTCGTGATGCCGACGACGGCGTTCGTTCCCTTCTTGATTTCGGTGGCGATCTCTTTGACAATTTCGGGGTCAGATGAGGGTGCGCCATTTTCAGTGTTGCGAGCGTGGATGTGAACGGCCGCCGCGCCAGCTTGCGCGCATTTAATTGCATCGCCAGCAATATCCTCGACGCGATACGGGATGTAGTCGGATTGTGATGGCACGGTGATCGCGCCGGTTAGTGCAGATGTGATAATGAGTTTTTCCATTTTAAGCCTGTCAGCTAGTCAGCCAGTCAGCCAAATGCTGAACTGCTGAAATGCTACTTAACGTCTTGAGTTAATAGATAGGTCGCCAACCGTTGACGACTGGCTGCCATTTCTTCTTCTGTCCAGTTGCCCAACAACCCTGTGCCGCTTTTGAAGCCGAGATCGCCGTTTTCGACGAGTGCAAGCAGTGTTGTCGATGGGGTTGGCGCGGCGTTGATGTGCGGCAAAATATAGTCGTGGATCGCTTTGGTGAGATCGAGACCAACCATATCGGCATTTTCGACGGGGCCGAGAATCGGCCAGCGCAAACCGGGGCCGTAGCGCACGCACTCATCGACGGTGGCGGCATCGGCGATCCCCTCATCAATGATGGCGAACGCCTCCCGCCAGAGCGCGTGTTGCAGGCGGTTGGCGACAAAGCCGGGAACATCTTTTTGCACCTTGACGGGATGCTTGCCGACGCGCTGGAGCAGATCGTAGGTCGCATCAACGGCCGATTGGTCAGAATCCTGTGCCTTGACGACTTCCACCAGCGGCATTAGATAAGGTGGATTCCAAAAGTGTGTCCCGACGATTCGTTCTCGATTTTGTGCTTGTGATGCGATCTCGGTGATGCTCATGACCGATGTGTTGCTGCACAGAATCGTTGTGGGCGGGCAGATTTTGTCAAGTTCGGCAAAGATGCGCTGCTTGAGAGACATATCTTCAAAGACAGCTTCGATCACAAAATCGGCATCGCTGGCGGCGGTCATTTCGGCCGAAACTTCCACCCTACCCACAATCACCTCATCCCCATCCGCAAACACACGCCCATGCGCCCGCATCGTCGCCAAATTCGCCGCGATCCGTTCCCCCACCGTGGCCAGCGATGCTTCATTCGGGTCAATGACGACAACCGAATGCCCATGCGCCGCAAAAATCTGTGCAATCCCATGTCCCATCAGACCAGAGCCTATAACAGCAATTTTTTCGTTCATGAAGAAATTTAACCGCTGAGAGCGCAAAGAAAATGAGCGTTCTCAGCGGTGAATTGATTAGAAACTATCAGGCGCAGGACCAACGATCTTCAAGTCGAGTTGACCCGCCATCACCTTTTTAGCGAGACGGTCAAAGCGAATGGGGCCGGGCTTGGTCGGGAAGACGAACCCGTCCTCATACGGTGAGCCGAGCGTGTGGAAGAAATCCTCAAACAGCCCCGTTGCCAGCACTGAGAAGAAGCGCGTGTAGTGGGCATCCATGCGGAACGAGTGTTTTGTCCCAGCGGGAACGTGCAGAAAATCACCGGGATACATGACGTGTTTGCGGTCGTTTGCCCACATCGTCATCTGCCCCGACGTGCAGAGGAATGTCTCGGTATGCTTCTCGTGGTAATGGGTGATGATGGCGTGACCGGCGGGGCCGACATTGTCGAGTACGATGAAGTCGCCGCCCGTGTTGTCGTTGGTTGCCAGAAAAATGAACAGGTCGTTGCCCGCAATGCGATGGATGCCGCCACCAGAGGCGATGACGTATGGCACGATCCCGTTCGGCACTTCTGTGTTGGTCACGCGCTGCGCTGTTCCTGCTGCATTTCCTTCGACCAATTCAATGTCGGCCCCTTCGCTTGCGTCGGCCAGCTTTGCTGCAATGTCAACCGTTTCGCCCTGTGGGGGGTGTACGTGCAGGTCGGTTTTGCTGCCGATGTGGGTGTAGATTTTGCCAATCGCGCCCTTGCCGGTGACGGAGAGGATGCGTGCATCGTGGCTACGCAGCGTGTAGGCGTGGGGTGTGCCAGCGGGGATGTGGGCGTAGTCGCCGGGAGCGAGTAGATAGCGGTCTTCACCGAGCAGCACCTCGACCATGCCTTCCTGCACATAGATGCCTTCGTGGGTGTTGGTGTGGCGGTGGGTGGGGAAGTCGTCACCTTTGTTGCCAGAGATGGAGACGAGTTCAAAGAGACTGTCGCTGCTTTCGGCCGATGCGATCACCGTCACCAACTGCGTCCCAATCAGATAACGATCCCCTTCACGGTCGCGCAGCAAATACGGCACGCATTCACTCGGTAGCGTCATCGCAATTTCAGGGATGACGTAGGGGGCAATCGGCGCACGCTCTGCGGGCATTTCGATGCTGTTTTGACGGGCAACTTCAGCGAGTGCGTGTGCGCTCGGCTTGGGCGTGCGTTCCATCGTCTCGCGGTCAACGGCGACGATGCCAAACTTCGGCCCATACCCCGACACCCACTCAAAGTTGTCCATCAGCGACCACGCATAGTAGCCGCGCACGTCGATGCCGTCCTCAATGCACTCGGCGACACTGCGTACCGCGCCGTCAAAAAAGGCGACTCGTTGGCTGTCATCTTCGGTAGAAAGTCCGTTTTCGGTGACGTAAATCGGCCGATCTGACTGCGCCGCCACCAGCCGAATTGCACCGCCAATCGAGGCAGGATAAATCTCCTCCCCCATCTGATTTTTATTTGTCACATCGGGGCCAGGGTAAACGGGGCCTTCGGGGCCAACAATCAGGCGCGAGTAATTTTGCACACCGATAAAGTCATCGTCGCCCAGCCGCTCGATAAAATCATCCGCCAGATAGCGACGTAGTTGGTGCATTTTCTCTTCGCCACCTTCGGCAGATTGCATGTCGTGCAACGCCAGCGTCAACCCGACCGGAAAATCACCCGGCCCCGCGTGCAGCACGTCATACGCCTTGCGGTGAGCCGTGTGTATTACATCCCATATCTTGGGACTGGTCACAAATTGGAAGAGGCCGAGCTTGTCAGGCGTAGTGCCAAATGCGTTCGCCGCCGCCGCCCACCATGGCCCCGCCGTAATCGGAAATGGCACGATCACTTTTAACAGACGCGATAAATTCGGCTCGTTGAACGTGCAGGCGGCGGTGATCAGATCGCCAAAATGGTTGACCGCTTTTTCGCAGAAACGGGCGAAGCGGTCGGGTGTTTTGTCACCCAGCCAGCCGCCATCCGCATGAATCCACACGGGGGATGTGAAGTGATGGAATGTGACCATCGGCTGAATGTCATGCTCATGACACGTCGCCAACATGCGCCGATAGTGGTCGAGTGCCTCTTGTGAAAACTCGCCTTCGCTCGGCTCGATGCGCGCCCATTCGACCGAAAAACGGTAGGTGTTGAAGCCGAGATCGGCCAGCATGGCGATGTCCTGCGGGTAGCGATTGAAGTGGTCACAGGCGATACCCGACGGTTCGCGGAATGGGGAACTGGGCAGGTGTTCCAACGCCCACACTTCGCAGTTGTCGTTGTTGCCTTCAACTTGATGCCCAGCAGTCGCTGCGCCCCATAGAAAATTGTCTGGAAAAGTGAATTTACTCATGAATGTTGCGCCAGATATGCCATTTTTGCCAAAAATGGCATATCTAAACGATGCGTGCCGCTGCCGACATTGAGCGGATCGCTGCCGTCAGGTAGATAAATCTTTGCGGTTGTGTTGGGCGGAATGGTCGCCTCGATGTGCAGCGTGTCGCCGTCCAGTCGCCACGCGGATTTGACTGCGCCATAGACCGATTGAAAGGTCGCGCTTGCGCCTGTCAGTTGCGGCGGGATGTGCGGCTTGATGCTGATTTCTTTGTAGCCGGGTTGCGCTTTGTCGAGTCCGGCGATGTGGCGCACGAGCCAGTCACCGACACAGCCAAAGGCGTAGTGATTGAAGGAAGATAGGTTGACGGTGCCATCGGCCGAAATTGCGTCCCAACTCTCCCAAATTGTCGTCGCGCCGCGCTCCACCTGATAGAGCCACGACGGGCATTCGGTCTGGAACAGCACGCGATAGGCGACATCCGCATAGCCATTGTCGCACAGCACATCGAGCAGATATGGCATCGAGACAAACCCGGTGTCAAGCCGATCCTCGTTGGCGGCGATCAGGTCGGCGAGGTGGTGTGCTAGCACGGGTCGCATGTCGGCTGGCACTACGTCAGCGTAGAGGGCGAGGACGTACATGCCTTGATAGTGGGCGGACAGTTTGCCGTTGAGGGGGAGGTATTCGGCCGAAAACGCCCCTCGAATCTGCTCATGCAATGTTGCAAACCGCGCTCGATCCGCCGCATTGCCCAACACGCCCGCAATCTGCGCCATCAACCGCACACTGATCGCATACATGCAGCTCGCCACGATCTCCTTTGTCGCTTCGGCCGCCTTAAACGGATTGTGATATTGCGCCGTCAAACTCGGCATCAGCCAGTCGCCAAAGTGAAAGCCCGTGTTCCAGAGGTAGGGGTTGCCTTCACGCGCCGCCTCTCGCTCGATATACGCCATCCAGCGCACCATCATTTCATAATTTTCAGCCAGCACGCTCGCATCCCTATACGCCTGATAGAGCGTCCACGGTACGATGATGCACGCATCGCCCCATCCGGCCGAGGTGTGCGCCCCGCCCTGAATTTGCTCGGCAATGGCGTGATAGCTTTTCCAATACGGCACAATCACAGGAACCTGCCCATCTTCCCGTTGCTCGACCTGCACATCGCGCAACCAGCGCGTCAAAAACGGTTTGACCCCCATGATGGTGCAGGCGGTGGCGGCGAAAACCTGCGCGTCTCCCGTAAAGCCTGCCCGTTCGCGCTGTGGGCAATCGGTGGGGATTGAGACAAAATTGCTGCGCTGACTCCACTCGATGTTGCGCCATAGCTGATTAAGCCGCGCATCGGAGCATTCAAAATGACCTGTTTGGTCTAAATCTGACGCGATAACGAGTGCCGTGAAATCGTCTCGCTGTGGTTCGTAGCCGCTCACGCGCACATAGCGGAAACCATGCGTCGTAAAAAACGGTTCGTACTCCTCAACACCATCGCCGCTGCACACATACACGTCGCGCTGGTCTTTGTTGCGGCTCATGATTTCATGCAGGATGTTGCCGTCGGCATCCAGCATTTCAGCGTGATCGAGCGTGATTTCTGTGCCAGCTTTAGCCTCAACACGCATCCGCACTTTGCCGTGCAGGTTCTGCCCAAAGTCGAGAAGGGTGTCGCCGTTGGGGGTGTGCAAAATGGCGATAGGCGCGATTTTCTGCACGACGCGCAGCGGTTCGCCGTATTGGGCGATCAGGTTGGCGTAGCCATGAGCAGCAAGCTCAACAGGCTGCCAATTGGTGTCATCAAAGTTGGCTGTGTGCCAGCCGATTGGCTCCAATCGCGCATTGTATTTTTCACCGATAAACAAGTCGGAATAGACCAACGCGCCCGTTGATGACTTAAATTGTTCATCCGAAACAAGCGTCTCAACGCGACCATCTGCATATGTGATTTCGAGTTGCAACAACAGTGCTAGTTTGTCGCCATATTGACAGCTTGCGCCCGGCAAGCCGATGCGCCCACTCCACCAGCCATCACCGATGATTGCCCCGATCACATTGTCGCCAGCGTAAAGAAGGTCGGTCACGTCGTAGGCTTGGTATTGTAGGCGGCGGTTGTAGGCTGTCACCTCTGGCGCGAGTTCAAGATTGCCGACGCGCTTGCCGTTGAGATAGAGGCAGTACACGCCGTGGGCGGTGGCGTAAATGCGGGCTTGGGTGATGGTGGATTCGGCCGAAAACCGCCGCCGCACATATTGACAAGGCCGCCGCCGCGCGTTGTCGCTCTCTGGATCAGGCGACAACCTACCCAAATTCTCAAACATATGGATCGGTGGTTCCGGTTGTGTGGGCTGCTGCGACGGCACGATCCAGCTTGCCTGCCAATCGCTCGTATCGAGCAATCCCATCTCCCACCACGCCGACTCGCTCCATTCAGTCGCAACATCCCGCTCATCCCAGACGCACACACGCCAGTCGTACCTCCGCCGCGACTGCAACACCGCCCCTTCATACAACACATGCACCGACGCATCCGACGACACTTTCCCCGAATCCCAAACCACGCACCACGCATTACGCACCACGACCTGATACGCCGATTGCACCACATTAGGCCGCCCTCCCCCCATTTGCCAACTTAAGCGCGGCTGCACCATGTCGATCCCCAACGGATTGACGAGCGATTCACAGCGCAGTGCGACTGCGGTAACGGGTGGGAAATTAGCTACCATGCTCTGCTTCAAATTGCAGCATCCAAGCTGGCTTGGCTGGCAGATCGGGTGCAAGGCGTTTTTTGAGCCACGCTTCTACTAGCGGTATCCACTTTGCGGCATCGACATCAATGTCAAGCAGCGATCCCGCCGTCGCTTCATCTGCCAGACTCAACCCATGTTTGCCATCTTCAAACAAGTGTGCCTCAAACGGCACGCCGTGCGCCGCGAGTGCGGTCGCCATGCGCGTGCTGTGTTCGACGGGAACGAGCGCATCGGCGACGGTTGCCCAGATAAAGGTGGGAGGTGTTTCGGCCGAAACATGCCGTGCTGGGCTGACTGCGGTCAACAGCGCATCATCTGGCTCCGTCGTGCCAAGCAGCGCAATCGCCGCCGCATTGCGAATGCCCTGTGCAATGGGATCATGCTCCGTCGTCATCGTCAGAAAATAGTCAGTTAGCGCGTACCCAATGACGGCAGCGGCCGGTTTGAACAAGGCTGCTTCAACGCCAAAATGGTCAGTAATCAGCGGTTTGTCCCAGTAGACCGAGTACATCGCACAGTTGTGACCGCCCGCCGAAAAGCCACAAATGACGATTCTGTCCATGTCCAGCAGCCACTCGTCGGCGTGTTCGCGCAGGGTCAGAAATGCCTTGCCGATGTCGCGCACGGGTGCGGGGTGAATGGTGGCTGGATTGGGCGGCATGTTGTCGGGGTCGGGGGGCTGGAATCGGCCGAAATAGGTCGAGTAGCGCAGCACGAAGGCGTGATACCCCATCGCGGCAAAACGCAGGGCGACCGGTTCCGCCTCACGGTCCGAACAGCCGAGATACGCCCCGCCGGGACAGATCAGGATACCCGCTCGCTTTTGGCCGTTGAGCATTTCGGCCGAATCATCCAGCACGTAGGTGGTGAGGGTGATGTTCGGCCGATCTTCGTAAAGTTGAATCTTCTCGATAAGCATACGTTCTTGACTCAATGCTGGTATCAATTACAATACCATCATGTCTGTTTATGAAGTCGTAATTGACACAAATGTATTGGTTGCTGGCCTACGTTCGCGCAATGGTCGGTCATTCAAATTGCTCAACTTAATTGGCAGGGAATTGTTCAACATCAATCTTTCGATTCCGCTACTGCTCGAATACGAAGATGTTTTAACACGACAACTATCCCATTTGTTCATCACAAAATCAGACATATCTGATCTCCTCGACTACTATTGCGCGGTTGGACGCGAACATAAAATTTACTACCTATGGCGACCGACACTGCGTGACCCCAACGATGAAATGTTGCTGGAACTCGCAGTCAAAGCGAATTGTGATTGCATCATTACGTTTAACAAACGAGATTTTCGCGGGAGTGAGCAGTTTGGCATCACTCTATTTACGCCAAGTGAATTCTTGGCACAGATTGGAGAGTAAATCATGGGTACACTAAGCATCCGAATTCCTGACTATTTACACAAAGGTGTGCGCGAGTTGGCAAACCATGAAGGTGTTTCCATCAATCATCTCGTCACACTTGCAATTGCTGAAAAGCTGTCGGCATTGGCAACCGAGGATTACATCGCCCAACGCGCCGCGAGGGGAAGTCGCGCCAAGTATGAGGCAGTATTAGCCAAGGTTCCCGACATTGAACCGATTGAAGAAGACCGCGAGTGAGCATTTCGGCCGAATCTTCCAGCACGTAGGTGGTGGGGGTGATGTTCGGCCGATTGTCGTGAAGTTGATTTGTTTTGCAAATCATTGTTCCACCTTCAAAATAGAGAACGACGCGCTCACCCACTCTGCTGGTACACCGTCCGCATTGATGTCGCTGACAACCACATCTGCCGAAATTGGAAACATCTCCGCTGCCGCTTCCATAAACATCCTCTGCTCATCAACAGAGACCGCTTCTAGGCCGAGTCCCCCCGCCATCATTGCGACTAATTGTTCGTGTTCAATGCTTGGCATGGTTAATTCTCCGAAAAATCCAGTGCGAATGATAATTTAAGTCTCAGATTCATCTTGAAGATTATTCTTGAACGCAATACCAATAACTGTGTCGCCCTTTTTCGCCTTTGCTAAACGTAGGGCAATAGTAGCCTCATTCAGTGTGCGACCATATCCAATGCTGCTACATAATCCTGTATGCTTCCGATAAATTTCTTGAATCTTCGCTATAAACATATGATTATGTGTCATCTTGAAAAGAACATTGTCGCCCTCAGCATAGATTACAGACGATTGATTCTTGGTTATCTTTGAGATCGCTGATCTAATCTCTTTTATTGCTTTTCTGACTGCTTGACTTCGTTGTAAAACTTCCTCTTCGGCATGATGTTTCATCATAAATCCGACTTCAAGGTAGTCGCCCGTTGCGTCGCCATCAAACCCGTAATAAAACATTGTGTCATCATTTTGTGGAATGACTGGATCAAGAATTTGAACATCGACAAGATTGCCTCCTGAATCCAAAAACGCTGATAAAGTCTTAACAGCAAAACGTATGAATGTATCTGATAGTTGGGAGGCTAAACCAGATTGTAATGCTTCTAAGTTTTCTGAATCGTTTGGTGAAGGATGAACTACGTTATTGCGTATTTCCGTCAGTAGTCTTGTCAAGTGTTCAAGTACATCAACATTTACAAAATATTTTGGTGTATCCGAAAAAACATTCCTTAGTTCACCTAATTTCTGACCCAATGTTTTATTTTCAATTTCTCCATCGGCTAAAAATGTCAAAATGATATTCGTCATTTCTTCAACGGCGGATGAGAATGAAAAGACAGAATGCCTAAAATTATAATTAGCACCTGTTTGCTCCCCTAGCAGACGGGAATTTGTGCCAGAGAGTAGTGATTCTCGAAGATGGCTTAAGTCAAAGTCAGATGGCAATAAATGTGAAAGCTCTGTCGTAATTTGGTCAACTGTGCGACGATGTCTTACAACTTCCGTAAAATGCAATTTCCCAAAAGCATCAAACTCTCGAATTGGTGGGAACTGTTTATAGTCGATTGCAACATCATCACGCTCATGTAGTTGATGCAAAAACAATCTGCTTTGTTCTCTTCTTACCATTGGATCGGAGGAAAAAACCACTTCCATCGAATAGATATGCTCAATGTCAAGGACATATGAAAAAACTGCTAGAATAGTTTTTAGTGCTGAGATGCCACCTGTTAAATCAACGTAGTAGTGAGCATTGTCAAGTGGATTAACAATTGTTCGGAGTTGCTCAACCAAATCACGAAACCTCTCAATACTGGAGTCTTCAAGTTTGGTGACATGATGAATTAGACTTGATGTAGGTATTCCGTAATTGCCTAATGCATTTTTCCAATCGGTATCGCTGCCTATCAGTGAAGTTAAAGATTGTTCTGTATGGAGAATATGAATTTGGCGAAAGGTTTGATGTTTCAAATTAGTATTTTTACGAACCTCCAGTGTGGCACGTATGATTGCATTGATCATCGCGTAGACATTTGTGTTTCCCGCGAGAATTAAACGATAAGTTTCGTTAAGTGTTGATTTCATTGTTATTGTCCTAGCTGAATTTGACTCAGATTGTCTCCAGTACAGCCAATGCTTCATTAAACATTCTTACTGCTTCAGCTTTGTCTGAAATCGCACCCAACCCATCCCGTAAGCGTGTTCCTCTGTTGTTCGGAATGACAAAGCGCAAAAAGCCGGGCGCATTGAGCTTGTCGAGTGTCTCCATGATAATGCGCTGTCCGTCTGGCTCGTACAAAATGTCACCGATGTAATCATCGACGGTGAACGCGCCGCGTGCGTCGGGGTCGCTGTACAAGATGGTGTAACGATGTGTGCCAGAGCCGACAGAGGTTTCGTCATCTTGGCCAGGCAGCCGCACAACCCCACACGCACTGGGCGGTACGGTGACGGTCATCTCGAACGTGTCGCCGTCAATGTGCCAACTACATTCCGTCATACCGTAAGGCGTTTGGAGCCGCGTTGTGCAGCGGGTGATGTTCCCACCGGGACGCGGTGCAAAGCGGATGGTCTGATAACCCGCGTTTGCTGGCGCGAGGCCGCCAATGGTGCGCTGCATCCAGTCAGCGACTGCACCGAGCGCGTAATGGTTAAACGAGGTCATTTCACCGGGATTGATTGACCCGTCGGGCAGCATCGAATCCCAGCGTTCCCAAATCGTCGTTGCGCCCATCGTCACGGGGTAGAGCCACGACGGAGATTGCTGCTGTTTGAGTAAGCGGTAGGCGATGGCGTGATGTCCCGTGCCGCACAGCGCGTCGCAAATCAGCGGCGTGCCGACAAAGCCTGTGCGAATCGTGTAGCCCCCTTCGCGCACCAGTTCGGCGAGGCGGTCGCCAGCGCGTTGGCGTTGCGTGTCGTTGTGCGTCAAATCGAACGCAATCGCCAATGCGTAGGCCGTTTCGGCATCGTTCATCATACGCCCGTTGGGAGTGAGATATTCGTTGGCGAAGGCGGTTTTTGCATTGTGGGCGAGGGTCGCATACTTTTCGTGAGCAGTGGGGTTATTGAGAATGGCGGCGGTTTGGGCGGTGATTTCGGCAGATCTCGCAAAATACGCACTCGCCACAATCACCTTGTCCGTGCGTGCTTGCCACGGGCTGTTGGGTGGCGCAGTCGGGTCGAGCCAGTCTCCAAACTGAAAACCCGTATCCCACAGGTAATTTTCACCCGCTTTTTCAGCAACAAAATCGACCCACGCGCACATGCTCTCAAATTGGTCAGCCAAAATCTGTGTGTCGCCATATCGCTCGTACAGCACCCAAGGCACGACCGTTGCTGCATCCCCCCACGCTGCCGCGCCGCCGTCCCCCAGAATGTTGGGGACGACATGCGGAACCGAACCATTCGATTTTGTCTGCTCAATCGCTAGGTCGCGTAGCCACGACTGCAAAAAGCCGCTCACGTCGTACAAAAACGCCGCTGTCGGTGTGAATACCTGAATGTCACCCGTCCAGCCGAGCCGTTCATCGCGCTGTGGGCAGTCGGTCGGCACGTCGAGGAAGTTGCCGCGCATTCCCCACACGACGTTTTGGTGCAGTTGATTGAGCAGTGGATCGGAGCATTCAAAGTCGCCTGTGCGCTCCATATCACTGTGTAAAACAATGGCTGCAATATCACTTGACTGCAACTGGCTCGGCCAATTATCGACTTCGACATAGCGAAAGCCGTGAAAGGTGAAGCGCGGTTCGTAGCTTTCCACACCGTTGCCGCGCAGAGTATAGCGGTCTGTCGCGGCGGCCGTTCGTAATGGCCTCACCCCCAGCTCGCCACCTTCCAGCACTTCCGCATGACGCAACGTGACGAAATGGCCTGCTTCTCCCTGCACCGTGATACGACATCGGCCGACTAAATTCTGCCCAAAATCGACCAGCGTTTTCCCACTCGGCGATTGCGTGATGCTAACCGGCGCGATCTCTTCAGTACGGCGTACTGGTGGACTAATCGGAGCTTCCAAAATCGACACGTCTTGCTCAAGCACGCGCACGGCCGACCAATCACGCGCATCAAAGCCACGTTGTGACCAGCCAGCCATTTCCAACCGTGCATCATAGCTTTCGCCGTCATAAATACTGCTGGCGAGAATTGCGCCCGTCGCCGCCTGCCAGTTTTCATCGGTGACAATGCGCTCCGTCGTGCCGTCGGCGTAGGTCACCTCAAGCTGTGCCAGCAAGGCCAATCTGTCGCCGTAGATATTGCGGCGACCCCCCTCAAATCCCAAACGCCCACGATACCAGCCGTCAGCGACAATCGCGCCGATGGCGTTCGCACCAGCTTGCAGCAAATTGGTTACGTCAAATGTTTGGTAGCGCAGCCGCTCATCGTACACTGTCCAGCCGGGCGCAAATTCATGGTCGCCCACGCGCTGTCCGTTGATCTGTGCTTCGTATACGCCGAGCGCGGTGATGTAGAGGCGTGCCGTTTCGATCTCATCGCGCAGTGCAAAATCGCGTCGTAGATAGGGTGAAGGGTTATCGCTGTTGGGGTCTTCGTCCCATGTTGGCGTGACAAATTGAGCGTGCCAGTCGTTTGCATCCAACAATCCTGTTTCAATCCAAACGACATCGCTCCAGTCAGATTGTGTCCCATCTGTACCCCACACGCGCACCTGCACGCCGACCCTCTGCCGCGAGTGAAATGGCGCGAACGGCCATGCAACCAGAAGCGACTGGTCGGATTCGACTTTGTGCGTCTGGGCATCAACGGCGATTTCGTAGGCGGATTGTTGCCAATTTTCAGATGCTGTTTCCACCCGCCACGACAATCGCGGACGCGCAACCCCAATCCCTAACGTCTCTTTCAAATGCTCAATTTGGACATGCGTAACTTTCATTCAAAAACCCTTTGCGTCTTCGCGTCTTTGCGTGACCCCTTCTTCCGAATGCAAATGACAGCGCACCCAGTGAGTCTCGTTCAAAACTGTGCGCTCTGGCATGACCTGTCGGCAAACATCCATCACCTCTGGACAACGTGCCGCAAATGGACAGCCGGGCGGCGGATCGGTCAGTGATGGGACTTCGCCGCGTGTCTGCACTTCTTTCTTTTTTAGACCAGCGGCGGGATCGGGAACGGCCGATTTGAGCAACTGCGTGTACGGATGCGCGGGTTTCGCCATTAACGCGCTGCTGTCGGCACTCTCGACCATGTGACCCGCATACATCACAATCGTCTTGTCGCCGATGTAGCGTGCGCTGGCAAGATCGTGCGTGATATAGAGAAAGCCGATGCTATGTTCTTCCTTGAGCCGCTCCATCAAATTGAGGACACCGGCGCGAATCGACACATCGAGCATTGAAATCGGCTCATCTGCCAAAATCAGACGCGGATTGACCGCCAACGCACGCGCAATCGCCACCCGCTGCCGTTGCCCACCTGATAGCTCATACGGATATTTGTTGGCAACATCGGCCGCCGGTGTCAACCCGACCGTCTCCAACAGTTCATGTACCCGCGCTTCAACATTACCATCGCTCACCATCTTATGAATGCGTAGCGGGCGTTCGATGTGGTGTCCGATTGTGTGCGAACCGTTGAGCGACCCAAATGGGTCTTGGAAGATCATCTGGACTTCACTGCGGAACTTTTTCGACGCCCCGCGTGCTTCCGTTTTGAGTACGTCCTCCCCGTCAAAGATAATTTCGCCAGCAGTCGCGGGCATCAAACGGGCGATTAAGCGTGCCGTTGTCGATTTGCCGGAGCCAGATTCGCCGACGAGCGAAACGACTTCCCCTTTGGCAATCGTAAAGGTTGCGTCGTTGAGGGCTTGGACGTGTTTGCGGTCGAACAATCCCCCCACTGGAAAATGTTTTGTCAAGCCGCGTACTTCAAGCAAAGGTTGTTCACTCATGACACCTCTCCTTCGTACAAATGACACGCCACCCAATGGCCGGGCGTGAGTTCCTGCAATTGCGGCACAATCTGCGAACAGTGTGAAAGTGCCTGCGGACAGCGGGGGTGAAAACGACAACCGGTCGGCGGATTGAGCAGATTTGGTGGCGAGCCAGGTATACCTGTCAACTTGACCTTATCACCTGTTAGGGCGGGAAAAGAGCTGAGCAACCCCTGCGTGTAGGGGTGCAACGGATTTTCAAACAACTCACGCGCATCGGCCAACTCGACGATATTCCCTGCATACATGATGGCGATTCGGTCGGAGAACTCGACCATCAGCGATAGGTCGTGGGTGATAAACAGGATCGAAAAGCCCATCTCGTCTTTAAGCGTTTCGATTTGCTGCAAAATATCTTTTGAGACAACGACATCGAGCGCGGTTGTCGGCTCGTCCATGATCATCAGTGGCGGTTCGAGTGCCAGCGCCATTGCAATCACGACGCGCTGGCGCATCCCGCCCGACAGTTCATGTGGGTAGGATTCGATGCGGTTGGCTTCGATGCCGACCAGTTCGAGCAGTTCGGCCGATCGTTTATACGCCGCTCGCCGCCCCATCCCCTTATGCTTGACAATCACATCCGCCATCTGATCCTTGATCTTCAACACGGGATTGAGCGCATTTAACGCACTTTGAAACACCATCGACACATCCCGCCAGCGAAACGCTTGCAGTTGGCGCATGTCCATGTCGAGAACATCTTGTCCTTTGAAGTAGACATGACCGCCCGTGATAACGGCTGGAGGGCGCAACAAGCGCATTATCGCATGGGCAACGGTGGACTTGCCGCAGCCCGATTCACCCGCGAGACCGAAGACCTCGCCCGGCCGAATCGCAAACGACACGCCGTTGGCAGCCCGCACCGCCCCGTTTGCTGTCTGATAATCGACCTGTAATCCTTGAATATCGAGTAACGGTTCCATTGGATTACTGGCGGACAACGGGGGTCGCGAGGACATCGCCGCTTGATTGATTCTTGATGACATTTCTCACTTCCTTCTCGGCCCGCAAGCGTGGGTTGGTGATCTCGTCCATTGCGTAGTTGATGAGGGCGAGACCAAAGATGACGAGCGCAACTGATAAACCCGACGGCACAAATGTCCACCACGCGCCAACTAATAGCGCGTTCCCGTTCTGCGCCCAATACAAATTGGTACCCCACGTCACTGCGCTGATGTCGGTCAAGCCCAAAAAGCTCAGTGCCGTCGCCGCCGCAATACCGTAAGAGACAGCGCCGACGATCAAGCCGACGATGATCGAGGCCATATTGGGCATAATTTCGATAAAGATGATGCGCCAGTTGCTCTCACCGCTCACTTTTGCCGCCGCGACAAAATCCTTTGCACGCAGTGACAACATCTGCGAGCGCACAATCCGTGCCGCGAATGCCCATCCCGTCAGTGCCAGCACAAAGATCACTGTCGTCGTGCCGGGATCGAGATAGCCCGACAGCACGATCAGCAGCGGCAAGCCCGGAATGACTAAAAAGATATTCATGATCAGGGTCAACACATCATCGACATAGCCGCCGAAATAGCCAGCCGTCATGCCGACGATCAGTGCCGCGATGGTGGCGACAATCGCCGTGCCGAAGCCAATGACGAGCGAGTTGCGTGCGCCCCAGACCGTTTGGCTGAACACGTCTTTGCCGAGCGCGGTTGTGCCGAACCAAAATTCGGCCGATGGCGGCAAATTCGCCCCGCCAACAAAGCGATCAGGCGGTGTCGGCGCAATCACAGAGGCCGCAATTGCCACAATTGAAAAAAACAGCACGATGCCAAACCCGCCTAAAAACATCTTATTCCGCAACAATAAGCGCGCGATTGAATTTCTATTTTTTGTAGCCATTGAAGGCAGAAAAGAAAAATTTTCAAAATTTTTCTTTTCTTATGCAGTAACACGCGGATCGAGGCGTGTGTAAAGAATATCGACAAGGAAATTGGCGATGAGGACAAAGGTTGTAATCAGCAGAAATAACCCCTGCATCAGCGGATAGTCCGCGTTATTGACGGCCGCGACTAGCAAAAAGCCAACGCCCGGATAGGAAAAGACCTGTTCGATGAGTAGTTGACCGCTAATCGACACGCCTAAAACGATACCAAACGCTGTGACACTGGGGAGCATCGCATTACGCGCCGCATACATATAGCGCACACGATGGGGGGCTAATCCCTTCGCCTCTGCCAGCGTGATGTAATCTTCGCCCAACACTGAAATCATGACGTTCCGCATCCCAATCGCCCAGCCGCCCAGCGTTGTCAGAACCAACACGAAGAGCGGCAGCAGCATGTGATAGCCAACGCTGAGAATGAAGTCGAGATTGAATCCTTGCGTCACGGTGCGATCATAGGCGTGCGAGGCGGGAAACCAGCGCAGTTCGTAGCCGAAGTACCAGACAAATGCAATCGCAAGGAAAAAGGCGGGAAACGCACCGATGAAAATCAGGGACGGAGGGAGAGCATTAGATAGAAACGTGCCGCGTCGCCACGCACTAAAAATGCCGAGCAGATGCCCAAGAATAAAGCTGATAATTAAAGCCGTCACGCTCAGCAAGATCGTCCATGCAAACCCATTACCGATCAACTCGATAACGGGGAATGGATAGTAAAGAAAAGAGACGCCGAGATCGCCCTGCGCGATTTGAGCTAGATATTGCAGATATTGTTGGAGCAAGGGGGCATCGCTGACACCAAGCGCGGTGCGGATCGACGCGACTTGTTCAACCGACAGCGTTGATCCCGGTCGGTTGAGAATCGCATCGACAGGATCACCGGGAATCAAGCGTGGCAGAAAAAAGTTGATTGTCAGGGAAGCGAAAAAGGCGATTAGGTAGAAGCCGAGACGACGCAGGATGTAGCGCATGGTGTTCTCCTTCTCGGTTGTGAGTAAAAAAGAGGAGAGAAAAAGAAAAAGAGGTCACCTTCTTTTTCTTTTTCTTTCTCTTTTACATTAGCGGGTCGTCAAACTTGTGATGACGAGTAGGAAGTCGTCTTCAAAGGCAGGATTCGGTTCTGGGCTGGCGTATAGGTTATCGGCCGTCGGGAAACCGGTAAACTCAGCTTCATTGACATGGGCAACGCCACCGTGTGCAATTACTGGAATAACGGGGACTTCTTCGGCGAAGATGGCTTGCAGTTCGAAAATGATCTCTCGCTGCTCTTCAAGCGTGGTTGCGCTTGCATATTGCTCAAGAAGTTCATCGGCCGCACCGCCATCATAACGTGTGTAGTTGGCTGATTGCCGACCTTCGTCTAGCAGATAGCTGCTGTTCATCGTCTTGTCGTAGACGTTGAACGGGCCGGCCAATCCGCTGACGATACAGAACGCCATGTCGTAGTCGCCACCTTGACAGGTTGCCAGATATTCTGGGAAGACAGGTTGTGCTTCGACCATTACCTCGATACCGATTTCAGCCAAGTTTTGCGCCATGATGCCGTTACCTGCCATCCATTGTGGTGCGGGCAAAACGCCGATGGTGTAGCTCATGCGCGTTCCGTCTGGCAACATGCGGATGCCATCGTCGCCACGCTCCAAACCGGCCTCATCAAGTAGTTGGTTTGCCATTTCAGGATTGTAATCTGTCCAATTGCCCAATGCGGAGACATCATCGACCTTCCAGTTGTCAAAGATAGCGTTTAGCCCGGTCACATCGGCCGTGCCGACATAGTCGTTTTCGGCGATGGTGGCAATTTGTTGACGGTTGATGCCCATGCTGATCGCCTTACGCACGTTCACATCATCAAACGGCTCGCGCTGGATGTTGAGCGCGAGAATGTTGAAGTTGCGGTCTTCAAACGTAATGGTGTAGCGGTTGTCTGGGTCAACTGAGACGAATGTCTCTTCGGGATTGTCGATATTGACGTTGCTCCAATCGACATCGCCATTGACGGCTGCGAGTGCGGCTGCATTGCCATCACCGTAAGAGACAAATTCGATGCCAGCGTAGGCAAGCGGTTGCCAGTAATTTGGATTGGCATTGGCTTGGTACGATTGGGTAGAGAAGTTCACGATCTCAGTGAAGGGGCCTGTGCCAACGGGGTTTTCGCTAACAAAGGCAAGCAGATCGTCTTGCGCTGAGTAGATATGCTCTGGCACGATTTCTTGGTCAACTAGCTCTGCGACACCGGGCGCATTGACGCGGTTGAACACGAATTGAACGGTTGTGTCATCAACGGCCGAAAAAGAGTCAACATAGGCGGAATCACCCGTCAATGCACCGAGTGCTGGGCTTTCTATACCAGCAACATCGCGGACGGCTTCAAAGGTGTAAACAACATCGTCGGCGGTGAATGGCTCCCCATCTGACCAAAGAACACCTTCACGCAGGTTGAAGGTCAGCGTCAAACCATCGTCGCTAAACTCATAGCTCTCTGCCAGCCATGGCTCCAATTCGCTAGTCATGCTGTTGAGAATCATGAGCGGTTCGTAGACCATGTTTTTTGCGCCAACCATCGGGAACGGGCCGAGTATGTTGAAGTTGCGAACAAATTCGGCGTTGGCTTCGGGAATGGTGAGGAGTGCGTCGGACATCGGCATGGCTGCTTCTTCGGTTGGTTCTTCAGCCGGTTCATCAGTGGGTTCTGGATCGGCCGATTCTTCCGTCGGCTCCATTGCTTCCTCAGTCGGCTCCATCGCCTCCTCGGTTGGCTCTGGCTCATCGGGGGCATCCGTCGCCGCCGCTGGCGGATCCGTCGGAGGCGGCTCGGTTGGATCGGGTTCAGGTGTGCTACAAGCGACGACGATCAATGCCATCGCCAGCAATAGGACAAGTAAACGGTGTAATTTGTTGGATAACATCATGTTCTCCTTCCTTTGAATTGGGGTCACGATTCAGCATGACCATTTGAACGACTCGATTGTTCGCCGTCGACCGCTGGTGCAGTCGCCGTCGGTGTTTTGAAACCATCTAAAAATGTGCGATAGAGTTGGGTGAAAACGGTGCGCGTGCTGATGCCAAATTCTGCTTGCACCTTGTCGCCCATCTCGCCAAAGCGCGAAATCATGCCAGAGAGAAAGTTGAAAAAGACGGCCAACAGTAAGTCAGCGTCCATATCGGCGCGAATTGAGCCATCTGCCATACCGTCTTGAAGGCACCGAAGGACAAAGGCGCGGTCTGGATTTAGGTTTTCAAGCATCGTTGTGCTGAACTGTTCGGCCGACCAATGTTTGGCATAGAGGTAGTTGATCTCAGCGACAAAGCTCGCCTCACGCGGATACTCAAAAAGATAGTTGAAGAACGATTCCACAAAGGCGACCAAGCGTGTGTACCCCGACCCCTCCACGCCGTATACCTCGCGCTCGTTGCGCTCCTGCCAGCGTTCTGTGATGGCGTGAAAAATCGCCTGTGCGATCTCTTCTTTATTTGAGAAATACTTATAGATGGTGGCGCGGGTGAGCTTTGCAGTTTTGGCGATCTTGCCAATTGTGACTGGCTCGATCCCTTTGGCAATAAAGAGGTCTGCTGCACAGTCCAGAATGAGGGTGCGTTGATTCTCGCGGTGGTTGACGTAAACCGTCGTTGTCATTTTCTCCAAATCCTTCAGTGCTAATTTATACGTGTTGTATAAAATTAAACACAGTGTATAATGTTCGTGTGAAATGTCAAGTATTTCTTGATATTTGACCAAAACAAACAACAAATAGCACGCAAGAAGGAGAATCATGTCTACAGACACGCTTCAGTTCTACGATCTAAGCCACCCGTGGGGATTTCAAGCCCCTAACTGGCCGTATTTTGCTGATGTCAAAATCGACCGCATCCACTACATGGCGAAGTCGGGCGTCTTGACTCAAAAAATCACAACGACAATGCACAGCACGACCCACATTGACGCGCCCGCGCATGTGGTGGAAGGCACGCCGTTTATCGACGAAGTGCCGCTGGATCGCTTCTTTGGCTCTGGCGTGGTGCTGGATATTCCAAAGGGTAAATTTGAGATGATTACGGGGGATGATTTGGAGCAGGCATCGGCCGATCTCCCCGTCCGCAAGGGCGACATCGTCATCATCAACACAGGCTGGCACAAAAAGTACAGCGACAGTCAGGAGTATTTTGGCCGTTGTCCCGGTCTTGTGCCGTCGGCGGCCGATTGGTTTGTCGAGAAAGGGGTCAAAGCCATCGGTCACGACACACAAGCCAACGATCACCCGCTCGCCACCGCCATCGGCCCACACGGCCCCGGCGGCCCCCTCATGCCTCTCATCAACAAAGAGTACGAGCAGTACACAGGTCGCAAGGTGATCGATGATTTTCCCGATTGGGAACCCGTCCACCGCAAGCTGTTCATCAACGGCATTCTCGGCATCGAAAACGTCGGCGGTGAAATCGACGCTGTGACGGGCAAACGCTGTACCTTCGCCTTCTTCCCATGGCGCTGGACACGCGGCGATGGCTGTATCATTCGGCTCGTTGCGATGCTAGACACGACGGGGGAGTTTCGGATTGAGAGTGGTGAGGCGTAAAACGTAAAACGTAACGACCGCTTTTACGTTTTACGCATTACGTTTTATGTTTGTCAAGGACAAACACAATGAGAAATATCGTTCGATTTGAAGATGCACACGCATACAAAGCCCCCTTGCACGATGAAACGGTGCATTCGATGTTCTTGCAACACAAGCTGACGGGGAGTGAAGGGGAGGCTTGGGTTAGCATTTCCTATTACTTGCCGGGCGCACGGGCCGAGATGAGCGCATCCCCGCTTGAACGCACCTACGTCGTGCTGGATGGGCAGTTGACCGTTGAATTTGAAGATGAAACGGTGACGCTGAATAAGCTCGACAGTGTGTACATCGGCCCCAACGAAACACGCGAGGCACGCAACGATACAAATGATGTTGTGACGATGCTGGTCGTCATGCCGTATCCGCCTGCGTAAATTCAAATGGCATACATTGAACCACTAACGACAGAAGAAGCCTTATCTCGTTCTGCCACGCTGCGTCAGGCGGCACCCCGACTGCAAATGCAGTTTGGTTTTATCCCAAACAGCATTCGCACGATGGCACATCGGCCGAAACTTGTCGATGGCTTTCTCGCACTGCAAGGGGCTGTGATGGGTGGAGATGGGACGGTTTCGGCCGAACTCAAAAAACTCGTCGCGCATGTCGCCAGTAAAGCGGCTGGCTGTCTCTACTGTCAAGCACACACAACGTTTACTGCGGGTCGTGCAGGGACAGATGCCGAGCGTCTCGCCAATTTGTGGGATTACCAAACAAGCGACCTGTTCAGCGAAGCAGAGCGGGTCGCACTCGACTACGCACTGGCGGCTGGCAGCGTGCCGAACGGCGTGACTGAATCACTCATGACACGGATGCGCGTGCATTGGTGCGATGAGCAAATTGTCGAAATTCTAGGAGTCATCTCCTTTTTCGGTTTTTTGAATCGCTGGAATGACTCGATGGCGACAACGCTCGAAGACCCAGCTCAACTTTACGCCGCCGATCTTTTAGGCGAACGGGGTTGGACAGTGGGCAAACACACAGCATAGGAAGGAGCAATGGAAAACATTCCGACACCACAACAACTATTTGATGTAACTGATAAGGTCGCCATTGTGACCGGGGCGACAGGCGCATTTGGCGCAGCGGCGGCGATGGGATTGGCGAAGGCGGGGGCAAAGGTGATGTGTACGGGGCGCAAGGCGACGACGCTTGAACCGCTCGTCAAAACGATCACCGATGCAGGCTACGTGGCGGTGTATGAAGCGGGTGATCCTGTGATTCATGACGACAACAAGCGCATCGTCGCCAAAACGGTCGAGACTTTTGGCGGTGTTGACATTGTGGTGACCGCCGCTGGCGTAAGCAAACCCGCTCCAATCATCGAGCAACCACTGGAGGATTGGGAACAGGTGATGGATGTCAACGTTAAGGGGACTTGGCTGATGCTCAAAGAGGCGGGCAAGGTGATGGTTGAGCAGGGGCGTGGCGGTAAGGCGATCATCATCTCATCGACACGCGGCAAGCTCGGTATGGCGAACTACAGCGCGTACAGCCCATCCAAGGCGGCCACCGATCTGATGGCAAAGTCGCTCGGTTGCGAGTGGGGAAAGTACGGTATCAACGTCAATGCGATTGCGCCGACCGTTTTCCGCTCCGCGCTGACACAGTGGATGTTTGATGATGATGCGTTCTACAAGAACTTTTTGAAGCGCATTCCAATCGGCCGATTAGGCGAACCCGAAGATTTCATCGGGTCGATCCTCTTCCTCTCATCGAAAGCGTCCGACTTCATGACGGGCGCGATTTTGTATGTGGATGGGGGCTATACGGCTGGATAAAGCTGCACTACAGAGCGCAGAGGCAAGACGAGTAAAAGTTAGTTTTCTCCTCCTTACTTTTTCTCTGCATCCTTTGCGTCCTCTGAGGTAAATTTCCCCATATGAAACGAATTGCAATAGAAGAAGCATTTGTGACGCAAGCGATTGCGGATGAATGGGATAAGGTGTTGGCGAATGGGGCGGTTGGTGAACCCGGCTTTAAGAAGATGGGTGAGACGATTCTCGCACCGTCGCCCGGTACACGCCTCATTCATCAGCGGCTGATCGATTTGGGCGACAAGCGGATTGCCGACATGGATGCGGACGCGATTGATGTGCAGGTCATTTCGATCACGTCGCCCGGTGTGCAGGTGTTCAGCCCCGGTTTGGCAACTGAGTTGGCGGCTGATGCGAATGATGTGTTGAGCGCGGCGGTCAAAAAGCATCCGAATCGCTTTGCGGGGTTGGCGGCGGTTGCGCCCAATGCGCCAGAAGCGGCGGCGAGAGAGATCGAGCGAGCAGTCCAGCTAGGGTTGAAAGGGGTGTTGATTAACTCGCATACGGGTGGGGAATATCTGGATGATAAAAAGTTTTGGGCGATCTTTGAATCGGCCGAAGCCCACGCCACCCCCATCTACCTCCACCCCCGCACGCCGTCCCCTAAGATGATTGAGCCTTTTCTCGATTACGGTCTTTACTTCGCAGGTTGGGGCTTCACCATTGAAACGGCGACCCACGCCCTGCGCCTCATTATGGCTGGTGTTTTTGACCGCTTCCCCAAGCTCAAAATCATTCTCGGTCACATGGGGGAAGGGTTGCCCTACTGGCTGCAACGACTCGATAATCGCTATCTACTGCAAGTCAAAATCGGCGCAGTCGAAAAAATGCCGCGTCTACCGAGCGAATACTTTTTGGAGAACTTTGTCATCACGACGAGTGGCGTTTGTTCTCACCCCGCACTGCGTCATGCGCTTGATGTGTTGGGCGCGGATCGGGTGCTGTTTGCGGCCGATTATCCTTACGAATCGGTCGCGGAAGCGGTTGAATTTATGGACTCTGCGCCGCTTGATGATGCTGTGAGAAAGAAGATTTATCAATCGAACGCTGAGAAGTTGTTTGGATTCACCGCAGAGAGCGCAGAGGACGCAGAGAAGAATTGATTTTTCTCTCTGCGCTCTCCCCGTCCTCTGCGGTTAAATTCTTGTATGTCAATTGAACTAATTCCCGATCTTGTTTTTTCTGCGCCAGATGGCAAGCCGCTACTGCTTGATCTCTACTTACCGCAAGATGCGGCGCGACCGCTGCCCGTGATCGTTTGGCTACATGGCGGTGGCTGGCTGCACGGCGACCGACGGCTTGCACCCGACTTGTCACGCTATTTTGCTGCCAGCGGCTTTGCGATGGCAAGCATTGAGTATCGGCTGAGCAATGAGGCAATCTTTCCCGCGCAGGTGCATGATGTAAAGGCGGCGATTCGCTGGCTGCGAACACATGCTGCTCAGTATGGTTTGGACGGGGCGCGGATTGGGCTATGGGGATCGTCGGCCGGTGGGCATTTGGCGGCGGTGACAGCGTTGGCGGGGAACGGGGTTTTGGAAGCGGATGGATGGGAGGCTGGGGGAATTTCGGCCGAAGTCCAAGCCGTCGTCAACGGCTACGGCCCTACCGATTTCTCGCAAATGGACGCACAGCGCAAGCCGTTACCGCCTGAATTGGAAGACCCTGAATCGGTGCGTGTGCCGCCAGATAAGAAAACGGCCGATGCCGACTCGTTTGAGTCCCGCTTGATCGGTGCGCCCGTTGGAGAGCGTCCTGATCTCGTCCGTGCAGCCAGCCCATTGACCTATGCCCGACGTGGTGCGCCCGCTTTTTTGATTCTGCATGGCCTGTCCGACTCAGCCGTACCGTTTGAGCAAAGCGCGTTGCTATACAAAACACTGGCTGAACACGGCAATGATGTCACGCTCTATCTCGTTGAAGGGTTGGGACATGGCTTTCTCAATCGCAATGATTTTGACCATCCGCCAAAATCGGCAACGGTGCGGAAGTTGAGCGAAGCGGAACAGACTGTTCCCGTTACATTTGGCACGATTGAGAGCTTTTTTGTCGCGCACCTAACTTGAGAAACGGATCGCCGCATCGTTAAAAGACAATTGGCGGCAAATGTCCATCCCCCTTCAACTGGCTCTCGCGCCGAATCTCTGCGCCGCGCTCATGGATTTCGGCGATACTTTGCACCCCCACCAAGCGCATTGCGCGGTCGAGGTCAGACTTGAGAATCTCAAACGCACGGGTCAATCCAGCATGACCACCCGCGCCGATGCCAGCGGCAGTGACACGCCCAATGCCTACTGCCTGCAATCCATACGATAGTGCGATCAGGATATCCGTCCCGTTGCGAATGCCGCCGTCCATCATGAAGTCGAGCGGCAAATGTTGCACCAGCGGCATTTCGTTGGCGACGATGTGTAGCACGGGCGGCACGCGGTCTTGTTGGCGACCGCCGTGGTTTGACCAGATGACGGCAGAGGCTCCGTAATCGGCCGATTTCCGCGCATCATCCGCACAGTGAACGCCTTTTACAATTAGAGGCTTGTCGCCCCATGCCTCCTTGATCCACTTCAAATCGTCCCATGTGACGGCAGATGCGGCCAGTTGTGTGCCGATGTCGGCGTAGGGCATCGGCCGACCGTGTGCATCCACCACATTGACAAATTCCATCGCCCCACCATCCCCGTAGAAGTCGCGCAGCCACGATAGGCGCGGCAACATCTGCGGCGCGAGTTTCGCCTTGTCAATAGCGAGCTTCACTTTATCAATCGGGTTTAGGCCAGCAAACGGCGCGACCGCCTGCATCGGCTTCATCTTGGCATGGAGCGCACGTAAGCCCGACACACCCGTGTCAATCGTCATCACCAGCGCGGTAAAGCCCGCCCGTTTTGCCCGTTCGATGCCGCGCAACGCCGTCTCGCGCCCACCGCACAGATAGAGCTGAAACCAGCAATCCCCCTGTGAAGCTGCCGTGACCGCTTCGACGGGTGTTCCCGAAAGCGTCGATTGCGTCATCACCGTGCCGAACTCACCCGCCACCTGTGCCGCGACCGCATCCGCCATCGGCCACAACATCCGCAAGCTGCCGACGGGCGCGATGTACCAAGGGACGGCTAACTCATGTCCGACCATCGTCGTTCGCATGTCGAGCGTGTCAAAACTCAAAGCACCATACGCCGTCGTCATCGCTTGTTGAAACGCCCGCACGTTGCCGCGCAATGTCGTCTCTGCATCCGCGCCGCCCCGAAAATACTCCGACACGACCGGCGGCACGCGGCGGCGCATCAGTTGCCAGAGGTCTGCGGTTGTGAGTGCGTCTGCGATTTGTTGTTGTCGTTCCATAGTTTTCAGAGGTTAAATCCTTCAATGAAGAAGATCATGTCTATCACTTTTGCCCTTGTGTAGGGTCTATTTGTTGATTTTCCAGTCGAAAAATCTAACGTCATAACCCGATGCTGTTCAATAGTATCTGCGTTTAACTGATAATACTTTCCGATCTTTCGTAAAGCCTTCTTGCCGAAAGTACTCACACCGAAACCTTTACAAAAAAGACTGTCAAATGCAGGGATATTGCCAAACACGCCCAGCATGATTTTAGTGATCAGGGTGTCTGTTGGTGACACATCAGGGGGAAGCACACGGCTAAGACGATTTCCGCAATCGATCAAAAGCTCTATTTTTTCTTCATCATATCGGTGTGCATCGATAAGCCATACGTTCGGAGGTGTTTGGACTATACACTCAACAAGTGGCGTTAAAGCTCTAACACTCTTTTGCGGAAGCTGTGAACTTCCCCGATACATTCCCCAACTCGCAAGATAAAAACCAAGCTGCAAACAAGATGTTTCAAGGTGTTTGTCAGTTAGTCTATCGAGTTCACCGCGTTCATAAAACGATTGAAAATAGTTGAAGCAATAGTCGAAGGAAGTATAGCGTTCGTTTGGTGTTCGGCCGATTGCATCATCACCACCTTGCAAATACAGCTTTAGATTCCGTTCTATATCTACTGATCGATTCATAACTCACCGCAAAAATGCCTCATGTAACCCACCATCAACCGATAAAATCTGCCCCGTCGTCTTCGCTAGCTTGCTGCTTGCGAGGAGGTAAGCTCCCTCCGCTTGGTCAGCCAGCGTGATCGGCAATTTCGTCAACGTTCTTTGGGCGTAAAAATGTGCGAGCTTATCGCGCAATGTCTCGGTGTCCTCGCTTTCGTCATGGTCGATATTGTACTTCGTCAGCGAGGCGATCACACGATCACGCGGGAACATGCTGCTCCCCTCAACCACCGTCGCGGGAGCCAGCCCGTTGACGCGCACCAGCGGCGCAAGTTCAATCGCCAACTCGCGCACGAGATGATTCGCCGCCGCCTTGCTCGTATCGTAGGCAACAGACCCCTTCTTTGCCACCGCCGCGTTGACACTGGTTGTCAGCACCAAAGAACCTGATAGCCCTTGTGCTTCCCAAATGTGCCGCGCCTCATCACTGACGATGTATAGTCCCTTGACGTTGACATGGAACGTCAAATCCCACTGCTCGTCAGTCACTTTGCCGTCTTTGCTCGGTGGCACGAAGACACCCGCCGTCACGATCACGTTGTCGATGCCCCCATAGGCGAGAATGACCTGCTCGAACATCTCCTCCACGCTCTCACGGTCAGTGATGTCACAGCCCAGACCAATCGCTTGACCACAGCCCGCAATGCCTGTGCCAGCCACACCGATGCCCGCGCCGTATTTGTTGGTCAGTTCATCGGCCGATGCCTGCGCCGCCTCCCCATTCAAATCGACACAAACCACATGCGCCCCTTCCTGCGCCACCCGCTGTGCCGTCGCCTTGCCGATCCCGCTCCCTGCCCCAACGACAACGACAACATTGCGTGCAAATTCCTGTTCGGGTGGCATCCGTTGCAGTTTCGCCTCTTCGAGCAGCCAATACTCTATATCGAACGCCTCTTGACGCGGCAACCCTTGATACTCGCTGATCGCTTCGGAGGCACGCATCACCTGAATCGCCAGCGAGTAGAATTCGGCCGTGACGCGGCTCTCACTCTTATTTTTGCCCCACGCGATTAGTCCAACACCGGGAATCAAGATCACCGTCGGATTGGGGTCGCGCATGGCGGGAGAATCGGGGTGTTTGCACGCTTCGTAGTAGGCGGTGTAGTCGGCGCGATATTGTGCCAGACCACTTTCTAGCTTTTCGAGCAATGTGTCGAAGTCGTCACTTTGTGGGTTCCAATCGACAAAGAGCGGCTTGATTTTAGTGCGTAAGAAGTGGTCAGGGCAGCTTGTGCCGATCTCGGCCAATCGCGCCGCATCGTGGCTGTTGACAAATTCAAGCACGCTCTCGGTAATATGCACCGTACCGATAAAGCGATTCTGTTGGGAGACTAAGCCGCGTAGCTTAGGCAGGAGCGCAACCAGCAGATCAGTGCGTTCCTCATCATTGAGTGGTTGGTACTTTTGACCACCAAATGTTGCATCCCCTTTATCGTGCTGTTCGATATATTCAGCCGCTTTTTCGATTAGTTCAAGCGTCAACTCGTAGCACGCCTTATCGTCGTCCGCCCAATTGATGAGGCCATGCTGACCCATAATCAACCCTTTGTAGTGGGGGTTTTCAGCAGCGGCTTCTGCCATCACGACACCGAGATCGTAGCCCGGTCGCTGCCAGCCGACGTAGCCGATTTCGTCGCCATAAATTTCTTTGGTCAACCGCTCTTGATCTTTGCTGGCGGCGACGGCGATGGCACTGATCGGGTGCATGTGGTCGATGTGGCGGGCGGGCAGGAGGCCGTGCAGCGGCGTGTCGATACTGCTGGCGCGCGGGTTGAGGTTGTAGACGCAGTGGCGGTACATGGCGACCATAGCGTCTTCGATGGGAGTTTTGGGGCCGTTGCTTTCGGCCGAATCCCACACCCCTTTGAGTGCAAGAAACTTGTCCATATATAGTGATGCAAAGTTGGCGCGTTTGCTCGTCCGCAAATCACCACCGCTCCCCTTAACCCACAGCACATCAACTTCTTTACCCGTCAGCGGGTCGGTTTCTATAATCTTGGACGACGTGTTGCCGCCGCCCGTGTTGGTGATGCGCTGGTCGCTGCCGAGAATGTTGGAGCGATAGCGCAACCGTTCAACCGGGTCGAGTTTGTCCGCTTCCGCGTCGTCCCAGAGGTAGTTTACGTGTTTGAATGATTGATTCGTCATTGTTAGAGAGATTGCACGCGAAGTCGCAAAGGCGCGAAGGATTATCTCTTTGCGTCTCCGCGTTTTTGCGTGAGATTTTCACTGTGTAGGTTCGTATTTTTGAATCGCAAACGAGTCGCGCACAATCGCACGACCTTGCTGTAAGTCGTCAATTTCACCGAGCGCGATCAACTGCACGAGTGCATTGCCGATCACGGTCGCTTCGACAGGACCAGTTTCGACAGGGATGCCCGTCGCATCGGCCGTTAACTGGTTCAACAACCAGTTCTGCGTCCCACCCCCAACGATGTGCAGCACGTCCGCCTTGCGCCCAGATAGTGCCAGCAAATTGTCCAATACCTCACGATATTTGAGCGCGAGACTCTCCAGCACACAGCGGATGATTTGCCCTTTTGTTGCGGGGATTGGTTGTCCATTTTCGCGGCATAGCTCTTGGATAATGGCGGGATGGTCGCCGGGCGCGAGCAGGCGCGGGTCGTTGACGGGGATGATAGAGCGCATCGGTTCGACATCCTCCGCCAGCTTTGTCAACTGTCCATACTCAAGTTCTGCGCCTGCTTTCTGCCACGTTGTTCGGCATTGCTGAATGATCCACAATCCCATCACGTTCTTGAGCAAGCGGTATGTTCCGTAAACGCCACCTTCGTTAGTGACGTTGGCGGCGAGGGCTTCGGCCGAAATCACCGCCGTATCCACCTCCAACCCGACCAAGCTCCACGTCCCATTGCTGATGTAGGCGAAGTTGTCCGTCTGGCACGGCACACCCGCCACCGCGCTGCCCGTGTCGTGGCACGCGGGCGCAATCACGGGGATGCCGTCGTACTCGCCCAGCTTCGTGCCGGGCTGCACAATTTCAGGAAAGATGTGCGTCGGAACGCCGAGCGTGTCGAGCATCTCCATCGCCCATGTGCCTGTGCGCGGGTTGAACATCTGCGTCGTCGTCGCGTTGCTAAATTCGCACACCTTTGCCCCCGTCAACCAGTAGTTGATCAGGTCGGGCGCGGTCAAAAATGTCTCGGCAATCTCAAATTGCGGCGACTGCGCCTCGACCATGCTCATCATCTGGTAGAGCGTGTTGATCGGCATAAACTGGATGCCCGTCTGCGCGAACACCTCCTCACGCGGCACGTTGGCGAATACCTTTTCCATCATGCCGTCAGTGCGCGGATCACGGTAGTTGACGGGGTTGCCGATCAGATTGCCCTGCCTATCGAGCAGCCCAAAATCGACCCCCCACGTATCCACGCCGATGCTGACGGGGTCGAACACCTTCCCCTTGTCGATTCCCGCCGTGACTTCGCGCCACAGGTGCAAAAAGTCCCAGTGCAGCGTGCCGTTCAACTTGGTGAGCGGGTTGGTGAAGCGGTGCAGTTCTTCGAGTTGCAGATGCTGGCCGTCAAAGTGAACGCCCATCACCCGCCCCGACTCTGCACCGATGTCTACGGCTAAAATGGTCTGTGCTTTCATTCTGTAAGAAGCGATGTCATCCATACATTATTTTGTTTTGATGTTTTTCAGATAGTGGCACCGTGTAGCTATTTCCTATTTCATCTCTAACGACAACATCGAGTGGTATTACTACGTTTCCCTGCGTTTTCATTCTTCGCAGAATAGAATATGGAAAGCTAAATGTTAGCTTTCTACCAGGTTCAATTGGATTCTGTTTGATAGGGAAAAGTAAATCCCAAATCCTTTGATCTATCATCCCTCCCAAGTTAAGCATGTGCATATATTTTGTTTCTGAATCAACCTGTGCTTTGATTGAGACACCACCGACATATGATGGCATCGAACCAATATTCATAACTTCTACTTGTAATAGTGGATCCGTTGAGTCCCAATCTGTCCTTCCGCCATAGATTGGCGACATAAAACCTTCTGTTAGATTAAGTTTGAGAGCATATGGGTTTGCGACATCCACGCTTACGGCATTTGGCTCAGGTACATTTTCGAGAATACTTCGCAACGCTCCTAAAAGCATTCGTTCAAGCTGTTTTCGTTCTGTCGCTTTATCTGATGAAGTCGTCTCGATATGATATGTTATGATGCGACGGAACCGTAGATCAAATGGCAAATCTTCAATCTTCCCGTATGCAGAATTAAGCACCATCAAGACTCTGTTTACTCCCTTTGCTTTAAGTGCATATCCTAGCTCTACAAGAACGTTTGGATTCGGTGTGAGCCTCCCTTTGGAGCCGAAATTGATAAAGGATACATCACAGACGAATACACTAGCTCGATCAATTTTCTCAAAAATTGTCGCAGCAATATCAGGCGATCCAGGTACTCTAATTGTGTCTCGATCAATTACAGGTTCAACTAAAATTGAATCGTCCGAGTAAATTGACTTAATTGCGTTAGTAAGTGCCTTTTCAATAAAGCCTCGATTTGTGTTATTCGGTAAGTCAGATTGCCATGAATAAAAGATATAAGTTTCCATAGTGTAGATTATCGCACTAAGGTTCGTTTTTCGTAGTCTCTGATTTGTTCCATAAAGGATAAACCAATAGGTACACTTTGTTGAAAACAGTATTGATCCCAGACGGCGGCGAAGGGCAGCGTCTTGAGTTCTTCCAAGAGGGCGAGGCGGCTGGTGAAATCGCCATCTTCCTCGTATTGGCGCAGGAGGTCGGCCGGTTCGAGCAGCGCCATCAGCAGCCCCTTGACCGTGTTGCGCGTGCCGATTGCCCACGCCGCGACGCGGTTGATGCTGGCATCGAAGAAGTCGAGACCGATGTGGACGCGCTTGTGGTCGTGGCGGATGATCTCTTGCGTGATGGCGAGTAAATCGTCATTAAGCGTGACGACGTGGTCGCTGTCCCAGCGCATCGGCCGACTGACATGCAGCAAAATTTCTGGCACGTAGAGCAGCATCGACGACAGCTTGTCGGCAATCGACTCGGTTGGGTGGAAATGACCTGCATCGAGACAAAGTAAAGTCTGATTTTGCACAGCATATCCCATGTAGAATTCGTGTGAGCCGACAACAAACGCCTCGCTGCCTAAGCCGAACAGCTTGCATTCGACCGCATCTTTGTTGCCTTCGATGGCCTCCGCGAAAACGGTGTCGAGGCTTTCTTTGAGCAGGGCGCGATGGCGTAGGCGGTCAACGGGGATGTCTTTGTAGCCATCGGGAATCCAGACGTTGGTGATGCAGGGATTTTGCAGTTTTCGGCCGATATACCCCCCAATCTCCCGACTAATCTGGCAATGCTCAATCCAAAATTCTCGCACCGCTTGATCCAAACTCGCCAACGTAAACCCACTGTCCGCCATCGGATGCGAAAAGCACGTCGGGTTGAAGTCGATACCGTGATCGTTCGCCTTCGCCCAATCGATCCAGCGGTCAAAATGTTCGGGTCGCCAATCGTTGCGGTCGAGCGGTTGGTCGCTGTCGCCGTAGATGGCGTGTAGGTTGAGGCGATGCGTGCCGGGAATGAGGCTGTACGCCATGTCCAAATCTTGGCGCAGTTCGTCGGCGTTGCGGGCTTTGCCGGGATAGTTGCCCGTCGCCATGATGCCGCCACTGACGGCGCGGTTGGGGTCTTCAAAGCCGGCGACATCATCCCCCTGCCAACAGTGGACGCTGATCGGAATGGTGGCGAGGGTCGCCAGTGCCGCATCGATATCGACACCGAGATCGGCGTAGCGTTGTTTGGCGAGTGCGTAGGCTTGGGTGATGTGTGATTCGTTCATGGTGCGGCCTATTGTTGAAACTTGTTGAAAATTTGTGATATATGATGCTATGATACGTTAAATCGGCCGATAATCAACGCTTTTCCAGCCATAATCAGCCCGTTTTGCCCAATTTGCCGATGATTGACGCAAAACGACAAACTTCGACAATGACAACAATGTTTGAACGACAACAGGCGATTGTGCGGCTACTCGGTGAGCAACCGGGTGTGCGTGTGCCTGAATTGGCCGACCTGCTCGATGTATCAGTTGGGACGATTCGCAATGATTTAAATGCGTTACAAGATGAGAGTAAATTGCGACGAGTGCGCGGAGGGGCGGTGTTGGTTTCGGCCGAAAATCCCCTTAACACCATCCCCAACCAACCCGCCAAACAACGCCTCGCGCAACGTGCCATCGAGATGGTCGCCTCAGGGGACGCGATTTGGCTCGATGCTGGCACGACGGTGCAGATGATGGTTCCCTTGCTTGTCCAGCGGCGCGACTTAACGATTGTGACGAACGGCTTGCGTGTCGCGCTGCAACTGGCGGAACAGACCGACCATCGTGTTCTCTTAATTGGTGGACGCATCAGCAAAGAGGGTCTCTACACTATCGGTATGGGCAACGACCCACTGTTGGGGACAGTCAACATCCACACAGCGTTTATTTCAGGGGTCGGCCTTACGCTAGAGTCGGGGCTAACCGTTTCGGAATACGAAGACGCTCAGTTGAAGCAGCGCGTGATTGCATCGGCTGAAAACGTCGTCGCCTTGATCGACAGCAGCAAGATCGGCCGACGTGGATTCGCCCCTGTCGCCCAGCTCGATCAGCTTTCACATTTGCTGACCGACAAAGATGTTTCGGCCGAAATGTTGCGCCAATTGCGCCGCGCACGGGTCAACGTCACCATCTGCGGTGCAAAAACGACGCGCTCACACACCGTTAGCACCAGCCATTATCGCATCGGCTTTGCCAACCAGAGTGAGGAGTCACCCTTTGCCGTCGATGTACGGCGCGGCTTGGAGCAAGCGGTTGCCGCACGCGATGATATTGATCTGGTTATCAGCGACAACAAATTAAGCAGTGTCGAGGCGTTGCGTGTCGCCAACGAGTTGATCGAACGCGATGTCGATTTGGTGATTGAGTATCAGATCGACGCTCACACGGGCAATTTGCTGATGGACAAATTTCAACGCGCCAACATTCCCGTTATTGCGGTCGATATTCCGATGATCGGCGCGACCTTTTTTGGCGTGGACAACTATCGTGGCGGCGTGATGGCGGGTGAGGTGTTGGGGGATTGGGTGCTAGCACAGTGGGGCGGACAGTTCGATCATCTCGTCATTTTGGAGGAGCCACGCGCAGGAGATTTGCCAAAGGCGCGGTTGCAGGGTCAGCAAGATGCGTTTGGGGAGAAGGTGGGGGTTGTTTCGGCCGATAAAATCACCCACCTCAATAGCGGCAACACCGTCGCCATCAGCCAACAAGCGATGCGCGACTTTCTACAGACCATCCCCGCCACAGACCGCTGTGCCGTCATCAGCTTCAACGACGAGGCAGCCGTCGGTGCAATTCGGGCGGCGCGGGAGATGGGTCGTGAGCGTCAACTCGCCGTCGTTGGGCAAGGTGGCGACCGCTTGGGGCGTGAAGAGTTGCGTCGCCTTGATTCACCACTGATCGGCACGACGGCGTATATGCCCGAAAAGTATGGGGGGAAGTTGATCGAGATTGCGCTCGACATTTTGCAGGGCAAGTCAGTGCCACCAGCGATTTATATGGCGCATCGCCTTTTGACACAGGAGAATATCGGCCGAAACAAATAGCGTTACGTTCTAAACAAATTGACCAGCCAACATTGCCTGTAAAATCTTGGGCTTCGATGCCTGTTCGACCTCTGCAAACCCTTTGCTGGGATTGGTCCCAAACACCCCACGCCCGTACCGTTTAAGACCACGCTCGATCTCCGCATCGATCAGTTCGGTCGCTTTCGCATCGTTCTCGAAACGCGCTTTGAAGTTGTCTGCCAGACCTGTTATGTAACTGTGCATATTCATTGCCACATACTCCTCCATTGTCTCGCAATCGTACCGCACCGCGATTCTGGCATTTGCATCAAACGGTATCAAAATATGCCGCTCCCCCGACCTGTAATCAAGCCGCATCGCAGGAGGTTCGATGTAGAACAGCTTGAACAGTTCGAGATCGATGCTCTTGGGCAACTCCTCACGCACTGTCACACTGTGTAGGCCATAACGGTACGATTGCGTCGGATAGTCGGGACGCTCTTGAATCAACCGCAACATATCTTGCAAGTGTAGCAGTTCGTGTTGCAGTGCAAGTTTTTGGTTGATCAACCGCTGCATCCGCTCGTTTGTCTCATCGCGCAAAATGACAAGTGGGAGATAGTAATGTGGGTCGGTGTAGTGGGGGAGGATCGGCCGAATATCGACAAACAGTCCCAACATCACCGCCGCAAATGTCCCCGCCGCGTTGACGCGACACAAGATATGTGGCAGTGACTCGTCTGCCACAATCGTCAGGTCGAGCAACTCGTATTCAATCGCCGCTAACTGTTCAGCGACTATTGAATGCAATGCGTCGTAATGTTCCTGTTTGACAATTTGGTGGTAGAGAGCCGTGTGATCTAGCATAGCGATCCAGTGACTTTGGCAAATATGAATCGTGATGACTTAGCTTCTCACCTTTGTTCTGATAGATGTGCGAACTTTGAGAAGATCATACAGAGGAATTCTTTGATTGACTGATTCAATAGACATCACAAGCGCGAATGGCAAATTGAGCGGTTGTGGCGGCTTGAGCCAAGGCTTGACGTAAGCTAGCATGCCGATCTCAAATTCGTGCGGCAGATTACCCAGCCGGGTGATGAACCAATCCTTGACAACTGTTCCCTTGCGATAAGGCGGATTTCCAAGCACTTTGCCTAACTCCCATTTCCACTTGCTGAAATTGTGCTTGCCATCGGGTTTTGGCTCCCCTTTTTCTCGATACATCAAACGTTTTTGAAAATTTGCACTGTCTTCATCAGGCGGTCGCAGATGCCACTGCAACTCAACCCCTTGATAATCACGGTGACTTAAACGTGTTGGCGGCATGTAGGATAGAGTGACGCTGACTTTTACTTTTTCTGCCAATAAATCAGGCCGTGCCATAGAATCCCGATCAATGTCCACGCCAAAGAAGGAGAGTTTGCCGCGCCACGCCTTTTTAGCGGCGTTCATGTCTGCCTTGTCTGTCCAGTCAAACTGATTTGTTCCATAGAAGACAATGCAATGTTCATTTGCCGCGATTATCTTGTTGCGCTGTGGCACACCGTACCCAAATAGCTGTAAATTGTGTCGTATCTGCTCATTAGAACTATCTGACAGGGGGTGTTTTAGCGGTTTGAGAGAGAGCGCGTTCGGCCATTCGGCCGAATTGACCAACAATCCACGAATCAGGTTGGCTCTAAAATCAGGATACCTTGCCTGCACTTGCGCTGCCATGTTTGCAACATAAGGCGCAGCAAAACTGGTTCCAACCTGATACCCAATGATTCGATCAACTCTGTTATCCGCAATCGGAACCCCTAGCTCATACAAACGGCAGCAATTCCCGCAGGTTGAAAATGTGAGAGAATAGAGGGATGAAGAAGATAAAA
>CAYMGE010000034.1:0-57532 GCA_964389925.1 uncultured Ardenticatenaceae bacterium
AACTGCAACAATTCCCGAAACATGTTTTCAAAAGTAAATGAAACACACCCTAATGAATTAGGGTTGTTCCTAAATAACACCACATTTGGTCTTTTAACCACAGGATCATCAACCAAATTATCACTGGAGAAAAATTATGATTGAACGATTGAAAAACAGTTGGGAACTCGTCAAACAGAGTTGGGGCGTATTGCAGCAAGACCGGGAACTTGCCATTTTTCCCGTAATGGCGGGGATAGCATCGTTGCTTGTCATGGCAACTTTCATGATTCCGATGATTGCGGCCGGCGCATTTGACTCTTTCGTCAATGAGGGCGGTTTTGGTATTTTTAGCTACATTGTCCTCTTCTTTTTCTATGTCGCTAGCTACTTTGTGACCATCTTTTGCAATTCTGCGCTCGTCGGTGCGGCCTTGATCCGCCTGCGTGGCGGCGATCCGACGGTCAAAGATGGGCTAGGCATTGCGAGGGAGCATTTAGGGCAGATATTTAGCTATGCTGTCATTGCGGCAACTGTAGGATTGGTCTTAAAAATGATCTCTGAGCGCAGCGGCTCGATCGGCAAAATTGTCATAGGACTCATTGGATTGGCGTGGAGTCTGGCGACATTCTTAGTTGTGCCAGTTTTAGTGACAGAGGATTTAAGCCCCATTGATGCAATTAAGCGCAGCGCGAACCTGCTGAAAAAGACGTGGGGTGAACAGGTCGCGGGGAATTTTGGGATTGGCACAATCATGGGGCTGGTGACATTTGGCGTGATTTTGCTGTTTGTGCCGTTGGTTATTGTGGCAGTCTCGGCCGAGTCAGTCGCCCTCATCATTACAATTGTACTGCTTCTTATCGTCTCTCTTCTAGCAATTGCGATTATCTCATCTGCTCTAAGTGGCATCTATGCGGCCGCTGTCTACCAATATGCCATTACAGGCAAAGCAGGTGAATTTTACGATCCCTCCTTACTGAAAGACAGCTTCAAAACGCGATAAACAATTAGATAGCAAATAGATCGGTATTTGGTCATCAAGATCGAGTACCGATTTCCCATATCCTAAGTGATAAAAATATATCTAAGCCCTAATTTATGATTTATCCCAATCAACCCCTTGATTTAACCTGTAAAATCGTTTATGCTCCACTTGTGTTTATTAAGTTCACGCCAGTTTGCAAATACGTTGCGTCCAAGCGTCCGTGTTTGGGCGATTTTTTGTTTTCTGGGCTTTGAGGCATTGATTTTGACACAAGTTGACAAAGTGGAAAATGGGGTTGTTGTGGCGATGGCCTACAGCTTGCATTTAGACGACGGGGAAAAAATTGACAGCGCACCCGCTGACTCACCCCTCACCTATCTGCATGGTCATCAAAACATCATCCCCGGACTCGAACGGGAATTGACAGGATTGACTATCGGTGACGAAAAAGATGTCGCAGTCGTTCCCGCAGACGGTTATGGCGAGTATGATGAGGAAGCTGTGCAACTCATCTCAACGAAGCTATTTCCAGCTGATCTTGAGTTAGAGGTAGGTATGGCGTTGCAGTTGCAAGACGACAATGGTAACGTCCATGAGGCGTTCGTGGATAATGTTCAGAAAGACCAAGTGTTAATCAACTTTAACCATCCACTCGCTGGTAGAACATTACATTTCAATGTGAAGATCGTTGGATTACGGGCAGCAACTGCTGAGGAACGCGCCCATGACCACGTTCACGATGCTGAACACGTTCACTAGAACGTCGTTCTTAATTGGTGCGGATAGCCGCACCCAATAGATTTAGTTTAGGATAGGTTTTTAGAAGATGAACATTTATGCTGGTAATTTGAACTGGGGTTTGACCGAAGAAGTACTCCGCGAGACATTTGAAGCTTATGGTGTGGTTGACCGCGCTGTTATTTTGTCGGATCGGGAAACCGGCCGCTCACGCGGGTTTGGTTTTGTCGAGATGCCCAACGATGATGAGGCTAAGAGTGCAATCGAAGCACTTGACGGATATGAGCTAGAAGGACGCGCTTTGCGTGTCAATGAAGCACGTCCTCGTGAAAATCGTGGCGGCGGAAATCGTGGCGGCGGAAATCGTGGCGGCGGTCGTGGTGGCTACGGTGGTGGAAATCGCGGTGGCGGCGGTGGTCGTGGTGGTTATGGCGGTGGCTACGGTGGTGGAAGCCGTGGTGGCGGTAACGACCGTTGGTGATATTCCTCAGTTAGAATAATTGAATAAAAATTTGACCGCTGGTTTTCCAGCGGTCTTTTTTTTGTTGCTGATCAAATTCCTATTGTTCCTTCGAGAACAGCCTTTGGACAAACCCTACAAACCCGATGACCAATCTGTTTGCTAGCATTTAGCCACGCTGTAGCTGGTGAAATCTGTCCGCTACCTTGAACGGATTGCGATCTAATAGGTCAGCAACCTGCTTGATCGATTTGCCATTTTCCAGATGGAAGAGCAACTGTTGATCCTGCTCGTGACTCCAACCTGAAACGCTGGGTTGTGTCTCGGCCGCAACCTGCGGCGTGACGGGCTGCACATCTTGCATCATCCAAAGCATTCCCATCAGACGCAACTCATCATAGGGAATACGCTCGTTGAAATGATCAAATATCGGCCGCAGTCGATCATCTCCATGCTCTACAAACGCCGCAAATACCGCCTCCTGATCTGCCAATGACAAGTTGCTCGCCCCCTGCAATTGTGCCATCGGAACGTCATTGCCCGCGGCGACAAACTTGCTCAGGTTCGCAATGAGCGTCCCCCTCTTGACCCCATAATCGATCATCATGCTCGCCATCGACTCCCCAGCCACAAAACGTTCCCCGACTTCCTGCCAACGCGCTTTTTTCTGCGTCAGCGACGTTGCGCGGCGCGGTGTTGCGCGGCGACCGTTTTTTGGCTTCTCTGCGATGTTGTTTTGCGTGCAGTAAGTGCGGACAATGGGCAGAATTGTCTTGGAGAATTGTGCAACTTTGCGCGTGCCGATGCCGTGCATCTGTCCGAAAGTTTCGGCCGACTGTGGAAAGTAAGTCGCTATTTCCATTAACGCCCGATCTGAGAAGATGACGTAAGGCGGCACATTTTCAATATCGGCAATCTCTTTGCGCTTGCGTCGCAAAATCTCAAACAGCTTCGTATCATATTCTAGCTGAACGGTAGTCGCATCGGCACGACGCTGCTTCGCCTGCGCGACGGGCATCATGCCCATAAATGGCTGTTGCCCCTTCATCACCGTGATACCCAACGTCGTGAGGTAGAGGCCGCCGTGTTGCGTCGTTTGGAGCAGCTCGGCCGATATAAACTGACGCGCCAGCTTTTGCCACTGCTTTTTTGTCAAATCGGAGCCGATGTTATAGGTTGAGAGTCTGTCGTGTTGGCGTTGGCGAATCTTTTGACTGCGCGAGCCGCGCAGCACGTCGATCACGTAACTTGCCCCATACATTTGACCCGTTCGATAGACGCAAGCGAGAAACTTTTGTGCCAATACGGTCAGGTCAACATCAGCAGCCCGTTCAGTTGTGCAGTTATCGCAAAAGTCACAGCTGCCCTGCGTCGGCTCCTCGCCAAAGTAACGCAGTAAGCCATGTCGCCGACAGCTACGCTGATTTTCCGCCCACGAGACCAGCTTTTGCAGCCGCATCTCGCGTCCGCTGCGCTCGCTTGGCGCACCGTCGCTGATATACTGTCGCTGACGGGCGATGTCGTCATAGCCAAAAATGAGGTAGACATCGGCGCGTAGGCTATCGCGGCCGGCTCGGCCGATTTGCTGATAGTAGTTCTCGATATTCTTGGGCAAATTGGTGTGCAAGACAAAACGCACGTCGGGCTTGTCGATTCCCATGCCAAAGGCAATCGTCGCCACGATAATATCGACATCATCGCGCACAAAGGCGATCTGGTTGGCCTGTCGCTGGGCTGGCTCCATGCCGGCATGATAGCCCGCGACCTTGTAGTTGCGCTCCTTTAATCGTTCAACAAGCGCATCAACGCGCTTGCGCGTTCCCGCGTAGATGATGCCGCTCTGACCGCGACGGGGTTCCAAAAAGCCGAGAATTTGGTTGAGGGTATGGGTCTTTTCTTCGGCCGAAATGAATAGATTCGGCCGATCAAAACTCGCCAAGAAGACATCAGTTGACTTAAAGGCCAGCGTCTGGCGAATGTCTTCTTGGACACGAGGTGTTGCCGTCGCTGTCAGGGCAATACAAGTTGCCTCTGGAAAGCGTTGGCGCACCTCCACGATGCGTCGATATTCTGGTCGGAAATCGTGTCCCCATGCAGAAATGCAGTGCGCTTCGTCAATTGCCAATAGTTTGACATTGCTATTGTGCAGCAGATCGAGCATGTCGCGTTTTAGCAGCGTTTCGGGCGCAACATAGAGCAGCTTAATTGTTCCGTTGCGTGCCTGTTGCTTAACCATCTCTTGTTCAAAGTAAGCCATTGAACTGTTGATGCAGGCGGCCTTGACTCCCAGCGCACGCAGTTGGGTGATTTGATCCTGCATCAGCGCGATCAGGGGCGAGACAACGACGGTTAGCCCATCGAGCATCAGCGCGGGCAGTTGATAGCAGAGCGATTTGCCGCCACCCGTCGGCATAATGACGAGCGAGTCGCTGCCAGCCAAGATATTTGTGATGATTGAGCGTTGATTCGGCCGAAAATTCTCATAGCCGAACACATCTTGCAGAAGTTGAGTTACATCCATTTTGTGATTTCGTTCGTGTCACGAAGTTTTGCCAATAGGCGCAACGTATTGCGTATCCAGCTTACGCAATATGCAACAAATTTTATGCTAGCAAATAATTAACGACACAATTCGATTACGGCATCCACCACGTTGGGTCGTCGCGTCGTCCGTTGATCCGCACTTCGATGTGTATATGTGGGCCTGACGAGCAGCCTGTGTTGCCAGAGTAGCCGATCACGTTGCCCTGATAGACGATCTGTCCGGGATAGACGTTGAAGCCACTCAGGTGGGCATAAAATGTCTCGCGGCCGTTGCCGTGATTGACGACGATGAGGTTGCCATAACAGTAGGGCGACCACGAGGCGTAGGTGACAGTTCCCGTATCGGCCGCATAAATCGCTGATCCCACATTCATCGCCACGTCCCAGCCCGGATGTCCATACCAGTAACCTTGTGTTGTGCGGCCGCCGCTGAACGGCCGAATAAATGTCCCCGTCCCAACGATCAGCGGTTGTGCCTGCGATCCCCAATAAGCACTGCCCCCGCTAGACGTGATCGTTGGCGGATCCCACTGAAAGACCTCGCGCACCGCTCCCGGCACAATGATCTGCGTATCGGCATAGAGGCGATAGGGGAATTCTAAATTATTTTGCACATAACCAATGATTTCCGCTTCGTCAATGCCGTACAAGGTAGAGATACTTTCAAGTGACTCGCCCGGCTCGACCGTGTGCAGCACGCCATCAATGGGCAGAATAATTAACTCATCGCCCACCTGTAACAAGCCGGCCTCTTCGCTCAAATGTGGGTTGCCGCCGAGCAGCGATTCGGCCGAAATGCCAAACTTATCGGCAATTCGATTGGGCGTATCGCCGCGCTCAACGATATAGGTCTGAAACTGATCGTGGTTTGGTTTTTTGCCGACAAAGGTGCGCGGGTTGAGCGCGGGGGAAATTGCCTCTGTGTCAAGAATAGTCGGCACGCCAGAGAGGTCAAACGTCTGTTCAGGTAGTGAGACCTCAGCCAGTTCGGAGCGTTGGGGTTCGTCGTTACTTGCAGGCATTGCTGTCGGCTGAGAGATCACATTTTCGATGATTTGTTGTGGGGTGTCTTCGGCCGAGATCACCCCATTGCGTCGCCCTAACCCATAAACGATCACGCCCAACAGCACCGAAATCAAAACCAGTTGCAGCCCATACTGCCGCATAAACGTCTTATTGCTTCCCATAACTCCGATTCCTTTTGTTTAACACGAACGAAGTTCCTCTAGGGAACTTCGCTCGTCACATCGTATCACAAACGTGTTGCTGATGTGATCTGTCCTCTATGATCGTTTATAGATGTGAGATTGTTAAAAAGTGGTCATAGGTGAACAAGCGTGGTCATGCTGCCGTAAGTTGTAAAAAGGTAGCAGGAACATGAAACGGTAAGGAAGCGGATCGGCCGCAAAACCCGCCACCAGCCCCCTCTCCCACAGGGAGAGGGGGCTGATGGCGGGTTTTATACTTTCTTATACTATAAAAAAGCGGCTGGACAAAATGCCCAGCCGCGCTCCTTGTTTGGTCATCTTTCGTTCCATAGAAATTAAAGAAACGTGTTTCGAGAAAACCAATTCCCGAAACCTCACGCTCAGTACATCGTAAACGAAGCCCTGTCATACCTGCCTTCGCACGACTCATTCTTTACTGCTGAAAAAACAGTGGATTCCAGCCTTCGCGGGAATGACAACGCCATAAGACTTACTTCACGATGTACTAAATCATCATCTAAATGTCTACTGTTATCTAAACGCAACCACGCCTCCATTTTCCGTCACCAATTTTTTGATTCTGTTACAATTGCGATGACATCCACTGGAGGAACGTGTGAGAAACCGCTTTAACCAACTCTCCCCCATTCAGCAATATCTACTCGTTGTGTGCCTCTTGGCAGCCATTGGCGTTGCCTTTAGCCTGATATTCTTCCCAGATGGATGGATTTCAACGCCATGGAGCATTTTGCTGCTTGTCGTCGGCTCGTTTGGCGTTGCCATTCCCCTGATCGATTCTGTGGCAGGTGGTGTGGGGCTGTTTCAGAAAGAGACACCTGATCCACATGATGAGCAGATGCTTGAGGAGTTGCAGGCGATCAACACGAAGCTCCCCACCCAAATCACCGATGACGAGCAATTCAACGCGGCATTACAACGCTATCTGACATGGGTTGAGAATCACTACAGCCGCCTCAACCTGCGCGGTGTCGCGCCGCGCAACCCCGATTTGGATAAGGTGACGTTAAAGGATGTCTATGTCTCTCTGCGCGTTACGTTTGATGGAAAAGAACGTGATGAGTGGGTTGGGCGAGATCAAGATATTGATATGGCAGAATTGCTCAAAGAGCAGACGCAACTCGCCATCATAGGTGGCCCCGGCAGCGGCAAGACGACCTTTTTGCACATCATCGCCAGTGCCATCGCGCACGCATGGAACACGCAGGACAGATCGCTGGTTGAGAGACATCTGGGGTTGCGGGGTGAGCTGCCCGTGCCGATTGTTGTGCCGTTGAGTGAATACAATCGGCATCGTCGTAAGCAAACAGGAGATAGCCGATTGCGAACCTACATCAACCGCCATCTGATCGCCAATGAGGTTGATCTGCCCAATGATTTTTTTGAGCGTCTGCTCGACCATCCCAAGCGTTGTTTGTTGTTGCTCGACGGGTTGGACGAGGTGGCGAATGAGGATGAACGCAGCTTGGTGCGTGGGACGGTCGAGCGGCTGGCGGATACGGACGAGATCGAGCAGATTATCGTGACGAGTCGCACCCATGCGTATGAGGGGGAGTCGCGCTTGGGGGCGTTTCGTGTGGCGGCGATGCAACCCATGCAGCCAGCACAAGTCTCAAAACTGATCGCACGCTGGTGTACGGCTGTCTACAGCGAGTGGGAATGCGACAGCGCAATCGGCGAGTTGCAGGCGGCGATTGACCATCTCGAACAGAGACGACAACAGCGCAACGAACCGCGCCTAATCGACACACCGCTGATGGTCACGATTGTGGCGATTGTGCATTACGATCAACATCGACTGCCCGAACAACGCTCAGAACTGTATGAGAAGTGCATCGACGTATTTTTGCGCGAGAAGACACAGCGCACCGATCAAACGCGCCTCGACCTGCAAGCACTCGGCGGCACACCCGACCACAAGCGACAACTGCTGGCACTGCTGGCGTTTCGGATGATGTGTGCGGGCAGAAGCCGTCAGGATGAGGCGGGGCGCGTCGTCAGCGACAGACAGATCAAAGAGTGGTTGCAAGCACGCATGACACTGTTAAAGGTCGATGCGGATGCGTTTATTGCGGCATTGCGTGAGCGGGGCAGCTTACTCAGCGAACAGGGTGGCCTCTATCGCTTTGTGCATCTGACCTTTCAGGAGTATCTCGCCGCCTATTACCTCTACAATGATACGGCCGATGCCGAACGAATTTTGATCGAATTGACGAGAACAGATCGGGCGGCGCAAAGCTGGTGGCGCGAGACGGTGTTGTTGTTGATCAACTATATGGGCAATCGTGTGCCAGAGCGGGCGTTGGCGGTTGTACGCGGGCTGGCAAGCGCGGGCAGCAGTATCGAGGCACAGATGGCGATGACGGCTGTCGCGGCACACGCCTTTAGCGAGCTAGATTTGCAACACGAGACGACACACGCGCTTGTACAGCGGCGACTTGCCGCTTTGATCGCCAGCAAAGCCGAGATTGCACCCCTAGTGCGACTCGATGCGGGCGATGCACTGGCACTGCCGCAAATTGGCGACCCACGGCCAGGCGTGGGCGTTTTGGAAAATGGGTTGCCCGACATCGCATGGGGTGGTGTTGTGCCAGCAGGTATGTACACGATAGGCGGTGATAGAAAGGCATACAGAAGTTTTGAGCAGAAAGAGGTCGAGATTGTTCAAGCGTTTAGACTTGCAAAATATCCCGTGACAGTTGCACAGTTTGATTGTTTTGTGCAGGCGGATGATGCCGATGATGAACGTTGGTGGGCGGGAATGCCCGTAGATGAAAAGTATGTGACGCGCATCGCAGCCTCAAATTGGGCAGAAGCCAACCGACCTCGTGAGACGATCACATGGTATCAGGCTGTGGCCTTTTGCCGCTGGCTCAATGACAAACTGACAGTGGAAATCAGTTTGCCGCATGAGCATGAATGGGAGGTCGCGGCTCGGTATGCAGGCGATGGCGTATGTGATCGTCGCGGTTATGTGTGGGGCGATGACAGCATCACGCATAACCATGCAAACTATAGTGAGACAAACTTGGATCAGACATGGGCTGTGGGTCTTTTTATACGGGGCAAGCAGTCCAAACTGGGACTACATGATCTGAGTGGCAACGTGTGGGAATGGTGTGCGAATAAATATGAGGATGTGGCAATGGCTAATGTCGATGAGAGCGGAGACAATCGTACCTTGCGTGGCGGGTCGTTATACGATCTTCGTGACCATTGTCGCGCCGCGTACCGTCACAGCGGTCGTCCGCATGATCGTGACTTAAGCATTGGTATGCGGTTGTGTGTGCGTGTTCGTCCATCTCATTAGTCCTCGGGCTTCTTGACTTTGGTGGTGAGCGGTAGCGGAGCCGCCTTCTTCTCCACGCAGCGGATCGCTACAAATTTCAGAATGGATTCCTGCCTTCACAGGAATGACAGTAGGACTGTCCTATGGCAAGTCGGTTTCTCCCATCAACCAGGCATCGACCTCGCGTGCCGCGCCGCGCCCCTCATTGATCGCCCAGACAACCAAGCTCTGTCCCCGTCGTGCATCCCCCGCCGCAAACACGCCCTCAACACTGGTGTGATATTGACTGCGAACGCCTTTGATGTTGCTGCGATTATCTTGCTCAAGGGCAAACTGCTCGACGATCTGGCTTTTAGGGCCTAGAAAGCCCATGGCTAAGATGACGAGATCGGCCGCAATTTCCCGCTCCGTCCCCTCAATCCTCTCCAACGATGGTCTGCCATGTCCATTTTCGGCCGACTTCCATCTGACATCCACCACGCGCAATGCCCGCACGTTCCCCTTTTCATCCCCCAAAAATTCCTCTGTCATTGTCACATACGCACGCGGATCCGCCCCAAACTTCGCCTTCGCCTCTTTCTGCCCATAATCCAAAAAGTAGACACGCGGATATTGCGGCCATGGATTGGTCGGCGCACGGTCGAGTGGCGGTTTGTCCAAAATCTCAAGCTGCGTGATCGACGCACAGCCGTGCCGCATCGATGTGCCGACACAATCTGTCCCCGTATCCCCACCACCGATGACGATGACGTTCTTGTTTGCCGCGCTAATATAATTCCCGTCCGCAAGCTCCGAGTCGAGCAGCGACTTTGTATTGGCGTGCAAAAAGTCCATCGCAAAGTGAATGCCATTTAGCTCACGCCCCGCAATCGGCAAATCACGCGGCCGCTCGGCCCCAATCGCCAACACCACCGCATCAAACTGATCGCGCAACTGTGCCGCACGGACATCAACGCCAACCTCACACCCCGTCACAAAGCGAATCCCCGCCTGCCGCAGCAAATCGACGCGCCGCTCGACAAAGCGTTTGTCCATCTTCATATTCGGAATGCCATACATCATCAGCCCGCCAGCGCGATCACTCTTTTCATAAACCGTGACGTGATGACCCACTTTGTTCAGCTGATCCGCACACGCTAACCCCGCTGGCCCCGACCCAATCACAGCGATCTGTTTGCCCGTGCGCTTGTCTGGTCGATTGGGCTTGACCCAGCCGTTTTCAAACGCCCGATCAATGATCGCGTTCTCGATGCTCTTGATCGTCACAGGTGGACTGTTGATCCCCAACACGCACGCCCCTTCACACGGCGCGGGACAGGTGCGCCCCGTAAATTCAGGGAAGTTGTTGGTCTTGTCGAGTCGTTCATACGCCTCTCGCCACAGGCCGCGATAGACCAAATCGTTCCATTCGGGGATCAAGTTATTGATGGGACAGCCACTCGTTCCGCCACTCATCACCTGCCCTGTATGGCAAAATGGCACGCCACAATCCATGCAGCGTGCGCCCTGCTCTTTAAGCATCGCGTCTGGTTGATGGACGTATAGCTCGATCCAGTCGTTGATTCGTTCTTGGGGGTCACGCTCTAGGGGGGCGTGGCGTTGATATTCTAAAAATCCGGTTGGTTTTGCCATAATTTTGTAGAACGGAATGCAAATCCGCCTAACATTACTCGTCTTCTATTGTCACTGTTTGCGCGAGACCATCGAGTTTAACAAGCAGCCAATTTAGGATATTGCGCCCAAGAATAACTTGACCTTGAGAATCTCCCATAACGCGCACATCGCCTATCTCAATTCGGCCGACTTTTATACCTACGCCAAAAAGCGGCATACGCATTCCAATTCCTGAAACGCCACGTGCCGTCACATAGCCAACTCGTTCACACCCTAACTGGCGCAGGACATCTAACGGCATATAGCTACCATCTGCCCCTGAATCAACGATGGCAACCAAGTCTGCATATCTATCACCAGCTTCATTTGATAGCGTGATGTCTACCACTGGCATCGATGGACTATAACTAGAATCATATTCCTGTATATGCAACATCTATTGCCTCTACAAACGGTTTGAATAAACAGTCCACGTTTCGGTTGGTGTTTCAAGGACAGGGGCGATCCAAACAAACGATTTTCCATATTTTGCACGAATACGTCTGTGCAACTTGTTGAAACTAGCATCGTAATCGACTAGCTGTTCTTGATAAATCGCAACATATTGTTCGGGATATTTCTCACGCATTTCTGGATGCAAGCGAATAAATGCCGCTTCCTCGCGCTTTTCCTGCTCCGTCATCACTGGTTCTTCTACGAGAGAATTTATATCCCAATAGATTACCTGACTGAGAACATCAGAAATATCACGCCCGTTCATTTCTGCAACGGATTGCGCTTGCTCGTATACATTGTCTGGGACAGGGAGTAAAACTTGTGTTGTCATAACAGAAGTATAATGTATCGGATTCGGCCGCTACATTGTGACAGCGATCATCTTCGATCTGCTACGAGGCAATGGAATCGCCACCTTCTCTAACTTCAATCCCTCTAAATGAAACTCTATCGCCTCTTGCATATTATGTAAGACACTCTCTTCACTCTGCCCTGTGGCGATGCAGCCTTCTAGGTCGGGTGTCCACGCTGAAAAACCTGTCTTAGTGGGTTCGATAATGACTAGATATTCACTCTTCATTTCAGACCTGCTTGCTTCAAAATGCTATTGAGTGTTCCTGCTGCTACCTCATCACTCATTTTACCTGCGATTGTGACCAAACCACGCTTCACATTGTGCTTGTACTGTCGATGACTTCCACGTACTCTTGCCAGATACCAGCCCTCACGTTCAATCATTTTGATAGCATCTCGTACTTTCATCGTGTCATTATACTAAATCTATTCAACTAATTACCCGCTACTCTTGCTTTGTCAAGTTTGTTTGCCTCAAATGCTGCCATGGCGGCCTCTGCGTCGCTCATGCCGGCCGCTTTTGCCGCGTCGATGGCCTCTAGGACGCGCCGATAGTCGCGCGGAACGACGCGCACAAACTTGGGCAAATAATGCTCCCAGTCGTTCAAGATGCGCTCGCCCAACTCGCTATCGGTATAGGCGACGTGGCCTTGAATCATTTTGCGAACGGTTGCAATCTCTTGCTCGCTGGCAAGTGGCTCAACGTCAACCATCTCCGTGTTGACGAGTTCGCGGAAGTTGCCATTGAGATCGTAGACGTAGGCGATGCCACCGCTCATGCCGGCCGCAAAGTTTCGGCCGGTATGCCCCAACACAACGACACGCCCACCCGTCATATACTCACACCCATGATCGCCAACCCCTTCAACAACAGCCGTTGCACCTGAGTTGCGAACCGCAAAGCGTTCCCCCGCCACACCACGAATGTACGCCTCTCCGCTGGTCGCGCCGTACAGAGCAACGTTCCCAGCAATGATGTTCTGTTCTGCAACAAAGGTACTGGCTTTTGGTGGATAGAGGGCGAGTTTGCCACCGCTGAGACCTTTGCCAAAGTAGTCGTTTGTATCACCTTCGAGTGCAAACGTCATGCCATGTGGCAGAAAAGCGGCAAAGCTGTTGCCACCTGAGCCGACAAAAGTGAGGTTGATCGTATCTTCTGGCAAGCCATCTTTGCCATATTTTTTGGTGATTTGGCTGCCGACCATCGTGCCAACGGTGCGGTAGATGTTGCGCGTCTCGATGGTTGCACGCACCTGCTCGCCGCGTTCGATGGCGGGTTCACAGATGTCGAGCAAAACTGTTTTGTCGAGCGTGTGTTCTAAGCCGTGATCTTGCGGTTGGGTTTGGCGACGTTCTTTCTCGTCGGGGACATCGGGTTGATAGAGGATATCGGAGAGGTCGATGCCTTGAGCTTTCCAATGGGTGATGGCATCGGCCGATTCCAGCAAGTCCGTCCGCCCAATCACCTCGTCTAGGTTCCGGTACCCAAGCTCCGCCAAAAGCTCGCGCACCTCCTCAGCCACGAACGTCAAAAAGTTGACGACATGCTCTGGCTTGCCGCTGAACATCCGCCGCAACGTCGGATTTTGTGTCGCCACCCCAACGGGGCAGGTGTTTAGATGGCAGACGCGCATCATGATACAGCCCATCGCAATGAGGGGGGCGGTTGAGAACCCAAACTCCTCGGCCCCAAGCAGTGCGCCGATGATGACATCGCGCCCCGTCTTGAGCTGCCCATCTGCCTCCAAGCGCACGCGGCTCCGCAACCCGTTCAGCACCAGCGTCTGATGCGCTTCTGCGAGACCAAGCTCCCACGGCAGTCCTGCGTGTTTTATGCTCGTTTGTGCGGCCGCACCGGTTCCGCCCCCATAGCCGCTAATCAAAATGACATCGGCATGACCCTTTGCCACGCCTGCTGCAATTGTGCCAACCCCAACCTCACTAACCAGCTTGACGTTGATCCGTGCGTCTGGATTGGCATTTTTGAGATCAAAGATTAACTGAGCCAAATCTTCGATTGAGTAGATGTCGTGATGAGGGGGCGGCGAAATGAGGCCAACGCCCGGCGTGCTGAGACGCACCTTTGCGATCCATGGATAGACCTTCGGCCCCGGAAGCTGACCGCCTTCTCCCGGCTTTGCACCCTGCGCCATCTTGATTTGCAACTCATCTGCGCTCACCAAGTAGTCGCTCGTCACACCAAAGCGTCCCGATGCGACCTGCTTGATGCGACTGGCGGCCGTGTCGCCATTTTCGATCAGTTCGATGATAAAGTCATCTTGCAAATCATTGGTCGCTTCAGCCCGTGCCATTGTATCATAACGCCAACGCGCCTCGCCACCCTCGCCCGTGTTACTCTTGCCACCGATGCGATTCATTGCAATGGCGAGCGTCGCATGTGCCTCCATGCTGATCGAGCCGTAAGACATCGCGCCCGACTTGAAGCGCGACGTGATCGATTCGACAGATTCGACTTCCTCCAACGGAACTGGCTGGCTGGCTTTTTTCAGTTGCAAGAGACCGCGCAATGTATTTGTGCGCTTCTCTTTTGCGTTGATACCGTTGGAATAAGTCTTAAAAGCGGCGTAATCGTTTGTGCGAACGGCATTTTGTAGCGCGTGAACGGTTTGCGGATCGTAGGCATGGCTTTCGCCGTCGCTACGGACTTGGTATTTGCCGCCGGCGGGGAGGGCATGGCCGTTGGCAGGGCGGGGAGGGAAGGCGCGGGCGTGCCGCTCGGCCGATTCCCGCGCCACAATCTCTATCCCACTGCCCTCAATTCGCGTTGGCGTGTGCGTGAAGTACTCGTTGACAAAGTCGCTGTTTAGCCCCAGTGCCTCGAAAATCTGTGCGCCGCCATAGCTCTGAACCGTCGAAATGCCCATCTTTGAGCAAACCTTGACGATGCCTTTGACAATGGCTTTGATATATTTTTGGATGGCGTGTTCGTATTCGATGCCTGTCACCAACTCTTTGTTTAAGAGGTCATCGATTGAAGCAAAGGCGAGATAGGGATTGATCGCTTCTGCGCCATAGCCGAGCAGACAGGCAAAGTGATGGACTTCGCGGGGTTCGGCCGATTCCAACACCAAGCTCACCTTTGTTCGATCTCCCTGCCTAATCAAATGATGATGCAACGCCGAAACCGCCAGCAGTGCCGGAATCCCCGCACTCCGTCGATCCACACCGCGATCCGACAAGATCAAAATGTTTGCCCCGGCTTCAATCGCCCGATTTGCCACATCACAAAGATAGGCCAGCGACCGCCGTAGCCCTTCCCCGCCATGCTTAGGGTTGTACAAAATTGGCAACGTCGCGCTTTTGAAGCCGTCTATGCGGATGTGACGCAGCTTGCCCAAAGCTTCATTGCTCAAAATAGGATGATCGAGCTTGATGCGCTTGGCGTTCAACGGGTCAGGCTGCAACATATTGCCGTCTGAGCCTAGATAGGTCTCTGTCGCCGTGACAAGCGATTCACGAATTGCGTCAATCGGTGGATTTGTCACTTGTGCAAACAGTTGCTTGAAGTAATCATAAAGCAGGCGCGACCGATGGGATAAAACGGCCAATGGCGTATCATCTCCCATCGACCCGATCGCTTCGACCCCCTTTTTGATCATTGGAGCCATCAAAATCCGCAAATCTTCAAACGTGTAGCCAAATGCCAGTTGCATCTGTGTCACGCCCTCGCGCACAATCGTCTGACTATCTGTCGCTGGTTCCTCAATTTGGTCGAGTGTCACCAGATGCTTGTTGAGCCATGCTTGATAGGGGTGGGCATTTGCAAGCCCCATCTTGACCTCATCATCCGTTAAAATGCGCCCTTCTTTAACATCGACAACCAGCATACGACCCGGCTCAAGCCGTCCTTTTTCGATAATTTTCTCAGGCGCGATGTCCAGCACACCAACTTCAGAGGCCAAAATGACGCGATCATCGTCGGTGACATAGTAGCGTGAGGGGCGCAGGCCGTTGCGGTCTAGGGTGGCGACGACCTGTCGGCCGTCTGTCACAGCCAATGCCGCTGGCCCGTCCCACGGCTCCATCAAGCAAGCATGATACTCGTAAAAGGCGCGTTTGGCGGCCGACATCGTCTGATGTTTCTGCCACGGCTCAGGCACCATCATCATCATCGCGTGAGTTAATGGTAACCCATTGAGGCGCAAAAACTCCAGCACGTTGTCAAACTGTGCGGTGTCACTGCCGTCCTCGTTGACAATGGGGTAAAGCGATTCGAGATCGGTAAAGTGATCTGAGCGAATCTGCGCCTGTCGCGCTCGCATCCAGTTGACATTGCCACGCAATGTGTTGATCTCGCCGTTGTGCATCATGTAGCGATAGGGATGGGCGCGTGGCCAACTCGGAAATGTATTTGTCGAGAAACGGGAGTGAACGAGCGCAATGGCACTCTTCATGCGTGGGTCTTGCAGGTCGGGGTAAAATTCGCCAACCTGCTGTGGTGTGAGCATTCCCTTGTAGATCAGCGTGCGACTGCTTAGGCTAACGACATAAAACTCTTCTGTCAGTAACTTTGTGACATTGCGTACCGCTTTGGTCAAGCGTCGCCGAATTTTATATAGTTTGCGCTCAAACTGAAGGCGCGACAGCAGCGCATTGCGCTTGATGAAAACCATCTCTACTTTTGGTTGGCTCGCCTTTGCCACCCAACCAAGCGTGTTGTCGTTTGTTGGCACGTTACGCCAGCCGATCACTTTTTGCCCTTCTTCGGCCGCAATATCTGCCACAAACTGCCGAACCTGCTCCCGCATCTCCTTATCATGGGGCATAAACAACATGCCAACCCCATACTTTTTGAACTTAGGCAGCACAAATTCTTGTTCCTCAAGACAAATTGAGCGCAAGAATGTGTCGGGCAGTTGCATCAAAATACCTGCCCCATCACCCGTACCGGGATCACTTCCTTTGGCACCCCGATGATCTAAGTTGACGAGAATTTTTAAGGCATCTTGCACAATCGCATGGGAGCGTTCTCCCTTCACATGAGCAATTAGACCAAGACCACACGCATCCTTTTCATAGCGTGGATCATACATTCCTTGAGCAGCAGGTATCATTGACATGGCACTTCCTTTCATATGCTAGCTTCATTATATAATGCGATTGTGCTGCGCGTTATTATGTGGGATTGATGACAGTAAAAGGATAAATTTGCTCCATTACCACTCATCACTACTTCTCTCCAGTGTATTTTATACACTTTCCAAGCTAACTAGTGTAACGGCTTTGCAAAATTATTCATCTGTTTACTTTGCACTAAAGGCAATTCTGATTTATTCGACAACTTGAACAGTTTTGTCAATCGGCCGAGCATCCTATACTTGTTATTGCGATAAATAAAAATTTTGAAGTCAAGACGCTTCTTTGCAAAACAACTGTTTTGCAAAGAAGCGTCTTTTTATTTTTGAGAGGAAAAGCTATGTCTACAAAACGTTTGCTCAAGGTCGCATCGATCACTGTTTTACTGCTCGCCTTTAGCGGCACGTCATTCGCTCAAGAGGAAGGGTTCAGCAATGATGAAATTGCTTTTGCGATTGATAATTTAACGATGTTTATCTGTGCCGTTCTTGTGCTGTTTATGCAGGCCGGATTCGCAATGGTAGAGGCTGGTTTCAACAGCGGCAAGAATACCATCAACATTTTGTTCAAAAACCTGATGGATTTGAGCTTGGGCGCACTGCTCTTTTGGCTTGTTGGTTATGGCATCATGTATCCGGGCGCGTTCAACGGCATTCTCGGATTTGTGGGCTTTGGCGTGACACCACAAACTGCCATGGATCCCAGTTACTATCCCAATATCCAGACAGACTTCCTGTTCCAAGTCGCGTTTGCAGCAACGGCCGCCACAATCGTCTCTGGGGCAGTTGCGGGGCGGATGCAGTTTCGCTCTTACCTCGTGTACAGTGCGCTACTCACAGGCATCATCTACCCGATTGCTGGCGCATGGCAATGGGGTGGTGGTTGGCTGTCCGAGTTGGGATTCCATGATTTTGCGGGATCGCTGATCGTTCATGCAGTGGGTGGCTTTGCGGGATTGGCAGGGGCAATCGTGTTGGGGCCGAGAATCGGCCGATTCAACAAAGACGGCTCTGCCAACGCCATGCCCGGTCACAACATCACTATCGCCACGCTCGGTGTCTTTATCCTGCTAATCGGCTGGTTTGGCTTCAATCCCGGCTCTGTTCTTGCCTTCACGGGTGAAAGCAACACCATTCTCACCGTCGTCGTCGCGGTCAACACGCTGCTCGCCGCTTGCGCCGGTTCAGTCTTGGCAATGGTCACATCTGCCATCATTGGTGGCAAACCCGACATTGGCTATGCGCTTAACGGAATGTTGGCTGGTTTAGTCGGCATCACGGCAAACGCTGACATTGTGACAAATGGCGAGGCAATCGTCATCGGAGCGGTTGCTGGCCCACTCGTTGTCGGCGCGATGTTGCTGCTCGAAAAGTTCAAAATTGATGACCCCGTGGGTGCATGGCCTGTACACGGTGCTTGTGGCATCTGGGGCGGCATTGCGGCAGCAATCTTTGGCGGTGCAAACTTAGGTGTGCAACTGCTTGGCTCAGTCGTCTATGCAGGTTGGGCATTTGCCCTCATGTTTGCAATTTTCTATGGATTGAAAAAGATTGGCTGGCTGCGCGTCACCGAAGAAGAAGAGGTCGAAGGTCTCGACATCGGCGAGCATGGTGCAATCAGCTATCCTGAATTTGTTCCCGGCGATTAACTTGCAGCGCGTCAACAAGAATCGATAACTTTTATCAAAGAGTCAGCCATGTGCTGGCTTTTTGTTTTTGTGGAACCTCTCTAAATGTGCAAAGCTCCACAAAATAGAGACTGTAGATTTGTTATAATTTGCAGCATGGCGTACTCACCCCCCGAACGAATTCAACAGATATTAGATAATCTACCAACCAAGCCCGGCGTTTATCTGCACAAGAATAAAGCGGGCGTAGTGATCTATGTTGGCAAGGCAAAAAATTTACGCAATCGGGTGCGGAGCTACTTTCGAGAGAAGGTGGATCGGCCGAAAACCGAACGCCTACGCCACAACATCACCGACATCGAAATCATTACGACTGATTCGGAGCTAGAAGCCCTCCTGCTCGAAAACACGCTGATTAAGCGTTACAAGCCGAAATACAATATCGCGCTCAAGGACGACAAACGCTATCCCTATATCCGCATTCATTGGGCAGATGATTTCCCAAAGGTGACCGTCACGCGGCGCATGGTCCGCGATGGGTCACGCTACTTTGGGCCTTATACCTCCGCATGGGCAGTCCACCAAACGCTCGACACCCTGCGAAAAGTGTTTCCCTACCTGACCTGTGATCGCCACATCACGGGGCAGGATGAGCGTGCCTGTTTGTATTTTGACATCAAGTTGTGCAATGCCCCCTGCATTGGTGAGGTCAATAAAGCGCAATATCGCGCCATGATCGAGCAGTTGATGGACTTTCTCAACGGCAAATCGGAGTATATTCAGGAGGGGATTCGGGCAAAGATGATGCAGGCGGCCGAAACGCTCGATTTTGAAGCGGCCGCCCGCTACCGCGATCAGCTCAAAGCGATTAACACCATCGTGGCAAAGCAAAAGGTGTTCTCCAACGCTAATGCCGATCAGGACGTGATCGCGTTTGCACGCGAGGATGGGGATGCGTGTGTGCAGGTCTTCTTTATTCGTTATGGCAAAATGATCGGCCGAGAATACTTCCTGCTCGAAAATACCGAAGGCGAAAATGACGAGGAGATTTTGGAAGAGTTTTTGACGCAGTTTTATGACAGCGCCGCACATGTGCCAAAAGAGGTGCTGCTGCAAAGTGAGATAGATGAGATCAGAATTGTTGAGCAGTGGCTGCGTCAGAAGCGCGGGCAGAAGGTGACGATTCAGGTTCCCAAGCAGGGGCGCAAGAAAGAGCTAGTCGAGATGGCGACGACGAATGCGGCCGATACGCTCGCAACATTGCGTCAGCAGTGGGCATCTGACCGCAGCAAACACACGACGGCAATGAGTGAACTTAAAGAAACGCTGAAACTTCCGCGCCAGCCAGCTCGTATTGAATGTTATGACATCGCACACACGCAGGGAACCTACACGGTTGGTTCGATGGTCGTTTTTGTGCAGGGTGCGCCGCGCAAAAGTGACTACCGCAAGTTCAACGTGCAGACAGTTGGCAATGATGACTATGGCGCGATGAAAGAGGTGTTGACACGCCGCTTTGAACGCTATCGGGATGCAAACAATGGTGAACTGCACGACGTTCGCAAAATGGGCAAAAAGGACACCGCATGGTCACTATTGCCCGACCTATTGCTGATTGATGGCGGCAAAGGGCAGTTGAGAATGGCAAATGAGGTGCTAGAAGCGTTTGATTTGGTAGATGAGGTTCCCGTCGCATCATTGGCAAAACGCGAGGAAGAGATATTTATCCCAGATCGCAAGTATCCCGTCGTCTTACCACTGCGCTCACAAGGGTTGTTTCTCGTGCAGCGTGCGCGGGATGAGGCGCATCGCTTCGCCAACAGCAGCCATCGCAAGCGGCGTAACAAAGCTGGTATTGCGTCAATTTTGGACAGCATCGCTGGTGTCGGCCCCAAGCGGCGCAAGTTGTTATTAGATCGTTTTGGTTCGTTGGAGGATATTCGACGAGCGACCGTTGAAGAGATCGGTTCCGTTCCAGGGATTCCGCTTGATGTGGCGGAAAACATTAAAGCAGGACTCGACTAATGTTGAGCGTTCAAAAGTTCGCTCATTTACATCATGACACAAATTTTACCATTGGAAATTCTCGTTGTTCCGACAGGCAACTTAGACGCAAATGCTATCCAAGCATTGAATTTTAAGCTGCGAACTGAGTTGTATGCGACGGCGGTAGAATCGGCCGAATTCTCCGCCTCCCCCATTCTCACCGATAGCCCAAAAGGGTTAGAAAATCTGGACTGGAGCAGCCTGCTTGTCACGCTGGCGAGTTCGCGCCCTGCCCTAATGGGGCTGTTTCGCACGTTGCAAAAATGGATAGACCGCAACGATGCGCGACTGGTCTTGACCGCACCAAATGGCACAACCCTACATCTGGAAGGAGACCTAGATGACATCGACCTGCCGGAGTTGGTCAATCAATTTCAACTGAGTGTTCAGCAAGAGGGTGGGGTTGACATTGTTGTGGAGAATGGCGGGCGGTTGCGTGTTGATGGGGATATTGTGGGTGGCAACCAGCACAATGTCCATCAACACGACCGTTGCAACGGCTCATCCGCCTAAGGCACACCATTTGCTGTAATCTTTTGGCGACAAAATTCTATTGGAAGCTATGAATCGTCGTCTTCATCCGCTGTGCCAGAATCGTCGTCGCGCTTGGCGAGTTGATCAAGCTTGGCTTGAACGATACCATGGATGCTGTCCGCAGGATACTCCCCGTTTTCATCCCATTTCCCAACGCAGCGCCCCGTCAGAATTTCTAGCCCTTGCGTCGCGTTGTCGATTGCCCAGACGTTGAACTGTCCCGCACTGACTGCATCGATCACGTCTTGATGCAGCATTAAATCTTTGACGTTTGACTGTGGAATAATGACTCCTTGCTCACCCGTCAACCCTTCATGGCGACAAACGCGGAAGAAGCCTTCAATCTTTTCGGTTGCGCCGCCAATAGGCTGGATGTCACCATATTGGTTGATGGAGCCTGTAACAGCGATGCCTTGCTTGAGTGGGATATTGCCGAGCGCGGAGAGGAGGGCATAGAGTTCGGCCGAACTCGCGCTATCCCCGCCAATCCCCGCATAGTTTTGCTCAAAGGTTAGGCTTGCCCCAAATGACAGCGGATTCTCCTGCGCGTACTGCCCACCCATGTAGCCCATCATGATCAAAACGCCTTTGTCATGAATCGGGTCGGACATATCGACTTCGCGCTCAATTTGCATCACGCCGCTGCCAGCGTAGGTGCGAGCCGTGATGCGTGAGGGGCGGCCGAAGGAGTAATCTCCAATATCTAGCACCGACAACCCGTTGACTTGCCCAATCCGTTGACCAGTAACATCGATCATCAACAATCCTTCGTGGATTTGTTCGTCGATGATCTTTTCGAGCTTGTTGGAGCGGCCGACGCGCTCATCCAACGCTTGTTGCACATGATTGCCTGTCACAACCTCTGCCTCAGCTTGCATTGCCCAAAACGCGGCCTCGCGCACCAAGTCGGCTAAGACGCGAAAGCGTGCCGTCAACTTGCGCTGGCTCTCGCTCAACTCAGAGCCGTATTCGACGACGCGGGCGACGGCCGATGGATCAAAGTGGGGCAACTGCTCCTGATTGCAACGCGCCGCGACAAACCGAGCGTATTCCATCTCATGCCCCTTATCCCGATCCATACGTGAGCCAAAATCGGCCTTCACCTTGAACAGTTCGTTGAAATCTTCCTCCTGTTCGTAAAGGCCATAATACAAATCTTCTGGGCCGATCAGAATAATTTTAATGTCGAGCGGAATCGCTTCTGGATCAATCGTCTTTGCCAACACGCGACCACTGTTGTCAATCGTGTTGGACGGTTGCAAAACAATTTTGCGTCCCTTTATCGACTGTTTCAACGCCTCCCACGCACTCACATCGCGCAATAAATCGAGCGCATCGAGAATCAGGTAACCGCCATTTGCCTTGTGCAGACTGCCGGGCTTGATGTTGGAAAAGTGGGTAGACATCACGCCATCACGCATCTCATATTCAATGCGCCCCATCAAATGGTTATACGTTGGGATTTGCTCGACATAAACGGGTGATCCCTCCGTTTTGCCATTGTCCACAAACATATTGACCCCATAACGACGCAGGTCAGGTTCCTTTGTGGGTTTTTTAGGATCAGGTCGAAATTCTCCTACATTTTTCAGCACGTCGTCATGCACTTCACTAAGATAGAGCAGTACTTCATCATGATCGTCGTACAATTCACGCAGGTCAGTGACGTGATGGGCAATTGCCTGTTGTGCCACGCGCCGGTCGAGTTCCTCAAGCTGGGTTCGTGCCTGCTGCTGGGCTTTGCGTGCCGCATCCATCATCTGCTCAAGGGCATGTTCAAGCTCCTGCTGGTTGACATCGATCTCGTCTTGTTCATCGAGCGTCAACCCTGCATAATACTCAGCCGTCATCACCTCATCCCCAACCATCGGCGCAATTGACAATCCCGAAGCAGCCTTTATGACACGAAACCCTACGTCACGCGCACGGCGTTCCAAGTCACGCATGAGCAAACTTTGCTTAATCTCCATACGATTCCAAAGATCGTCCACTTCGTCGTTATATTCTTCAGTTGTGAATGACTTGGGTAAATCATCGCGCAGGCTAGCGACGAGATTTTCCATTTGCCGCTTAAATTGCGCCCCTTGACCGGCCGGGAACTCAATCGCCCGTGGTTGATGGGGAATGCTAAAGTTATGCACATACACCCAATCAAATGGGGTTTCTTGAACGCGCGTTTTGGCTCGTAGATATTTGTAAATGGCAGAGGTGCGGCCGGTTCCCGTTTCCCCCAAAACGTAGATATTGTAACCATGACTGCGAATGCCGATGCCAAATTCGAGCGCACGCACGCCGCGTGGCTGTCCAAAAATACCATCTGTTTCGGTCAATTCGGCCGTTGTCTCAAACTTAAATTGTGCGGGGTCGCATGTACGACGTAGTTGCTTAGGCGATAATGATTTTACGGGCATGGAGTAACTACCTATCCAATAAATTTAGTGGGCAAGTCTAATCCATCCATGTGCTTTTTACGAATGGTTGCGGGCGTATTTTCTAGGCTATAATGACTTTGCCATCATAAAGCGGTAAACCGCAAGTGGTAAGTGGTTAGCGATAAGCGACAAGTAAAATTGTTGAGCGGACTTTGGCCTGCTCGTTCGCAAGAGTAGACCAAAGTCTGTTTTACAAGCACCGTCAGCGTCTAGGAGGCTTAAAACTGTCGCGCAATGTGACAATTCGATTGAAGGTGAGGGGGTCAGTTGCGTCTACTGTGTAATACGCATTTCGCATAAATTGGAATTTACTGCCAATCGATGCTTGTGCTAAGGCTGGCTCGACGAGAGCAGATTGCGTGATGAGGGAGTCTGGGTTGACATCATCCATAAAGTCACCCGTGCGTTCGCCGGGCAACTCGGCCGAAAATAACATCTCATATAAATTGACCGTTGCTGGAACCGCTGTTGTCGCCTCAACCCAGTGGATTGTGCCTTTCGGCCGCCGTCTATCGGGCGCAGCTCCACCTTTGGTTTCAGGGTCAATCGTGACGTGAATCTCGGTCACGTTGCCATCGTCATCCTTGATAACGGCTTGCGTTGTGGCGAAGTACGCGCCCAATAGCCGCACCTCGTAGCCGGGCGACATGCGCTTCCATTTGCGCGGTGGTGTTTCGGCAAAGTCTTCGCGCTCGATGTAGAGTTCTCGGCCGAAAGGAACCTCGCGCCGCTCCGTGCGACTTCTATCTTGTGGATAGTTGGGCAGCGAGACCGTCTCTATTTCATCTTCGGGATAGTTTGTCACGATCACCTTGAGCGGGTCAAGCACCGCCATAGCGCGTGGAGTCACTGCATTGAGATGGTCACGCACGTAATATTCAAGCTGCTGATACTCGATCATCATCTCGTGATTACTACTTGACGGGGTGATGCTGTTGCAGAAATCGCGGATCGCTTGCGGCGTATAGCCTCGCCGCCGCATCCCCGCCAGTGTCGGCATACGTGGGTCGTCCCAGCCGTTGACCATGCCCGCATCGACGAGCTTTTTGAGCTTGCGTTTGCTCATGATCGTGTTGCGGAGGCTGATGCGGGCAAATTCGATTTGAGTGGGGGCAAAGATTTCGAGCTTTTCGACAAACCAGTTGTAGAGCGGCCGATGAATGACATACTCAAGCGAGCAAAACGAGTGCGTCACTTTTTCGAGCGAATCAGACTGCCCGTGCGCCCAATCGTACATCGGGTAGATGCACCACTTATTGCCTGTGCGATGGTGGTGCGCGTGCAGAATGCGATACATAACGGGGTCGCGCAGATTGATGTTTGGAGAGGCCATGTCGATCTTGGCACGCAGCGTGTACGTCCCCTCCTCAAATTCGCCGTTTTTCATGCGTTCAAAGAGGTCGAGATTTTCTCCAATCGGCCGATCACGATGTGGACTGTTGCGCCCCGGCTCCGTCAACGTCCCGCGATAGTCGCGCATCTCCTCTTGATTCAACTCATCGATATAGGCATCTCCCTGCTTGATGAGCTTGATCGCCCACTCATAGAGCTGATCGAAGTAGTCGCTAGCGTAAAAAACGTTGTCTGGCTCAAACCCCAACCAGTTGATGTCAAAAATGATGCCATCAACAAACTCTTGCTCTTCTTTGACAGGATTGGTATCGTCAAAACGCAGATTACACTGACCCTTATTCTCCTCAGCTATTTCAAAATCGAGGTTGATAGCAAACGCATGGCCAATGTGCAAATATCCGTTGGGCTCGGGTGGAAAGCGCGTCTGCACGTGGCTATATTTGCCTGATGCCAACTGTTCGGCTACCTGTGTGCGAATAAAATCTGTCGGTGAGCTATCTGTCATTGAAAAACTCCTTGTATAAATTGGGTTCGCCCGTTACAGTTTAACGTTAATTGTATAGGGTTGGGGCAAATTTTCACATCTATTTTTCCTTCGCAATCTGTTGGTGTCACAAACTTTTCGCCGCACGATCACCGTGCATAGCATTGCGGCTGTCGCCCAACGTTTTAGATGCTCACGCTAACAGAGTCGCTATAATCACGCGCCATGTCTCGCACACAGTGGTTGATCTTGCTCGCATTACTTGGCTATTACACGTTGGCAACCGTGCCGTTTATCGGGCGTAGTCCGCGCTGGAACGCGGCCGAGATCGCCCTGATTGCGCCCGCCTACCAACTAGCGGCGACAGGCATCTACGGCAATCCCATCTACCGCGACTTCCACCGTACTGAACAGCGCAACTATGAGTTTATGCCCCTGCACCCACTGCAACTCGCCGCGACCATCAAGCTGTTTGGTGCAAACCCCGTCGCACTGCGCCTGCTCTCATTTGCAAATGGACTCGCTGCTGTCATTTTACTGTTTGTCCTAACGCGCCGCCTCCATGATGTCCCAACCGCACTGGCGGCTGTTGCCACCCTAGTGTGTGTGCGCTTAGGGTCAAGCATCCCGCATGTCGATTTAGCCCGTATCGTTCACTACGATATTCTCGTGCCTGTCTGGGTATTGGCGGCTTGCTTCGTCTGGATGATGAAGCCGGCGCAAAGATATGACGCGCTTCTGTTTGGCATCTGCGCGGGAATGGCAACGCTGGCGCACATTTATGGCGCGTTTGTGTTGATGATTCCGCTGTTGATGTCTGGCTGGCAACTGTTGCGAAGTCGTGTCGCGTTTTGGATTGGTAGCGGCTGGCTGCTGACGCTGGCTCCCTTTCTGTTTTATGTTGGGCAGGATGTGGCGGCGTATCGTGGGCAGATGTCGCGGCATAGCGGCCGATTTGACCTATTCAACTGGCAATTTTATGTTGAAAATTTACGAACGGAACGACTACGCTTTTTGACATGGTTTAATGAGCCACCACTCCTAAATATCGGCCTCTTTATCTTAGTCAGTGGCGTGATTTTGACACACATCATTCTGGTTGTGCGGAAAAATCACACCCGTGAGGAGCGGTTTACGCTGGTCAGCTTAGGCGCGGTCTGGTTGCCGCTAGCACTGTTGATTTCATTTAAGCGGTATGCGTATGTCGCGCTACTTATGCCATTTTTTGCGTTGCAGGTTGGGTTCGCGGCGATGTGGATTTGGCGACGCGGGAAAGTTGGCAAGTTGCTCATTAGTGTGCTGGCAACGCTTGCACTGATCGAAAGTGGTCTTGGTGTGGTGCAAGGCTGGCACAAAGATAGGGAGGTGGTCGCTTATGCGGAAATGACGGGGCCGATTGCGGCCGAAATTCCCCAAGATTCAACCGTTATGGGTATCCCGTTATTTTGGTTAGGCTTAAAGACAACTGATTTTGTCGGACTAGACTTAGCCTTCATCGAGTCCGACGCAACTGTGACGCTCAACCGCTATGCGCCCGACTTTATCCTTGTGCAAGATCACCTGCTCTATCAATATCGGCGCGATCCGACGGCCGCGCCGCGCACCGAGCTTGTCACACGTTGGGAAGAGGTGATCGGCTACATTGAAACGCACTGTCACACCCCAAAGGCGGTTAGCGAGACGATAACCTACGGAAAGATTTTGCTAGCAGTCTGTTCCAAATAAACGATGCGAATTGTATTTACAACAGGATTTTATGATGCGACGGTCTCGGCCGACATCATCCTCACACGCCGCAGCGCGTTCCAACGTTTTGCCGAAGCGTTGCAAAAACTTGGTCACGAAACGCTAGTCGTGCATCCATTTAAGGAGGATGCAGAACGGGTCAAAAATGGCGTGCATCATCAATTTGTGCGAGCGAGTTGGTGGGCGCGATGGGGGAGTGTCGGCCGAACACACTATGAACTGACCACACGCACCCTGCCCATTCTTGCTAACTTTCAACCCGATATGATTCACTTTAGCGGTCTGACGCTCGACCTCAACTTGTGGCTCGTGACACACTGGGGCAAACGACATCACGTGCCAGTTATCGTGCAGTATCATGGTGGACAGCCGGCGCGGAACCGGTTGCGACGGTGGATACAAAGAGGAAATGTGCGGCGTGCGACAAGGCTGTTGTTTACGGCAAAAGAGCAGGCAATGGGGTGGGATGCAGCGGACAAAGTTGTGGAATTTACGGAGATGTCGAGTGATTTTCGGCCGAAGTCCAACGCCCGTCTCACCGGCAGCCCCGCGCTGCTTTGTGTCAGCCAGCTAAGTCCACGCAAAGATCCGCTGACCATTTTGAGAGCGATGCGTTTTATCCTGCGCGAACAACCCAATGCACACCTTTACTGGGCATATCACAAAGCAGACCTGCTCACCGACGTTGAAACATTTATCGTAGACAATCAGTTGACCGATCACGTCACGTTGCTTGGCAATGTGCCACATTCAACGATAGAGCAACTCTACAACGGCGCAGACTTTTTTATCCAAGCCAGCTTGAGTGACGTGGCGAGTATTGCCGTATTGGAGGCGATGGCGTGCGGGGTGACACCGATTTTGTCCAACATTCCCGCTTTTCGACGGTTGACGAAGGGGGGGAGCGTCGGCCGATTATTCACAGTCGGTCACGCAGAAGAATTAGCGGCGGCTGTCCTAGCAGGAAAAAACGGTGATGTTCACACACATTTTCTGACAAAACATAGCTATCCTGCGCTCGCACGACAGTTGACAGACATTTATTGTTCTTCAAGCATTGGAGGGGATTTAGGACACAAGCAGGGATGCGATGACTAACACGCGAACGGTGTTGACCGAACCGCTAGAACTAAGAAAGTTCATAGCCCTCAATGTGTTAAGGATTGATCTTAATTGTGTCGATGACCAGTTCGGCCTCGTTAAAGTGTCGATCAAAGTCGTCTACAAGGGCAGAGATAGAATAGATTAGGAGCCAGCCATCAAAATCAAGAACATAGAGTTGTGCCGTGACGAGACGATTTGCCATTTGGTTAAATCCACGTAGGCGGGCAGTCATCCCCATTCCGTTGGGTGTTGTGACAGGTGTTGGTGGGATGAGGGTTTCGGCCGAATCAAACTCGATCCAGTCAAAGTCCATTGAGCTTGGATTATCGACCCACTCTGTCACCATTTCTTGTAACCCGTCTATCTCTTCCCCAGAGAAGTTAACAAAGTAACCGATTCCTAGCGCACCGTCAGCATAGTCAATTGTGTCCAAATTGTCTGCATCATCGCGTGTCAATGTCTCTTTGAAAACACCATAAAGATCATCGTTCGTCACGATGGCGAACACATCTATAAAAATGACATCGTTATCCTCATCGACACAGATAGTACATGGCACAAATTGCCATGTGTCGGGATATTGCAATTCAAAGACATTGCCTTCACCAACGAGAAAATCTGCTAGTGGATCAGGCGTGGGCGTGACGGTTGGGGTGGGTGTGGGCGTGTTGGTTGGCACAGGGGTTGGGGTTGGCTCGAGCCCATCGGATAAGTGGATGATGATACGTGTTTCTGGCTCGACAGTTGCGCCCACATCTGGATTTGTCCGAACGACAAACCCCTCTTCAATTGTGTTGCTAAATTCTCGCGGCCCTTGTCTCTGTCGCAAGCCCACGTCATCAATCGTGTCTTGCGCCTCCTCAAGTGTCATGCCGATCACGTCGGGAACCGCAATTGTTTGCTCTCGTCCCAACGCCCATGCGCCGATACTGCCCAAAACAACGAGTGCGACAATTCCGATGACCAGCGGAATAAGCCATGCAGGCAGCTTTTTTGGCTCTTTTTCTGGCTCTGGCACATCAAATGTGACCGTTGCGCCGGGGTTAAAGCCTTCATCGGGGTTGGCTGTATCAACCATGTTGAGGCGAAAGGTGTACGCGCCGGGGGCGGCATCGGCCGAGACCGCAATCGCCACGTTAAACTGCTCTGTCCCGCCAATCTCAAACACGCGCTCCTGCTCACCGTTGATCTGCACCCATCCCGCATGGATCGCATTGGCTGGCAACATTTCCAGCGATGCCCGACCACGCAATGTCCGCCCACTCGCATTGTAAACGGTGTAAGGGGCAACCCCACGTCGCTCATCCGTCAACTGTACTGTGTTGCTTGCGACCGTGATCGCAAATTCATTTGCCATAACTTGACGACCTACCTAAACGCCAACTCATACGTCACATACGCTGGTTTTTCGATTGCAATAATATGCTCCAACATCGGCCGAAACCGCTCAACCGCGCTCGGAGCCGTTACCTTTATATGATATGGCAAAATCTGCCCCTGCAAATCACGCACGTTCTCGTCAATTGTAAACCCCGTTACACCGGTTGCGGTCTCTAAAAAGCGTTGCAAACCGCGATAGGTCCCGCGCCACTTCGAGAGAAAGGCGGCCGCGGCGATCAACTCGCGCAATCGGCCGCTTCCCGTCGCAATTGGTGGCGTGTCATCCGCTGCAAACTGCTCGGGAGCCTCTCGAATCAACTCACCTAAATCAACCCACATTGCTAGAAATGGCACAAATTCATCGGGCGTGCGGTAGGGATCGAAATAACCGTCGAGCGATGCCAACGCCGCCTCCGACGGCGCGTGTAATGTCTCCATTACCTCCAACAGTACGTTGAGCGGACTGCCCTGCCTCAACGTGCGCTGAAAAATCTCCGGCAGCAGTTGCGCGATCTCATTCTGCGTCATCTTCGCTGATTACCTCAATGTCGTGATCGTCCGACACAAATAGCCATGTGTTGGGCAGCGTCACCTTTTCGATAAACTCTTTGCTCGATGAGGCGGTGTAGGAGCGACCGACATCTTGCGAGCGGTAAACGCCTTGTGCGCCGCCGGCTAAGACGAGAGCATCGGCCAAGTCCAAGCTCGCCGCCACTGCCTCAACGGGGTAAAAGAGCCGCTGCTGATCCCGCTCGCGCAGCGGTAGACCGCACGTAATCGCCGGTGCAACCCAGCGCGTATTGAGTCGGCTCGCATCTAGCGTGACCACACCCAACCGGTGAGTCGCCGCAAATACCTGTGAGCGATGAAATGCCAATCCTTTACAGCTTCCCGCTTCCCATCCACCGCTATACGCGACCCAGCCTTCGGGCGGGTCTTCCTTGCCACGCAGCTCCCAGCGATAGCAACCACGCCCCACGCCGCCGCCCGTCGCTGCCGTGCCAGCCCATAAAAAGGCTCGCGGCCCGTCATACTGCACGGCTAGAACGCGCACATCGCTATCGCGCGGCAGTTTTGACCTAATTTGGCGAAATGTATTCGGCCGACCGCCCGTATTTGAGAGATACACGCCGCCCAAACTTTGCGCCGCCACCGCGACCGAGCTGATCCCGCGCACGTCTGTGTGAGCGACGACGGCATAGAAACCCATATCTTGATCGCGTGGGTTGACCAAAATCTGCACGGGTGACCGCCCGACCGTAATCTCAAACAGCCCTGCATCGGCCGCCAGCAGCAGCACTGCCTCATTATCGCGCAGCGTCCAAGCCAAGTCGTTGACGGCAAAGGCCGGCGCATACTGACCGAGCGTCCAGCTTTCGCCGCAGTCGGCCGAGATCAACACTTTCGACCTCCGTGCTTCTCGTGTTGCGACGGCGACGAGTCCCGGCCGATTGGGATGCGCGACAATCGCCACAATCTCGCCCGAAAACCGCCCCGCTGGTTCCCAGCCATCTCCATTGTTGAGCGAGCGAAACAGCACGTCGCCGCTGCCGACATACCACGTGCGCGGCTGAAAGTGGTCAATCGCAATCGCGCCGATTTGCTGATCTGGCACTTCCTCCACCATTAAGCGCACCGAATCGACCCAGCGCACGCCCGGCTCTGCCAGCGCGATGTCGTAGACGTTCGAGGCACGCAACGCCTGCCCAAACGCCCAGCCCGTCGAGTTAAACGTGGTCGGCACAGGCGTGATCGTCTGATTCAAGCGTTGCTCAATGCGTTCTGCCAACGCGACCAAATCTTCCTCGCGCTGCACGACGATTTTGGCTTTGACCTTGACCTTCTTATATCGCGCCCAGTTGACGATGCAGGTTGTGCCGAGCGGCCGACGTTCATCAAGAGCTTGGGCAATTTGCTTACGCACCGTCTCGTTGCGATGTGCATCGAGCAAGGCAAGCGAGACATGCGTCCGCTCGTTGGGTGGGATGTCTGGCACGAGCAGCACCTCGACATGACCGGGAGCGGCATGTTGCCAGAGCGCAGCGCGGGTAAACGCTTTGGCACGCACGACGGCGCGTGAACTATACGTTTTAGCGATCAGTTCAAAATCTTTGGCGGTCACGGCGCGTTGCAGCGAGTGGAGTTCTTGTGGGCCGCGTAGGAGGGCGTTGGTGAGGGTTTCGGCCGATTTCCCCCCCGTCGCCCGCCGCAAATTGGTCACCGTCACGCTGGGCAGCGCATCTTTTAGCGTCGTCAACTGCCCCGCCGCGACGTTGCCCGCTGCCCCACCGCCACGCCGATACCAGACACGAATCTCTCGATTTGCCGCTGGCACGGCCGCCAACAGTGCGGGTGCATCCTGCAAAGAGCCATCCCGCCGTTCCATCTGTACCGCGGGCGCAAATGTGATAATCCCGCTATTGCGGTCTACGACGTACACGTGATCGTCATCGCCCAAATTGGTGAAGTGCGAGACCTCGCGCCAAATGCGATAGATTTTCCCGCGATACTGCACGGCTGGAATGCGCTCGCCCAACTCCTCCAATAGTGCCTCAACCGCCACGACTAAGTCACGCGCATCCCCTGTTGATGCAACAATCGGCGCACGCTGCACGCGCACTGTCTGCCCCGCCATGCCACTGCCACGGCCGACCAGTTCAGCGTCGATCTGCTCCGCATGATAAGCAGTGACCGTTACATCAGTTTCGTGGGGGGCAATTGTGGCGACTTCGGTCGTTGCAAAAATAACCGGCTCTTGCTGTCCACGCCCCGATGCAACCCGCGTCCCGTGTGGAATCTCCAACGGTTCAGCCCCCGCCCGTTTGCGCGAAAATTGCAGTTGCACGCTTGCCGCACTCGGTGGATGCAGCCGCACCCCCAGCAGACGCAAAAACTCGATATACGCCTTTTCCGGCACGCGGTTGAGCCGAAAGATCATCACTTCCGTCAAATGGGCAAACAGTTCGAGCAGCACCATGCCCGGATCGCTGGGCGAGAGGTCTGTCCAGCCAGCCCCCTTGCGCCGCACAATTGCCTGTGCTTCGGCGAGCAGTTGGTCAAACGTTCGGTCGTCTAAATTGGGTGTTCTAAGCGGCATTAACCCACATCCAATCGCATGGCGAAACGCAAGCTGTCACGCTGCTGAGTCGTTCGCACGCGGTAATCGAGAACAATTTCGAGACGCTCCGCTTGTTGCGGATCACGCCCCGCATCTAGGTGCAAAATTTCAATGCGCGGCTCCCAGCGGTCAATCGCTTGGCGCACATAGTGGATGGCAAGCCCGGCCGTCGTGTCGTCATTGGGCGCAAAGATGAGGCGATAGAGATAGCAGCCATAGGTCGGCCGCATCACGCGCTCACCCGGCCGAGTCGATAGCAACAGCAAAATCCCTTGTCGCACTGCGGCCGCCTCAGCCACCATGCCAATGCCGCCGCCAGCCCCAACCTGCAAGCCCGCACGTGGCGACTGGTCTAAATCGGGATGTAAAAATTGCCATGCACGATACCGTTTCATCGACATCATCGCTCCTTCACCAAGCTCTGACCGGCCCTCGCCACTTCATAGTAGACTGTTCCGGGTGGTGTCCCGTCTGTTTTGCCGCGCACCGTATCGAGCGCAATTGCCTTGCCGTCAATTCGCAGCCACTCAGAATAACCAGCCTCAACGCGCAGAGTTAACGTGCAAGGTTTGATGGTGGGGCCGATATTTGAGCAGCCAGCGATCCCTTTGCGCTCTGGGTCAGAATCAACGAGGACGCGCCGGCCGGCGATGGTGACGAGCGTTTGTGTCGGCCGAGTTGCCACAACCCCCGTTTTATGCGTGCAGACTAGCTTGGCATCTTCTGTTAACCAGTTCATCATAAGATCGCGTTGTTGTCTGATCTGTCATCCCGCACAGGTGAGAATCCAGTCTTCAAGTCACGTCCCTTAGCCTCTCTGAAAATCAATTGAATCACCCTTGATCACAATTGCGCGACCGGGCGCGGCGATCTCAAGATCAGTGGTCGCATATAGCCGCACCCCGTCTGGCTCCATCTCAACGTAGCTACCCTCGCTGTTTTCAATGCGGATTTGGCGTGCGCTGTCGTCAAGCTGCACGAGTTGTCCGTTGGGCGTTCGCAGCGAGTAGCGCGTAATCGCGTCATTGTCCACGCCGTCTGCATAAGGGGCATAGGGGCCATAGATGCCGCCCAAAACAATGCCGCGTGTCGGATTTTGATTGAGGCAAAGGACAAGCACATGATCGTCGATGTCTGGCAGCGCGACTAGCCCTTTGTTGACCCCCGCCGCAGGACTCATCACCTGCATCCAGCCACTTTCGACCTGACTGAGCGATGGATAGCTGACGCGCACACGCCCCAAACGCTGTGGATCAGCCACTTGGGTGACAACGCCGATCAGGGCAGAGGCGGCACGGGGCGGGGTGGGCAGTTGGGGCGGCTCGCTGCTGATCGTGCTGAGAAAACCGCGCTCAACATCGACCGTGTGGCAGACATTGGTGAGCAGATAATCGCCGCTGATCGAGCGATCAAGACCTGATGTCTCAACAATCGTGCCGGGTCGCAATGCGGGGTCACCGGCTGCCACGCCCGTTAAGATAATTTCACCTGCGCTGCGCTGGTCGAGGATAGCTTGGGCGATGGTTGTAGCTTGCGCGAAATCGGCCGATTCCACCTCTCCAAACATCACCTCATCCTGTCCCTCGACCTCAGCCTTAACTCGCCGCCCCGTCTGTGCGCTCGACACAACCCCCTCAAACATCTCCATCCACAGCGGATCCCAGCCGCTCACCGCGACGGACTGCACAGCACGCTCACTGTTCAGTACAACCGAAGCTTCGTATAGTGAATCGCCCAATCCCACCGCGACGCGATCTGACAACCCTTCAAGCGTCAATAGATACAGCGTTTTATCACGTAAGGTAAAATAAAGGCCATGTGTTGCCAATGTCTGTTGCAGAAGCTCAAAATCGCTGCGACCATGTTGGATCAATAGCTCATGTCGTGGCGCAGTTGCCGCTGTCATAACGTTGATGCCCAAATCGGTTACGAGTTCACGCGCTAAATCGGCCGCCTCCGTCTCCACAAATGAGCGCACCGGCTGCCGCTTACGCAGCCTGTGCAGCAAATCGTACGCACGCACATGCAGTTCTAGTTCACCATTAGACGAATAGTGCCACTTAACCGCCGTAATTTCACCCACGAAGAGTGGCGGCGCAAATGTGTCAACCGTCAGACGCACATCTGCGCCGATAGTTAAGCGATCTGTTGTTTCTGACTGCAAAAAGATCAGTTCACACGCTGTCGGCATCGACAAAGTTTGCTCGACACGTACCCGCAACAGCGTGGTTATTTCGAGCTGTCGCCCATCACAGGTGAGCGTCAAAGTTGGCAGAGTGTAGACGGTCATTTTTGTAGAAAGGTGGCGGGTGGCACGCGAATGAGCGTCCCGGCCGCAATTTTGAGCGGGTGAATGATTCCATTCCACCACGCCAGCCAACGCCACTGCGCGGGGTCATCGAGCGACTCAAAGGCGAGTTCAGATAGCGTTTCGCCGCCGATTAGCTGATGAACGTCCGTTTCTTCGGCGAGTTGAGTTAGGTCAAACATGGGTTCATCGGCCGAATTACCCGGCAACATGTCCAGCAAACTGTCAACGCCATTGGGCGGTTCCAGTTGTTCGGTGGAGATATGCTCGGCCGATAGTTCGGCCGCCGTCGTCCGCGCCGGCTCTGCCACCCGCACAAAGCGCATTCGCAACCACGAGCGTTGTGGCTCGCCCGCTGCCGTAAACTGCTCAAACCGCTCTGCAACTGCGACGACGACTCCCAACACGTTCCACGCCTTGCCCCACACAAAGCGTGCCAGCGGAGGCGCGGCATAATTTTCCTTTTGCGTATTTTCTGCCAACTGCCAAAAGGGTCGTGTCAAATCGCGCACATCTTTAGATGTAATCGACGACCCTGCCACATTGACATCAAACAGCAGGTCGAGCGCGATTTCTGTGCGACCGCCCCCTGTAAACAAGAGCGGATCATCGCTCAAGCCGCGCCCGCTAGCTGGAGGCTGAGAGCGCACACCTGCCGTGCGTCGCACCGTCAGGCTTTCGGGGTTGAGCAGACAGCTAATGCGTTCCCCTGTCTCTTCAATTAGAAATGCGACTCGTTCCATAGTTCGTCATCCAGCAGTGGATGGGTGGGTAGGGTAGGCCAATGATCGGCCGATGGCGTAAACTGGCTGTCCGCTTTTGTTTTGTTTGGTTGGATAGTTGGATATGTCGGCAACGGCTTTTGCTTGGATGGCTCGGCCGATTGCCATTCAACTTGCGGCTTTGCACTCGCGGCATGTCGCGCATAACGAGGCGGTTTCGACTGCCCTGTGACCGTTTGTGAAATCTCTAGCTCTGCGGCATTACGTCGTGGAATGGTTGTGAAGTTGATGATTTTTGGCTTAGTCGATGGACGTTGTGGGGGGAATTCGGCCGATGTTTCCCCACGCTTCTCGCGCCACGGCAGATAAGACAGCAGCACCGCTAGCTTGCTTGGCTTATCGAGATAAGTGGGGCGTGTCGATGCTGGACGCTCTCCTCGTGCTTGATAAGTGGGCTGAATAGGCTGTGTGGCCTCACGCTTGACATCCGATTGTGTTTTCTCCGGTTTGCGCTCTTCTTCCAAATGGGAAAATTCGACGCTCGCCGTCTGCAAACGCACGGGCGACTGATAGGCTAAATCAGACGGCGGCGCGTCAGAATGCACGCCATTCGCATAGTCAATCTCTCGTTGGTTTGACTCGTGTGCGATAGGCTCAAAAACGGGCGGTTTAGTGGTGGGACGGATTCGGGGTAGCTGATAGCTCGGCCGAGAAAGTAGCTGGTTAGCCTGTTTTGGATAGACAGGGGGAGAAGGCACGTCTGAAGTGGGCGCAGACAGGTACGTGGGGGGCATGTTTTGTGGCGTGTCTGAAATTCCCAAATCCAGCGGTTGCGGCGGGGCAGCATACGGCAACATCTCGCTCTCGATCTGTGTCGAGCTTTGCCACTGAATGGGAACCTCGCTCTTTGCCAGCAATTCTAACCAGTGGGCAGGGGGAGCGGCCGATGGCTGTGGCTCATCCACAAGTGCATCCCCCAACCGCCGCAGTCGCAGCCCGATGTTCGTAAGTACTCGTTTACGCCAAGACATGATGATTTACGAGCAATCTCTCACACATCTACCCTCGCTCTAGCCGATCAAATGTCAAACAGACTGACTCAATCGCCACAGTGCTTGCCAGTGCATCGAGTGTGGCTCCCCGCCACTCGCGTGGCCACGCATTGAGCAGATTCCAGCGCAGGACTTCAGACGTTCCTACGCTGTCGAGCATGATGATTGAGACATTTTTGCGCTCGACTTGGCCTTCGACAGAACGCAAAAACCAATCCCATAACTCACGCGAGACAGAAACGCCATAGCTCAGAATCACGTCTGCATATTCGACGCGACCGGGTAATGAGCGGACAATCTGCCCTTGTCCACCTTCCCGATATTTGATCACGTCTACTCTGGCTCCCAGCCCCGAACATTCTGTAAAATGCCCCGCCGTGATGCCGTCGATTTCCAACTTAAAATTATAGGAGCGTACTGGCTCCACAAAAGTTCCCGGTGTTGCGCTTGTCGCCATTAGCCGGCCTCCTCAGTTTCTGTGCCACCTTCAAATTGGCTGATTTCAAAGACGATAAATTCGGCCGGCTTAACCGGCGCAATCCCAATCAGGGTTGTCACGATGCCCGCGTCGATATTTTCGGGCGGATTGGTTTCCGCATCACATTTGACAAAAAACGCCTCTTCGGGCGTTGCGCCCATCAAGGCACCATCGCGCCAGACGCGGGTCAAAAAGGCACTGATGTCGCGCCGAATCGACTTCCACAATGTTAGGTCATTGGGTTCAAAGACGATCCAGCGTGTGCTGGTCGCAATCGACTCCTCGAGCATGTTGAATAGGCGGCGCACATTGAGATAACGCCATTCGCTGCTACCATCGGCGACAGTGCGTGCGCCCCAAACCATCACACCCTCGCGCTGGAAAAAGCGAATCACGTTCACGCCGGCGGGATTGAGAACGGCTTGCTCTTGGCGTGTGACGGCGTGGCTGACATCGAGCGCACCCCGTATCGTCTCATTGGCAGGTGCCTTATGCACGCCGCGCATCGCATCACTACGCGCCCAAACGCCTGCTACATGTCCGGAAGGGGCGATGTTGACATTTTTCGAGGGGTCAAACGGATCGCGCACGGTGATCCATGGATAGTAGAACGCGCCATATCCTCGCTGGGATTGGCGTGGGCGTAGGCCGATTGTTGGTTGTGTGCTATCGGCCGCTGTTCGGCCGACTTCAACCAGTTGCGAAACTTCATCTGTGCGCTCAATGCTATCCAGAATAGCGACGCGGTCCTTGCTATTTTCGCAATGTTCGAGCAGCAAGTCGTAGGAGCCGACATCGGTATAGCCGGGCGCGGCGACGATAGCGATTTCATCAATCGCGTTTAACAGGTCGAGGCCAATGCGCTCATCACCGCTTTTGATTGGATCATTTGCGCCGATGGCGACGATGTAACAGCGCGTACCACCATTGAGAAAAAAGCCATAAACTGCATGAGAGAGCGGGGTGCTTTTTGCGTTGTCATTGCCGGCAAATGTCCGAACAAACTGACTCCAGTTATTACAGGCAATGGCGCGGTCGCGGGGAGCATTGGCATCGGGGGCGACACCGACAAAGGCTGCCGTGCTTGTGCCAACGGCTTGAATCGGCCGCGCACCACCAGACACTTCTTTGACATAGATGCCGGGAGCATTGTAAACCATAGTGTTCTCCGTTGTTGTTGGTCAGATTCATCGTGAATCACTCCCAATAGTCTACACGATCTTGCATAAAACATCTGCCAAAATTCAATCAAAATCAAATTCAACGCGCAAAGGCTGCGCGGCTGACGTTGTTTGGTTGACATCGACAAGCCGTTTGCGCCCTTTTGCGCGGATGACGAGGCGGACAGGCATATCGGTTGGCAGATTGATAAAGCTAAACTGACCGTTTTTATCGCTGTAAGTGGCGCGATTGAGTGAGGGACATTCGATGCGTGCGCCCATGATGGGCATTGTGTTGGGGCCGTGTACAATGCCAACGAGCGTTGCTGTCGGCCGAGTTTCTACCACAATCGGATGGCGCACGTAATTGACATCTGGCTCAGGACGCACCTTGCGAACAATTTCAGTGAGGACGATAGCGGGTTGGGGGATGGTGTTGAGAGCGAGCCATGTTTCGGCCGAGATTCCGCCCATCGTCACATCCATCGTGCCGCCTGCCAACGCTGCAAACGCCAAGTCGCCGAGCCAATCGTGTGCTTTTTCCCCATGCGTTGTGATTAGATAGCGTGCTGCAAATTGCAAAGGCGCAGTTTGTGCGCCGCTAGCGGGCAGTGAATCGGCAAGATCGAACAGATACACATTGATACAACTTGCTGGTGCTTGCCTAGGGGCGGAAAAGGAGACTGCGACATCACTGATAACCGATTGAATCCAGTTTTTTATTTTTTCATCAATTTGTTCAAGCATGAGGCGAACCATATTTTCTGAAAATGAGCGTCGCTGATAAGACAACTCATATCCTATCACATCGTGTCAAGCTATTTGTAATGATGACCTAGATTTTTGTTGCGAAGTGTGATCCACGGTAGGTTATAACGTGACTCGTTGCATCGAGAATGTTCGGGATTACAATCCGACACGGCTTTGATTTTTACAATGGAGTTCGACACTGAATGTCTATCAAACTGATTAAACAAGCCCTCGCGGGCGATAAACTACCCGCACGCATGTGGCGCGACCACGAGATGAAGGACAGCTACGATGTCGTCATCGTCGGTGGCGGGGCGCACGGGTTGGCTTGTGCTTACTATCTCGCCAAAAATCACGGCATTACGAACGTCGCAGTAATGGAGAAGCGTTACATCGGGTCAGGTGGCAGCGGCCGCAATACAACGATTGTGCGTAGTAACTATTTGACTCCGGAAGGCAGCGCGTTTTATGATGAGAGCGTGAAGCTGTACGAGGGGATGTCGGCCGAATTTGATTTCAACGTCATGTTCACCCAGCGCGGTCACTTTACGCTGGCGCACAACGACGGATCATGCCGCATCATGCGCCGCCGCGCCGAAGTCAATCAGGTACAGGGCATCGACTCGCGCTACCTAGAGCCAAGCGAGATCGCCAAAATCTGTCCCCACCTCGATCTAAGCGACCACCCCCGCTACCCGATCATGGGCGCACTCTATCATCCCCCCGGCGGCATCATCCGTCACGATGCGGTCGTCTGGGGCTACGCCCACCACGCCGACCGCATGGGCGCACACATCCACCAGCTCACCGAAGTGACCGATATTGACGTGCAAAATGGCAAAGTTCAAGGTGTGGAGACGACAAAAGGGTATGTCAAGACGGGCATGGTGCTGAACGCGACGGCCGGTTGGTGTTCGATCATCTCTAAAATGGCGGGCGTAACGCTCCCGATCACGACATTTCCGTTGCAAGCGTGCGTCAGTGAACCGCTCAAGCCATTTCTCGACGTGATTATCGTGTCGGGCAGTCTACACGTCTATGTCAGTCAATCTGGACGCGGGGAACTGGTGATGGGCGCATCGGTCGATCCGTTTGCGTCCTACTCGATGGATGGGTCGCTCAACTTTACCGAAGGGCTAGCGGGTCACATCTTGGAGCTATTCCCACAGTTGAGCCATGTACGAATTTTGCGCCAGTGGGCGGGGTTGTGCGACATGACCCCCGACTATAGCCCCGTGATGGGTTTCACTGATGTGGAAGGGTTCGTCGTCGATGTCGGCTGGGGAACGTATGGCTTCAAGGCGGTCCCCGTCAGCGGCAAGCGTATGGCGGAACTGATCGCCACAAATAGAACACCCGATTTGCTGCACCCGTTTCGGCCGTCACGCTTTAGAGAGTTTGACTTGGTTGGAGAGAAGGGTGCGGCTTCTGTAGGGCATTGAGAAGGTGTTCGGTGTTCAGTATTCGGTATATTTTGACCGAATACCGAATACTGAATACCTCTCTTTCAAAAAAGAGAGAACACATGATACTTGTCGAATGCCCACACTGTGGGAAACGCAATCAATCTGAATTTCGCTATGGGGGGGAATATAACCCGCGCCCCGCCAACCCGATGGCGCAACCGGACGCTGATTGGGCGGATTATGTTTACATGAAGGAAAACAAGCTGGGTGTGCAGCGAGAGTGGTGGTATCACCGTATGGGGTGTGGGACTTGGTTTTTGGCGGAGCGGCACACGAAGACGTTGGAATTTGAGCGGACTTGGCTATGGGAGCAGCATTAGACCAAATGATAAGCCATTTATATCTGCGGTTGGTTACTCGGATGAGATGTTTGGGTTTTGCGGCAACGCCGCTTTCTTACGTCTTTCCTCAAAATACCACTCAAGGACTTCCACAATGGACTGCTCTACTGTTTGAGATGGCATCTCGCGTTTCAATTCGTCCAGTAAATCTATCGACAAATCAACTGTAATTGTTCCAGTTTCCATAGTTTTCTCCTCAAAATAAGTAGATTACACTGTGAATCAGTATACAGTCAATAATAGGATTGTCTATGAGCCTTTTAGTAAATCGCGTCGCGGCACAATCAAACGAATTGATTGACCGCACGCGGACGATACATTTCAAATTTAGCGGCAAGCCATACGTCGCCCATCCCGGTGACACGATTGCCTCTGCTCTCGCTGCGAACAACGTGCGCTTGGTGGCACGGTCGTTTAAGTATCATCGGCCGCGCGGCCTACAAGCGCACGGTCACAGCGCAAACGCGATGGTGCAGATCGGCGATGAAGTTAGTGAAAGCGTCTGGTTGCGGAAAGTTGAGGATGGCATGGAGATCAACCCGATCAACGCATGGCCGTCGCTTGATGTCGATGCAGTCAGTGTCTCACAGTTAGCAGGCCGCTTGATGCCCGTCGGTTTCTATTACAAGACATTTATTTGGCCGCAGAAAATGTGGCCGACCTATGAATGGATGTTGCGGAATGTGGCGGGGTTGGGCAAGCTCAACACGGATGCACAACTCGTTGCGGGATTTGACAAGCAGTACTTACACTGTGACGTGATGGTTGTCGGTGGAGGGCCGGCGGGATTGAGCGCGGCGCTTGCGGCGGCGAAGACGGGGGCGCGGGTGATGCTGTTTGAGGAGGATGAGGCGGTTGGGGGACATTTGCGCTTGATGGGGAAGGATGAAGGCGGAAGGATGAAGGCGGAATTAGGAGAGTTTGAGAACGTTCAAGTTTTCACTGAGACGCTGGTGCAGGGTCGATTTGAGGAGGGGTGGCATTTTGCGGTGCGCGGAAGACGCATGTTTAAGATTCGTGCGAAGGCGACTGTTTATGCGGTTGGGGCTGAAGATCAGCCGATTGTGTTTGATAATAATGATTTGCCCGGCGTGATTCTCGGCAGTGCAGCGGCGCGGTTGTTGCATTTGTATGGGGCGACGGTTGGGCAAAATGCGCTGATCGTGACGGCGAATGATGATGGCTGGCGGTTGGCGCGGGAACTCAGGGCGGCTGGCGTGATGGTGGCTGGGGTTGTCGATCATCAGACAAACCCATCTGATGAGGCAGTGACCGTGATGCAATCGGCCGTAAAAGGCTACTTTGGCAAATCAGTTGTGCGAGCGAACGGGCGTGGCGGGGTGACATCGGCCGAAATTGCCCCCCTAAACAACCACACCAAACAAACAACCATCGAATGCGATACCATCATCCTCGCCACCGCGTGGACACCACGCTTTGATCTGCCCTATCTCGCTGGCTGTCGCTTTGCCTACGACGAGACGCGCCATGAACATTTGCCCGTCTCCACACCCAGCAACGTCCACTTGGCGGGGCGCGTGACGGGAACGCATAGCCTCGCGGGGCAGCTCGCGGAAGGTGATTTGGCTGGACGGGCGGCAGCGGCCGATGCAGGTTTTGGCGATGCACCTGCACCGCAGGAAAAAAGCGCACGAACTCGCGCACGACGCAATGAACCCGTTCGTACCTCGCCCCACAATCATTTCATCGGCAAGAAAAACGGTAAACGCTTTGTTGATCTCGATGAAGATGTCAGCGACAAAGATGTGAAGACGGCGATTGCAGAGGGATACAGCAGCATCGAACTACTCAAGCGATATACGACCATCTCGATGGGACCATCGCAGGGGGCGTGGTCGTCGGTCAACACGATGCACTTGGTTTCCGAGATCAACGATTGGACGATGGCGCAGACGGGCAAGACGACTTCACGACCGCCGATTCGGCCGATAAAAATGGGCAACCTAGCCGGTGCAATGATGGAACCGGTGCGTCATACGCCCCTACATCAGTGGCATTTGCAACAGGGCGCAAAGATGATGGTTTCTGGTTTGTGGATGCGGCCGAATCATTACGGCAATCCAGCGGCTGAGGTCAAAGCGGTGCGTGAGCGCGTCGGCCTGATCGATGTCAGCACGCTCGGCAAGATCAAGTTGACCGGACCCGGCGTTGGGACGATGCTCGATAAGCTGTATATCAACAAGTTCAGCAAGCTGCGCGTCGGCCGTGTACGTTATGGGATTATGTGTACGGCCGAAGGGGTCATCATGGACGATGGCGTGACAGCGCGTATCAGCGAAAACGAATGGTATATGACGACGACCTCAAGCGGGGCAGGGCGTGTTTTCGAGTGGATTCAGTGGTGGGGACAGTCTGGCTGGGGAGAGGGTGTTCATGCGTGCAGCGTCAGCGAAGGCACATCTGCATTCAACTTAGCGGGGCCGCGCTCACGCGAGACGTTGGCTAAGTTGACAGACGCAGACATCTCCAACGAAAATTTTGGCTACATGCGCTGGATGGCGATGGAAATTGCAGGTGTACCGTGTCGCGTGATGCGAATTGGCTTTACGGGCGAGCAGTCGTTTGAGATCCAAGTACGTGCTAGTCAAGCGCAAGGCGTGTGGAAAGCGTTGATGGAAGCTGGCAAGCAATTTGACATCATGCCATTTGGCGTGGAAGCACAGCGCATTCTACGCTTGGAAAAGGCACATATCATCGTTGGGCAGGACACCGACGCGCTGGCTGACCCGTTGAGCGCAAATCAGGCGTGGGCGGTCAAGATGGATAAGCCTGACTTTCTCGGCAAGCGGTCGATTGCTCGCATTGCAGAACACGGCATCAAGCAAAAGCTCGTCGGCTTCAAGGTAGCGGATAAATCTATTACCCCCGAAGAAGGGTTACAAATTGTGCGCGAAGTGCCGAAGAGTGAAAAGTATCCCGTCGGGCAGCAGATTATCGGGTACATTACTTCTTGCCGCTTGAGTCCGACACTTAACGAGGTGATTGGCTTATGCTGGCTGCCCGTTGAGATAGCAGAGAAAGCTGGGACGACGTTTAACATTCGTCGCAGTGGCACATTTATTGAAGGCATGGTGCATCATGGGGCGTTTTATGACCCAGATGGGGGAAAGTTGAGGACGTGAAATTTATGAACAACGTAAGTCCGTTGGAACACATAACCCCGGACAGCGGGGCAATCGCTGGACAGGGCGTGATGATTCAAGATCGCAGTCAGATTGGGAAATTGTTGGTTGAGGGCGAGTCGGCCGAACCCATCCTCCGCGCAGCCTTTGGAGCAGCTCCGTCACAAAACACGCGGGTTGAGATAATTGACGGGGTGCTGATCGGCCGAATTCGGCCGAATCGCTACGACCTCATCACACCGGAAGGTGACGAATCAGCCACGATTGAGCGCATATCGGCCGCTATCGGCGACAGCTTCATCACCGTCTCGCCTCAAACAGACGGACAGGCGATGATTCAAGTCACAGGTACAGAGAGCCGCACACTCTTGAGCAAGCTGTGCGGTCTCGACTTTGATCCAGCCGTTTTCCCCGTCAATAGCGTCAAAATTAGCAGTCTCGCCAAAATCCGCGTCGCTATCTGGCACCTTGAGGGCGGGTATCAACTGTACTGCGGTCGGTCATATGCAGACTATCTGTGGACGACGATTCGACAGGCGGGGGGTGAGTTTGAACTCTAAATGAGATAGGAGATGCTGCCCCGTAACGTAAGCGGTAACGATCTCATGACGATTTTGCGATTGCCCTAACCCTTCTTTCTCTTTGGGCTTGCTTTTCTCTCATCTGGCAACTGCGCCCATGCTTCTTGGCCTGCTCTGAAGAATCTTTGCAGCGGGAACTTTTTTACCGTGTACCAAATTTAGGTAGCTAGGGAAGTGTCTAAGCTATCGTTTTTTCGTTATAATGTGCTTGAGTATGAAGTTACTTTGAATGCACAAACTATATTTATTGCAAATCGTTAAAACAAAGCATAAGAAATGTGTACTAAGTTTGTAAGCAGTAGGATAGAAGTTTTGTAACATAAATATTGACGCACGGCGACCGCAGTGCAAATTGTCAATATGCTACGTTTGCCCATTTACTTTATCATAATTGGGAATTTAATTTTCCTGTGCAAACGTACCGAGCAGATTCTTTTTTAACTGTAGTACCTCAAGCAACAAAGAGGTGAGGCTATGTCCATGACGCTTACTTTTACCACCATACACCGTGCGGGGAATTTTGTTCGGATTTTTTCGGCCCTCAAACGACTCGGCTTAAAACCGTCGAGCGGTACGATCAACAACACGGCCGATCCAAGCATGGACTCAATCCAGATTGATCTGAATATGGAGCAGCAGATTGAGCCGACAGCGATCAAAAAATTGAGGGAAATGGTTCCAACCATTGTTGACATACAAATTGATGCACCATCCGCGTTGCCAGCGACACGCGATTCGGCCGAACACATCCCATCAGCACAAGCTGCCCCTGAAACACGCAAACTAGAACAGACCAACGCATTGCCTCATTTCGACGATGAACGGCTGAACTTTGAGACAAAGCGCCTCGCCGAAGCGTATCCAAATGACATTTACTCAGCCGTAAAATACCTAGAGTCGGCAATAAACCCAGCGCAACGTCAATTTGTGCTGACGCAATTGGGTATCCGAATCGGCATGTATGCTGCGCGTAAACGCAAGGCGGCCGAGAAGGATAGCGGGATAAACAAAACTGTCCGCAGTTCACTTGCTATGCAGAAAAGTCAGTTTGGCAGAGTCTCACCTGTCATTGCAGCTATGATGCAGAAAAAGGTGGCTAGACGCTCTACCTCTACGGAAAGCAAATCAAAGACTATCGCTTCGGAATTGGACAAATTCATACCTGTTTCGTTGTTCGGCAATGAAGTCCGCGTTCTGAAATGTCCACATTGTGACTCGACGCATTCATCTGAATCGCCAGATTGCTATTTTGTTGCCGCGTTTATTGAGAGCTTCATCAAAGACATGTGGAGCCTAAATAAGCAAAAAGTGACCCAGACGAAAAGCAAGGCCACCGGTGCGCCGGATTGCGTCTTTGTTGTGTCTGGCGTACGGCTCTAAGTTAGTTTCCACGGCTTTTTGGGAAGCGTAAATGGGCAAAGCCGCAGCCAATTCAGGGGTTGCGTTATGCGAGTTTGCCTATCAGATGAAGAATTGCGAGCAGGGTGTTATTTAGTAGTTGGTAGTGGGGATGGTGAATGCAGGCAAGATCGGGCTGGTTCTGAGCAAGTAGCGCAATTCCAAATAACGAATTTTTCATCAATTGAATAGCAAGTCGCCTGATTGGAAAAATTTCAGTATGATAGAAATGCAATCTACAATATAAGAAGGCATGAAGGAATGAGCTACAAACAAATCTATACTGAATGGGAAAATGACCCGACTGGGTTTTGGGCGCAGGCGGCCGAGTCAATCGCTTGGACAAAAAAATGGGACAGCGTGCTAGATGACAGCAACCCACCACTCTATCGTTGGTTTACAGGCGGCGAAACAAATACCTGCTACAACGCGCTGGATCGCCACGTTGAAAATGGTCGCGCCGAGCAGTTAGCCCTGATATATGATAGCCCCATCACTGGGCAAGTTAAAAAATTTACCTACCGCGAATTGCGCGACGAGGTTGCAACGTTAGCGGGGGTTCTTCGAGAAATGGGGGTTGTTCAGGGGGATCGTGTCATCATCTACATGCCGATGGTTCCCGAAGCAGCGATGGCGATGCTGGCATGTGCGCGGATTGGCGCGGTGCATTCCGTTGTTTTTGGGGGGTTCGCTGCAAACGAGCTGGCGACGCGCATCGATGATGCGAAGCCAAAAGTGATTATGTCAGCGTCGTGCGGCATTGAACCAAAGCGCATCATCAACTACAAGCCGCTGCTCGACCAGGCGATTGAGTTAAGCACGTCAAAGCCCGAAAAATGTTTGATTTTGCAGCGGCCGCAACAAACCTGTGATCTGGTCGAAGGGCGTGACGTGGATTGGTCAGAGGCGGTGATGAATGCAGAATCGGCCGAATGCGTCTCTGTCGCCGCAACTGCCCCGCTCTACATCCTCTACACGAGCGGCACGACGGGGCAACCCAAAGGGGTTGTGCGCGATACAGGCGGACATCTCGTCGCGCTGAATTGGTCGATGTCAAATTTTTACGGCGTTCAGCCCGGTGATGTTTATTGGGCAGCCTCCGATGTCGGTTGGGTCGTTGGACATAGTTACATCGTCTATGGGCCGCTTGTGCATGGCTGTACGACGATTTTGTTTGAGGGCAAACCTGTCGGCACACCAGATGCGGCCGCCTATTGGCGTGTCATCGAAAATCATGGGGTCAACGTCCTGTTCACTGCCCCAACCGCCTTTCGTGCCATCAAGCGCGAAGACCCGCGTGGTGAACTGATCGGCAACCATGATCTCAGCACGCTCAAAGCACTCTACCTCGCGGGCGAACGCTGTGACCCCGACACGCTCAACTGGGCAACGGACAAGCTCGGTATACCCGTCATCGATCACTGGTGGCAGACAGAAACAGGCTGGCCGATTTGTGGCAATCCACTGGGGATTGAGCAAGTTGAAATCAAAGTCGGTTCTGCGGGCGTGCCAATGCCCGGCTACGATGTGCAGGTGCTTGACCCAATGGGCAGACAGGTTGCGGATGGTGACATTGGTGCGGTTGTTGTCAAACTACCATTACCGCCGGGAACATTGCCGACGCTCTGGCAAAAGGATGAACTCTACATTCAAAAATATCTCGTACACTATGATGGCTACTATTTGACGGCCGATGCTGGCTTCAAGGATGCAGATGGCTACCTGCACATCATGGCGCGGACGGACGACATCATCAACGTGGCGGGGCATCGACTCTCGACGGGTGGGATGGAGGAAGTGTTGGCGAGCCATCCCGATGTGGCAGAGTGCGCCGTAATTGGCGTTAAGGACGAGCTAAAGGGAGAGGTACCGATAGGGCTGTTGGTATTGAATGCGGGGGTTGAACGCAACTCGGCCGAGATCGCCGCCGAAGTCATCCAAATGGTTCGCAATCAAATCGGCCCTGTCGCTGCTTTCAAGCAAGCTACCGTCGTCGGCCGATTGCCCAAAACCCGCAGCGGCAAAATCCTGCGCGGCACAATCAAACGCATTGCCGACCAAACGCCCTACAAAATGCCCGCAACGATTGATGATCCCGTCATTTTAGACGAGATGAAAGAGGCTGTGGGAACGCTTGGATATGGGTAACGTGTTGCGTATACTGACCCCAAAAACTGAACCAGAGGCTAGGTGATATTTTCATCTTTTACTGTACCAATGCGCTAGTAGAAGCTATGGGCTTTAGCCCAAGACTTTTAGTAAACTGTGGTGTATGAGCAAGAAAAAGTACAGAAAAGGAAGTCATACGGTATACGATGAAAAACGCGGGCTATTTCTGCCCGCTTCCTTTGTTTATGTTGTTTTCGGCCGAAACAGTCACTCAATCTCATCCACCCGAATTATCAAAACAGGTATATCGACGAGATGCAGCAATCGCCCCGCCACGCTGCCAGAGACAAAACGATCCAATCCACTGCAACACCTCCTTTAATCGGCCGCCTCAGCCAACCGCTTCTGCGTCCGTGCAAAGATGATCGGGAACAACAACGCCAACACCGCCAACACCAACAACGTAATCGAAATCGGATCGCTGACGAGATACGTCCAGTCGCCCCGACTCAGGTTGAGCGCACGTCGCAAATTGTTCTCCATAATCGGCCCCAAAATCAGACCGAGAATCACGGGCGGCAGCGGCAGCTTAATCATGTGCATCAGGAAACCCACCACACCCAACAGTGCCATCAACTGAATATCGAGCGCACTGTTGCTCGCCGCATAGACCGCGATAAAGCTGATCGCAATGATGGCTGGATAGAGGAACCAATCGGGGACGCGCAAAATGCGAATCCAAATACCGACCAGCGGCAAATTGAGCAGCAGCAAAATCGCGTTGCCAACGTACATCGACGCGATCAAGCCCCAAAATAGCTGTGGATTCTGGCTCATGAACAGCGGACCTGGCTGGAGACCTAGCCCCAGCAGTGCGCCGAGCATCACGGCTGTCGTCCCACTGCCGGGAATACCGAGCGTCAACAGCGGGATCAGCGCACCCGCCACCGCACTGTTGTTGGCCGCTTCGGGAGCCGCCAAACCGCGAATGTCGTCGTTTTCGGCAAACGTTTCGCCGGGTGGATTGAGGAGGCGTTTCTCGGTCGTGTAGGCTAGGAAGGAGGCAATCGCCGCACCTGCACCGGGCAACACGCCGATCAAGAAGCCCATCACCGATCCGCGCAACATCGACATCGCCGCGCCGGTGAACTCTTTGAAGGAGATCATGATTCGGCCGATATTGCTCGAATCCAAATACCCCGCGTCTTCCTTGTTGTACGCCAGTCGCAGCACCTCATTGACCGCAAAGAAGCCGATCACGACCACAACGAACTCCAAGCCGTCCGACAGCTTCAAGTTGCCAAACGTGTACCGCTCCGTCCCGCTCATCACATCCAGCCCAATCACCGAAAGCATCAACCCGATCACGGTGGCGATCAGCCCCTTGACCAAATTGCGCCCCGTCAAGCTCGACAGCGTGGCGAACGCAAACACGATCAGGGCAAAGTATTGGGGAGGGCCGAAGCGAATCGCCCAACGTGACAGCAGCGGCGCGAAGAACATCATCGCAATCACCGAGATTGTGCCGCCAAAAAATGAGCCAATCGCGGAGGTCGCCAACGCCTTGCCCGCCCTGCCCATGCGCGACATGACGTTGCCTTCGAGCGCGGTGATGACGGCGGCCGATGTTCCCGGCACATTTAGCAGACTGGCACTAATTGCGTTTCCATATTCCGCTCCATAGTAGACAGCCGCAAACAAAATCAACATCGACTCGGCCGGCAAGCCCAACGCAAACGAGAGCGGAATCAGCACGACGATCCCGTTGATCGGCCCCACGCCGGGAAACATCCCGATCAGCGTCCCGATCATGCACGCCACCAGCGCGATGCCCAAGTTAAAGGGGGTTAGCGCAACGGCAAACCCTTCGATTAATTGTCCAAATACTTCCATCGCCGCTACCCTCCGATTGCGCTCAACAACGGCTCAAACAGTGTGCCAGTTGGCAAACCGAGTTTGAGAACAGTGCTAAACAGGATAAAGAGAAAGGTGGAGAACAATGTGCAGGAGATGACCACCTTCAACGGTGGACCACCAAACACCAGTGCCAGCGCGATCATGACCAACGCTGTCGAGACGAGAAACCCCAGCGGCGTGATCAACAGTGAGTAGACCAAAATGCTGACGATAATCAGCCCCATTTTGATCCATGCGGCTTGCTCAGTCGGCCAATCGTTGAGCGGTTCGGGGCGCAAAATCAGAATGATGCTCAAGATAATCAACAGGCTGCCCAAAACCATCGGAAAACGAGTCGGCCCCAAACTATCCGCAATCATAAACGGTTCGAGTCTCGACCCCTCCCACACATACCAAATGGCGATTACCAACAAAACGATACCTGAGATACGGTCAGTTAATAGCTCTTTCTTCATCGCTTCTACTCCAAACAACGAACGAGCCGCAGCATCGCCACGAAACAGGGTTGATGCCACGGCTACAGACGCTTGCAAATCGGCCGAACTAGCCGTCAATAATTTCCAAGTCGATGCTCAACTGGCGGAAATTGGTGACTTGCTCCTCGATCATCGTTTGGAATGCGTCGCCACCCATCCAGAACGGATCGAGGCCGCCCTGCGTGGCGATCTCTTCCCATGTGCCACTATTGGCGGTCGATTCCATGACGCTGACCCAGTAGTTGTACGCATCGTCGCTCATGCCGGGTGGCGCGTAGAAGCCACGGAAGACGACCCATTCCACGTCATAACCCAACTCTTGGGCAGTTGGCACGTCGTCGAGTGGTGCAGCCAACCGTTCTGATGACAAAGCCGCCAACACGCGCACTTCCCCTGCCTCAAGTTGTCCGAGAATCTCCGACGCATCGCCAGGGAACACGTCGATAAAGCCGCCGAGTAATGAGGTCAACGCCTCACCGCCGCCGTCAAATGGCGTATAGTTGAGTGCGAGTGGGTCAACGCCCAATGCTTGTGCCAAAACCAATACCTTCATGTGGTCTTGCCCACCGACGGCACTCCCACCACCAAAGTTGAGCGCACCGGGATCAGCTTGTAAGGCTGTGACGAGGTCTTCCATTGATTGGAATTCGGAATCGGCCGAAACAGCCAACACCGCAAAGTCAGCCCCAACCGCACCGAGCCAGCGCACGTCGTCAGCCGTAAAATCACCGTACTGACCTTGTGCGAGGCGCAGCGTCGTCGCTGGGCTTGCCGCAACGAATAGATCGCTGTCTTCTGGACGTTCAGAAACGACATTGGCAAACGCCACACCGCCACCGCCGCCCGGCATATTCGTCACTTTGAAACCAGCGTCAACCGCGCCAGATTCATTGAGCGCTTGTGTGAAGGCACGGCAGGTGAAATCCCAACCGCCACCGGGATTGGCAGGGGCGATACATTCGGGCGAATTGGTCACGTAATCGGACGTGGGCGCAGGTGCGGACGCTTCCCCTTCGATAATGCCGAGATCGATGCTCAACTGGCGGAAGTTATTGACTTGCTCCTCGATCATCGTTTGGAACGCGCTACCACCCATCCAGAACGGATCGAGGCCGCCCTGTGTAGCGATCTCTTCCCAAGTACCACTGTTAGCCGTCGATTCCATCACGTCAACCCAATAGCTGTACGCATCGTCGCTCATGCTGGGTGGCGCGTAGAAGCCGCGAAAAACGACCCATTCCACGTCGTAGCCCAACTCTTGCGCGGTAGGTACGTCGTCGAGCGGTGCAGCCAATCGTTCTGATGACAAAGCTGCCAAGACGCGCACTTCGCCCGCCTCAAGCTGTCCGAGAATTTCCGACGCATCGCCGGGGAACACGTCGATAAAACCACCGAGCAAAGAGGTCAACGCCTCACCGCCACCATCAAATGGCGTGTAGTTGAGAGCGAGCGGGTCAACGCCCAACGCTTGCGCCAAAACCAGCACCTTCATGTGATCTTGCCCACCAACAGCACTCCCACCGCCGAAGTTGAGCGCACCTGCATCGGCTTGCAATGCTGCCGCGAGGTCTTCCATTGATTGGAGTTCGGAATCGGCCGCCACCGCCAACACCGCAAAGTCAGCCCCTACCGCACCGAGCCAGCGCACGTCGTCAGCCGTAAATTCGCCATATTGACCTTGTGCGAGGCGCAACGTCGTCGCGGGACTCGCTGCAACAAATAGATTATCGTCGTCTGGACGCTCAGAAACGACGTTGGCAAACGCCACACCGCCACCACCACCGGGCATGTTTGTGACCTTGAAACCGGCTGAGACCGCTTCCGATTCGTTCAACGCCTGTGCGAATGCGCGGCAAGTAAAGTCCCAACCGCCACCCGGATTGGCAGGCGCGATACATTCGGGTGAACTCGCCATGAACCCATCATCCATCGTCTCTTCTGGTTCACTCTCTTCTACTTCTGTTTCAACAGGTTCTTCGGTCGGGGTATCTTCTTCTATTTCTGGGGTACTGCAAGCAGCAACCAACAAGGCAAACAGCGTTGCCAACAACATAAGGTACCATCTCTTGGACATTTTCCTTCTCCTTTGATGTAGGAAATTGATGTTTATGCTCCAATTGAGCGCGGCAAGTTTACGAAATGTCTATTTTTTTGAGTAGACGTAGATGGGGGGGATTGTTTCCCCACGCATGGGTGGGGGAGATGGGGCTATTTTACAAGCCCCATACGCAATGCTTTGACGGCTGCTTGGGTGCGGTCGGAGACATCGAGCTTGCGGAAGATCGTCTTGACGTACCCTTTGATAGTGTTGTTTGTGAGGCCGAGTGAATGGGCGATGGCGGGGTAGGTCATCCCTTCGATCAGGAGTTGCAGAACATCTTGTTCGCGGGGGGTCAGCGGTTCGTCAAGCGGGGGATTAGCGTTGTCGTTGAGGGTGGGGGTTTCGCTGAGTTGGCGTAGGACACGCTGGAAGAATGCGCTTTCGAGACGGGATTGCCCCGCAGCAACGGCGCGAATCGTCGCCAGCAGTTCGTCACGGGCGACGTTTTTCAAGAGGAAGCCCGCCGCGCCAGCCGCAACCGCTTGCAAGAGGTAGGCGGCATTGCGATGGGTGGTGAAGACGATCACTTGGCTGTTCGTCTGTTGGGCGCGGAGGACTTGCAGCGTTTGGAGGCCGTCCATGTTGGGCATTTGGATGTCCATGAGAACGACATCGGGGTGCATTCGGCCGATCCGCTCCACCGCCTCCACCCCATCACTCGCTTCCCCAATCACGCGAATGCCGGGCGTGTTGAGCATACTTTTCAGCCCCATGCGAACCGTCTGATGGTCGTCCACGATGAGGACGGTGATCGGCTTTTCGGCCGACTCCACATCGTCGGGCAGCGCAACAGGGTCGCCCACTGTGAGCGGCAGCGCAACCGTTATCGTCGTCCCTTCCCCGACGACGCTGCGAATCGAAAACGTGCCGCCAAACAGTTCGGTGCGCTCCTGCATCCCCAACAGCCCCAAGCTGTCCGTCTCGTAATTGGCTTGGTCGATCTCAAACCCACGCCCAAAATCCTGCACTTCGATCAGTAGTTGACCGCCCTGTGCTTGCAGTTGGACGCGCACGCGCTCCGTCTGGGCGTGCTTGCGGACGTTGGATAGGGCTTCCTGCACGATGCGAAAGATGGTCGTTTCCATGCCGTCGTTTTGCAGGATGGGGGTGGATTCGGCCGAAAAATCAACCACCCAACCCTCCGCCTCCGCAACTTTGGCGACGTATTCCCGCAACCCATCGACCAAACCGAAATCCTCCAACTCCGTCGGCCGCAACTCCGACACGACCCAACCAACCTCCCCAATCGCCTCCTGCAAGCGCGTTTGGCTCAGTGCCAACTCCTTTCTTGCGGCTGGATCGAGCCGCGTCGCCAGCGATGCCAGCGTGTTGAGGTGCATGTTGGCACTCAGCAAAATTTGCCGCACCCCATCATGTAAATCAAGCCCCATCAGCCGCCGTTCTTCCTCCTGCACCAACGCCAGCTTTTGCAGTAGCACGTTGAGATTGTCCTCCTTCTCGCGCACCGTCTGGTACAAACGCGCATTCTCGATGGCGACCGCCGCCTGATCTGCCAACAAGCGCAAGGCGCGGATTTCCCCCTGTCGAAATTCATCCCGTTCATCGAGCGCGATGTTGAACACGCCTAAAATTGTGTCGCCGCGCAAAATGGGGAAGGCGGCATGGGCGCGGATGCCATACGTGGGGGACGCGGGATCGCGGTAGCGTGGGTGGTCTTGGGCATGATTGATGACCTCAAATTGACGTGACCGGCGCGTCATATTGATCAAGCCGTTTTCGCGTGGCGTGGTCGGTTTGACGATCTCATTCGCATCGCGCCACGAACTGGCGACTAACTGCGGATTTGCGCCATTCGCATCGCACAAATAGATGTGTGCCTCACGCGCCGCGATCAAACGGCGTGCGCTCTCGACGACCGTTGCGGTGACGGGCTGCACGTCTAGCTCGCTCGTCAAATCGAGGCTGACCTGCCGCAACGTCTCAAGCTCCGTGATGCGCCGCTGGAGTCGCTGTTCGCGCCCCGCCAAATCGCGCATCATGACGTTGAACGTCTCACCGAGTTGGCTCAACTCATGAGTGCCTGTTACCTCAATCGGCCGCGACCAGTTGCCTTGCGCCACTCGTTCTGCACCATCCGCAAGCTGCCCCATCGCGTTTGAAATGTCCCGAAAATTGGGTAGCGCAATGGACACCGCCCCGCCAACTGCGACGACGACCGTGATCGCGCTAATCCAGAGCGCACGAGTCAACGTTTGCGTCAACTGCAATTCGGCGTTGCGGAGATTGGCGGCGGCATGTGGCTGGATGTCACTGACAAGCGTTCCTTGACCAATTTGCGCGACCTGCGCCGCAAAGTCACCAAAAATTTGTTGCTGTTCATCGCGTCGATCCAGCAAGGCGTTCCCGACCCGTTCGATCTGGCGCACGGCTGTTCCCAACGTCTCTGCCTGCTCGCTTTCCTCGGCTGCGATGTCGAGATTTTCCATCTGGCGTTGATGAAAGCGAAAGGTGAAGATGCCCGTTTGGAAGACGGTGCGGTATGCGTCGTCGGGAAGCTGTTGGTAGGAGGTGACGGCGAAAAAGATGTCGCTCAAATCGAGGCTCAACTGGTTGACGAGGTTTTGGTAGCTCCCGTTGTCGGTGTTGGCGAGGCGTATTTCGGTCAGCAAGTTGCTCGTCAGATCGTTGAGCGTTTCGAGTTGTGCGAGATCGGCCGATTGTTCCCCCCGCAACGTGATCAACTGTTGCCCTAACTGCATCGCCTCGTCGTGGGCGGTGGCGAGATCGGCCGACCATTGCCGCTCCTGTTCCGTCGCCGCCAACCCGTCAAACTCCGCGACCGCCGCCCCATACTCGTTCATCAAGCTGTCGAATTGACTCGCATAGATCGGCAACCCCTCAATCTGAAAGCGATACAGTGCCGCCTCCGCATCGCGCAATTGCGCTTGCATTTGCAGCGTCACCGCTTGCTGGCGCACCGCCGTCTCTTGAATCGACCGCACCGAATTTGAGACTGTCCACACCATTAAGCTCAAAATCAACAAAATGAGCAGGAGCGGCACACTCAGCAATGAGACGATTAGAAGCAGCTTTTTGCGGATGGTCATGATCTCTACAATACCTTGCTTTTATTCTATTTCAACTTTGTACATCATTCGTGATGACTCTTGTTGCTCTTGATACAGCAGATACAGCCCACTGCCAATGGTCAACGCTGCGCCAATCCACGTCGCCCACGTCGGTATTTCGCCCCAGACCGCCGCGGCCGAGAATTTTCTCGCTGTTGCCGTAGGCGTAGATGTTGGCGGTGTCGAAGAAGTTGATGCCGAGATCGAGGGCGCGTTTGATGACGGTGCGGCTGTCATCTTCGTTCAACGCCCATGGGTTGTGTACCCAATTTTCGGCCGAACCAAAGCTCATGCACCCCAAACAAATCTGTGAGACATCCAGCCCCGTGTTTCCAAGTTTGACGTATTCCATCGTTTTCTCCATCTATCTGCTGAATATAAACGTTGAGTCGTATAATCCAGACGCAGTAATGATTACTCGTATAGGACAACAATTATATGAACGCCACCGAACTGCTCATAACGTCCAAAACAAACGATCAACCCTTTTCATTGGTTTCGGCCGAAACCAAACCCCTCAACGTCTTCTTCAACGCTCTCGCCCTGTGTACCAACCACGACTTGTAATCACGCCTTAAAGCAACTGAGCAACCGTAACCATATTGTTCAACATCGCTTTCAGATTATCGGCAAGCTCGTCGGGGGCTTGCCGTTTGCCCGTTTTCACCCAGTGCGTCACGATGGCAAGCATGATCGAGAGACGCATCTCGACACCATACGCCACATATTCCACTGGTAGCTGTACCAGTCGCGCCATCCGCGTCTGCACCCCCCGCGACCGTTCCCGAAATGAATCCTGCAAAATGTCAATCCGCTTTGCCCGCAACAGCAGGTCGATTATCTCAGAGTGTAAATAGAAGTAGCGCAACATCGGCTTGAGCAGTGTGCCGGGTTCCTGCGAACGATCTTCCTGCCGATACGCAATTACATACGTGACCAGTTCATCAACCACCTGATCGCAACGCATCTGCAAAATATCCTCAATCTCATCGAAATTACGATAAAAGGTGGTGCGCCCTAGCTTGGCTGCTGCCACCAACTGCGTCACCGTGATGGTGTCATACGGTTGATCGCGCATGAGCTGCGCCAGTGCGTCGTACAACATGCGGCTGGAGCAGATGGCGCGTTGGTCGTTCTTGATGTGATACATTTTTTGCCCCTTTGTTTCACTTCTCAAAAATCGCTTGACGTTGCAATGAGCAGAGTATAGCATCCCCAAATATACGAAACAAGCGTAACACAAGACGCGCTTTTAGGTGCGCTTGACAAGGACTGAGATGCTTGACATGATTTTTTCAACAATGCAAATAGATATACGCAGCCGCTTTATCCCCTTGATGCTCCTCGCATTGTTAGTGATTGGGTGCGGCATTCAGGAAACCGTTCCGTTTGAGCCAACCAGCCAAGTGGACTATCACGATGGGTATTGGGTGGCGAAAATGGATGTGCCAGATAGCCCCGTCTCCCTGACCGTCATCAACGACATGCACATTGACGCGGCGACAAACAGCGTCACCGTGTATGCACAGAGTAAGGCTTTCGGCCGAATCGTCGCCCCAGCACAGGTTGGTCCCGGCGAATGCACCGAAGGCGGCAACGGGGAAACGGTCTGCTTCCATCCCGACGCAGTTTATCTCAACGGCAGCGGCGAAGAGTTGATGGAAGCGGACGGCACAGGCGAATGGTGGGTCAAACACGCTTGGATTCTCGGCGGCGAAGGATATGACAACTGCGAACTGAAACCGCAGGAAAGTTATGACGACTGCATCTGGGCAGAAGGCGAACTGCTAGAGGATGGGTTGACGATGAAAGTCGGTGGCATCATCGACGCAGAAA